>CAZQOT010000072.1:0-5896 GCA_964595115.1 uncultured Muribaculaceae bacterium | reverse complement strand
ATTATTTAAAAACTGTAAACCTAATTGAAATAAATGGTTCCACAGGAAGTATTGAGATAAAATAAATTATGCATAGAAAAAGTAAGAGAAAGAACTATAATAATAAATACTATGAGTTTGTATAAGCACTTTCGTTAACAAACAAAGGTAAAAATTTATTATCTATAGTTTATTTTTTTAATTTATTATACCAAGCAACTTTTATATTTTTCTTTAGTTTGCTACATCCTTGTTTATAATTAAAGATATTAGTTGTCATTGACAGACATTAATTATATAATAGTAATAGGAGCTATAATAGAAATAAAGGTGTGATATTTTATGGAAAAAAGGAGACTTTCAAGTTCACAAATGAATATATGGAATCTGAAGCAAAGTATTTCTAATTCCTACATTGCAAATATAGGAGGCACTATAATTTTAAATGGCTATGATTTTGATTATAATGGATGGACTGAAATTTTAAATATCTTAATAAGAAACAATGATGCATTGCGAATCAAACTTGTTGAAGAAAATAACGAAGTTCTTCAATTTGTTCAAGAATTTAATAAACAAAATTTTGAAACGTTTGATTTTTCAAATATGTCGGGGAATGAAATAGAACAAACTTGTCAAAAATGGATGCAATCAGAAATATCTGGAGATTTATTAGTTGATTTTAAGGTTTTAAAATTAGGAGATAAAAAGTCTGGAATTTTCATGAAAGCTAGTCATTTGGTTTGTGATGCTTATTCAATAGGTTTAATGGCTCAACAAGTTTTGAATAATTATGTAAATTTAAGCAATGGACAACCTATTGTTGATGAAGAAAAACCGTCATATAAATTATTTTTAGATAGGGAAACGGAGTATATTGGAAGCGAGAAATATTTTAAAGATAAAGTATATTTTGATGAACTATTTTCTACGCAACCAAATAGTATTTCTATAGCACCTAAGCAGACAGATAAAAGTGAAGCTTCTAGGTACACAAAAATTTTAGATAATGAGATGACGATAAAAATAAAGAACTTTTGTACAGAACATCGAATTTCTGAAGCTGTTTTTTTTGAAACAATGGTTTTTTCATATTTGAAACTAATTTCTGGTGAAAGTGATATTACAATTGGTTCGCCTGTTTTAAATCGTAAAAGCCATACTGAACGACAAATTGTAGGGATGTTTGTTAGTACTAATCCGTTGAAAGTCAATGTCAGTGACAGTGATAGTTTTAGAACACTTGCTAATTCAGTAACTTCAAAAAAATTAGAACTATTTAGAAGACAAACGTATCCATATTTAGATTTGCAAAATGACATTTACGAAAAATATGGATATAGTGGTAAATTGTTTGATGTTGTGGTTTCATATCAAAATGCAAAATTATTTGATAGCGGGGAAAAACTTGATAGTAATACTAATTGGGTATTTAATGGTGCTTCAACTAATGGAATGATTATTAACATCGATGACAGAGATGAAAAAAATGAATTTGTATTAAATATAGATTATCAAACGGATATTTTATCGAGGGATGAAGTAATCAATATTGTTAATCGTTTTGAAAATATAATTGTACAAGCCATAGAAAATGTTGATATAAACATTAGTGATTTCAACATATTAACTTCAGAAGATAGAAGCAGATATTTAAGATTCAATAATTCACAATTTAAACCTATAGATAAATTGGTAGTAGAATTATTTGAAGAACAAGTGAAAATAAACGAAACAGCCCCAGCTTTAGAATTTGAAGGCAAAGTTTTTACCTACGGACAACTCAATGCTTTAGCTAATGCTTTAGCTAATGAATTGAAGGAACTAAATCTTAATGGAAATGAAATCATACCTATAATTGGGAATCGAAGTTTTTATACAATAATTTCGTTATTAGCAGTTACAAAGTTAGGCAAAGCATATTTTATTATTGATGATACACAGAATCCAAAAGATAGAATTGATTATTTACTTGATGAAGTAAAGGCTACAAAAATATTGAAATATGGAAGTAGGTATTCTAAAGAAGGAGTTCGTGAATTTGATGTTTCAAGGCAAGTGAATTGGAATAAGAATAATGAAAATTTAGGATATATAGCTAAAAAAGATGATACTTTTTGTGCAATTCATACATCAGGGTCTACTGGAAAACCGAAAGTTGTTGTAATTAGTAATGGGGCAGTTGCTAATATGGCAAAAGGTAATGAATATTTGATAGAAAATTGTGATTCATTAGTAAGTTTGATTTCCATGTCATTTGATGCATTTTTGGAAGACACTTTTTTGCCCCTTGTTAATGGAAAAAAGTTAGTTTTAAGTAATAATGATGAATTAATGAGTATTAGAGAGGGGGAAAGGTTAATAAATATTCAACAGAAATGTTTAGTTAATCTTACCCCTACTAGAGCAAAACAGTTTCTAACAGCTAGTGAAACTGATGCTTGGAAAAAAGTTGGAACTATTGTTCTTGGAGGCGAAAAGATTAATGAAGAATTGTTAAATCTCATTAACTCAAAAACTGATAAACCAGATATATATAATTTATATGGTCCAACTGAAACAACAGTTTTTAATTGTTGTAAAAAAATTGTTGACAACGATGTAACTGTTGGGAAACCTATATCTAATTTTAGAGTTTATGTAATTGATAAAAACAATGAGTTGCTGCCACCAGGTGTTATTGGTGAAATATGTGTCATGGGAGAAGGTGTAGCTAAAGGTTATTACGGCAGACCAGAACTAACAGCTGAAAAGTTTTTTGTTGATAGAAATACCGGCTTAAGAATTTATAAAACAGGGGATTATGGATATATAAATGAAAAAGATGAACTCGCATTTATCGGTAGGATTGATAGCCAAATAAAAATAAATGGTCTTAGAATTGAAATTGAAGAAATAGAAAAAACTCTTAACACTTTTCCTTCAATAAAAGAAGCAGCTGTATTGGTTCAAAAACATAAAGAAGAGTTATATTTGGTGACCTATTATGAATCTTATGAAAATATAGATGAAAAATTATTAAGATCTTATTTAGAAAAAACATTAATGTCTTATATGGTTCCTCAAATTTTTATTAAAATAAACCGCATACCGCTCACAACCTCTGGCAAAGTAGACAGAAAATCTTTGCCTGAAGTAAACATAGGAAAGCTTTTGCTTGAATCTTACGTTAAACCTGAAACTATATTAGAAAGAAAAATTTGTTCAATTTGGAGTGACGTCCTGAAAATATCGCCAGTTGGAATAAATAATACATTTAATTCTCTTGGTGGGACTTCTAAATTGATGATCGATATGTTATTGCGCATAGAAAGGTTAATTGGTGTAGATATAAATCCTAGTGACTTTTCTAAAAATCCAACCATTAAGGATATATGCGAAGTGCTAGAAAAAAGAAGAAAATATAATGATATTGACATCAATGAATATAACATAGACTTAATAGAGGCTATGTCTCCAAATAATAAAAAAGACGTTCTATTGACGGGGGCAAATGGTTTTTTAGGATCCCATATTCTAGAAAAATTATTAGAGAATTCTGATTCTAATATTTATTGTTTAGTTAGAGATGTTGAAAAGTTTGATAGGGCATTAAAGTTTTATTTTGCCGATAAATTAAATAGTTTTACCAATAGAATATATTTAATCAAAGGTGATATATCTATGCCTAATTTAGGGCTTGTAGCTCAGCAATATGATTACGTTGCTGGGAATATTGGTAAAATCATAAATTCGGCCGCTAATGTTAGTCACTTTACTTCAGTAGAAGATTCAAAAAAAGCAAATGTTGATGGGGTTTATAATATATTGAAATTGGCCGCAGAATCTGGTGCATCTGTGGAACATATGTCGACTGTAACTATATCGGGAATAGGTATTTCTGAACAAACAAAAAGAGACTTTGATTTTTCAGAAAATGATTTAGACATAGGTCAAGACTATTCACACGATGCTTATATGCTTAGCAAGTTTAAGGCTGAACAATTAATTGAAAAGTTTAGAGCAAAAGGTGTTAATGCTAACGTTTATCGATTGGGATATGTTAATAATAGAAGTTATGATAATAAATTTCAAATTAATGAAGATACTAGTGCCTTTAAAATAATTGTTGATGCTATTAGAGATTTTGGATTTGTTCCAGAATCAGCAGAAAATGTTAAAATTCAGTATGCACCGGTTGATAAAGTTGCTGAAGCAATTGTGAAATTATCAAACACTAATCCTCATAATAAAACTTTTCATATTTATGATCCCTCAGTATCGGATTTGTTCAGCTACTTAAAAAGTAAAGATATAAAGTATGAAACGATTCCAGATGAAGAGTTTTTAGATATGGTAAATAAGATATTGGAAGAAACAACAAATAAAAATTACTCAATTGCTTATAAGTATCTTAAGAGTTTTTTAAAAAATCCTACTCAAAATGATATAAATAATAGTTTTACTATGCAAAAACTAAAAGAAGCGGGTTTCAGTTATAAAACTTACGAAGGAACGTTAAACAAATGATATATTATTGCAGTTTAGAAAATGTTTACAATTATGATAGGATTATGGAAAAATCTAAACAAATGCCTATTGAGAGATATAAAAATTATACTAATTATGTAAATAAAGATGACAAAATAAAAAACGTTATAGCCTATTTATTGATAAAAAAATATTTAATAAATCATGGTATTGAATCAAATGTTGAATTTAGCTATAATGATAATGGTAAACCATATTTCAATAATACAAATTTAAAATTTAGCATAAGTCATTCTATAGATACTGTAGTTGTTGCCTTTGATGATGAGGATATAGGGGTAGATATAGAAAAAATAGATTATTTTAATAGTGAGTTAATAAATTATATTTTTAGTAAAAATGACAAACAAATATATTCAAACAAACTTAATTCTACTGAATTCGTATGTAGAGTTTGGACAAAAAAGGAAGCATTTGTAAAAGCAATTGGCGATGGACTTTTAGATTCTTTTGCAAATTTAACATTTGATTATAAAGACGACACCAATATATATAAAGGCTTTATAATAAAAACATATAAAATAAGCGATTCATTTTTATCAGTTTGTAGCAAAAAGGAAAAACATGAGTTCGAGAAAATTAATTTGTCTGATTTAGAATATATATAATGGAACCATATCAAACAAGAATGAGGTGTTAAGATTGCCAAATTTATATTTTCCTATAGCTGGTTTTTTCATATCAGTGTTATTATTTGTAATTTTCTTTAGTAAGAAAAAAGTAAAAAATTTCGAAACAAAAATTTACTCAATCATGTTAATATGTGGATTATTAGATTCATTCTTTGCTTCATCCATAATTTATTTGAATTATACTAGTCCTGAGAATATATTGATTGAAATATTTAATCGAATTGACATACCTGTTGTTGTTATATGGGTTTGGATGATGTTCTTATATATATTCAGTGTATCCTTTTCTAACAAAGAAAAAATATATAAATATTACAGTAAAATAGAAAGATATTCGTTGATATTAAATGTTATCATGATTCTTATTATAGAAATTTTACCCATAAATTTAATTAATGATAATGAAATTATGTCAGCAACTGGGCTTTCAATAACTGTTGCCTATATATTTATTGCAATATATATATTTTGCATATTGTTATCCATTGCTCTTAACCCAAAACAAGTGAATAATAAAAAATATAGTCCTATATATGTTCTAATTTTTTTAGCAATTATAGTGTTTATTATACGTATTGTTAGTCCTCAATTGATACTTATATCGGCGGTAGTGGCGTATATTGATTTGATCATGTTCTTTACCATCGAAAATCCAGATGTAAAAATGATAGAGCAATTAGATTTAGCAAAGTCTCAGGCTGAAAAAGCTAATCTAGCTAAAACAGAATTCTTATCTAGCATGTCACATGAAATTA
>CAZQOT010000071.1:0-5904 GCA_964595115.1 uncultured Muribaculaceae bacterium | reverse complement strand
CACATTTTATTTTTTATATACTTTTTGATATTCACCTGTTTTAATATCATTAATCCATTCTTGATTATTTAAATACCAATCAACTGTTTCTTTAATACCCTCTTCAAAAGTATATGTTCTATTCCATCCTAATTCTTTTTCAACTTTAGTAGAATCAATAGCATATCTTAAATCATGACCTGGTCTATCGGTAACATAGGTAATTAAATCTTCTGATTTACCCATCTGTTTTAAAATAGTTTTAACAACTTCTAGATTAGTTCTTTCAGAATGACCACCTAAGTTATAAATTTCACCAATACGACCATTTCTAACTATCAAGTCAACTCCAATATTATGATCAATTACATGAATCCAATCTCTAACATTTTCACCCTTACCATAAACCGGTATATTTTCATCATTTAAAGCCTTACTGATAACTACTGGTATCAATTTTTCTGGAAATTGATATGGTCCATAATTATTTGAACATCTTGAAATAGTTACTGGTAACTTAAATGTTCGATAATATGCCATTACTAACAAATCTGCACTAGCCTTTGAGGCAGAATAAGGACTTGATGTATGAATAGGAGTATCTTCAGTAAATAATAAATCTGGCCTATCTAAAGGCAAATCTCCATAAACTTCGTCTGTCGATACTTGATGATATCTTTTAACTTCATATTTACGTGATGCATCTATTAATACTTGAGTACCAATAATATTTGTCATTAAAAAAACTCCTGGGTTTTTAATTGAATTGTCAACATGACTTTCAGCTGCAAAATTAATAACTACATCAAATTGTTCATCATTAAATAATTTATCTACCAATTCTTTATCAGTAATATCTCCTTTTACAAATCTAAAATTATTTTTATCTAAAATAGGTTTAAAATTATTATAATTGCCAGCATACGTTAAAGCATCTAAGCAGATAAATTGATCTTCAGGATACCTATTAACCATATAATGTAGAAAATTACTACCAATAAAACCAGCTCCACCAGTTATTAACATTTTCATAAAGTACCTCCATTATTTTCTAATTCTTCTTCATAAATTTTTAATATATATTTTCCATAATCTGATTGTTTTAATTCCTCGCCTCTTTCTTTTAATTCAGTAAGGCTAATAAATCCTTGATTATAAGCGATTTCTTCAAGACAAGCAATATAATATCCTTGTCTACTTTGAACAGCTTCAACAAACGAACTTGCCATTTGCATAGAATTAGGAGTTCCTGTATCAAGCCATGCCATTCCCCTTCCAAGTAAAATTACATTTAATCTCTTTCTATTTTGATATTCATTATTTACTGAAGTTATTTCAATTTCTCCCCTTTTAGATGGTTTAACATTTTTGGCAATCTCAATAACATCATTATCATAAAAATACAATCCTGGAACAGCATAATTTGATTTAGGTTCTTCAGGTTTTTCTTCTATTGATAAAACTTTCATGTCTTTATCAAATTCAACAACTCCAAAACTTCTTGGATCAACGACAGGATAACCAAATATTATAGCTCCTTCTTTTAATTTTGATGCTTGATCTAAAGCTTTTGTAATCCCTCCACCGTGGAAAACGTTATCGCCTAATATCAAACAGACCTTATCTTTATCAATAAAATTCTCACCTAAAATGAAAGCATCAGCTAACCCTCTTGGTTCTTGTTGTACTGTGTACTCAAAATGAAGTCCCAACTTGCTTCCATCACCAAGTAATTTTTCATACAATGGTAAATCATTTGGAGTAGAAATAATTAATATTTCCCTTATACCTGCCATCATAAGAATTGATATAGGATAATAAATCATTGGCTTATCATAAATTGGCAGTAACTGTTTTGAAACAGCCAATGTCATTGGATATAACCTTGTCCCCTTTCCACCTGCTAAAATAATTCCTTTCATATAATTACCTCCTCAATATATTTATAGTTCTTCAGCAAAACCCTTTTGAAGTTTTCTAAAGACTCCTAACCCTATAAATAATAAAAATAATGAAATTCCAATAATCAAAACTAAATTAAATAAATCAGGCATCTGCTTATAAAACAATATATCTCTATACGCATTAATAATAGATGTCATTGGATTAGCATATATCAACCATTTCATTGATTCGGGCACCATTTCTATCGAATAAACAATCGGCGTCCCATAAAATAACATCGTCAATAAAACTGTAATAATATGCTCTAAATCTCTTACATATACAGTTAAAGCTGAAGTTATTAATGTTATTCCTAGTAATAACAAGTATTGTGCTAACAATACAACAGGAAACAAAACAGCACACCAAGTCAGACCAAGCCCTGTTACAATAATAAAAAATGTCATAATAATACAAGAAATTAAAAAATTGATCAAATTACTTGTAACTACAGATATTGGAATGATTTCTCTTGGGAAAAACACTTTTTTTAGTATATTCCCATTTGCTACCACAGAAAACGATCCTTGTGAAACAGTTTGTGTAAAAAATGTCCATGGAATTAGAGCTGTAAATAAAAACATTGTATAATTAGGGATATCTATTCTCATTATTTTAGAAAAAACAATTGAATAAACAATGAGCATTAATAAAGGGTTCAAGTATGACCATAAAACACCTAGCCATGCCCCTTTATATTTCCCTCTAATTTCTTTCTTTATATTTGTTTTAAGTAATTCTCTATAATTATATAGTCGCTTAAAAATATCCATTTAATCACCTACAAACCTTCAAATATTCAGTTGTAACTTCCCTTGAAGGCCCATCCATCCTTATATGCCCTTCATAAAGCCATATTGCTCTATCACAAAATTCATTAACGGTTTCCATCGAATGTGTAACCAAAACAATTGTTTTGCCTTCTTTTTGTAACTCTCTCATTTTGTTATAACATTTTTCTTGAAAATGTTGGTCACCAACTGCCAATATCTCATCAATCAAAAGAATATCTGCATCAACATTTATAGCAACCGAAAAAGCCAGTCTCATATACATACCCGACGAATATGTTCTAACTGGATTATCAACAAAATCTTTCAATTCGGAAAATTCAATAATATTTTCGACTCGATCATCTATTTCTTTTTTTGTTAATCCGAAAATCGCTGCATTGAAATAAATATTTTCGCGGCCTGAAAAATCAGGATGAAAGCCTGCTCCTAATTCTAATAAAGACGTTAATTTTCCATGTGCAATTATCTTACCTTTGGTCGGATATATAATTTTAGTCATTAATTTTAACAATGTGCTTTTGCCACTACCATTAACACCAATTAAAGCGACAGTTTGGCCTTTTTTTATCGTTAAATCTATATCCTTTAAGACATGCAAGATATCATTTTTACTGTGTTTCTTAAAAAATAATATTTTTTCTTTCAACGTGTTTGCCTTATCATAAAAAAGTTTGAAGTCTTTATATACATTTTTTACTTTAATAGCAATATCTTGGGATTCTTGCATAATAACTACCTCCCTTACCCATAATATAATAACATATTTGATAATAATTTTAAAGGTTAAAAAACGGATTAACTACTTATTATCTTTTCTAAATTTTTCATAATTTTTTTATTAAACCTTTCGGCATCAAATTTATTAGCAATGCTATATCCTTTATCAATAAATTCTTTCATCGCTAGATAAATAGATTTATCGTCAGTATCCATAACTATACCATAGTCTTTAATATCAACAATATTATCGGTTACATAAACTGTAGTTAAAATAGGCACATCTAAAATTAAGGATTCAATATAGACTATAGGAAATCCCTCATAATGACTAGTAAGGATAAAAGCATCTGCTTTCTTGTAATATGGATAAGGATTTTGTTGTGGTCCTAAAAATTTTATATATTTTTCTAGTTTTTTATTTTTTACTACTTCTTTATATTTTTCATGATCAGGTCCATTGCCTATTAACCATACTTCAAATTTATATTTATATTCAGCTAACATTTTACTTGCATTAATCAATCTTGATATTCTCTTTGAATATTCTTCATGTCTACTTACATTGAGAAAAATAGTATTATTATCTGAAACTTTTATATCTATTTTATCTTTGCTTTTTTTTATGATATCTTTATAATCAATAATATTGTTACAAGTAACACATTTATCTTTCATATTAGGAAAATGTTCAATAAAAGATAATCGCGATTCATTAGATACAAAAACAATATTATTAAATTTAGATATTTTACGTCCATCAAAAAAGTTTTTTACCTTATTCAAGTCATGATCATATAAATCTATATAATTCGAATGAACCCAGAAAGCTGATTTTTTACCAAAGAATCTTGCAAGTATTGATGATGGAATACACGATGTTGTAAAACATCCTGCAAAATCATATTTCTTATAGTTTTTTATAATCCAATAAAGTAATTTACTACGATTAAATAACTTACGTAAAATAATATTTTTATTATTAGATATTTTATATTCTATTACTTTTACTTCTTTTGGTATTTCAGATAAAAAAACACCTCTTTTTTCTTGCAATATTAGGGTAATATCATACTTTTGATAATCAAAACTTTTTAAAAGACTTAATAAAGCCTTTTCAATACCTCCTATATCCATATTATTAGAGGTAAATAATATTTTTTTCATTCTCTCACCTACTTTATTTTTATATTAGTCATTATTTTACCAGGTACATAAAGAAGTGCCGTTAGGAGTTTGTTTATGTATCCGTTTACATTTTTAAGTGATTCTCTATATCCCTTATTTATCAAATTACAGAACAGAATATAATGTTTTATTATATATATTCTTTTTTTAAATAAAACGGACTTCATATTGAATGACAATAATTCTTTAAAATATTCATTATAACCATATGGATTGTTTTTAAATATCTTTAAAATATTTTTGGTATAACCATCATCATAATATTCGCAGTTAATAATCTCTTTATTTATAAGATAAAGACCTTTATATTCTTTATCCATCTTATGATACATACGAGCTTCTGTAATAAATTTTTCATTACGTTCTAATTGATGTTTGTATTTTTTTCTTGCTTCGGCTTTAAATACAATAAAAGTATCGTAAGTCTTGTAATCATATTTATAATATAAATCAAATAAAGTAATGACTTTATTTTCAAATGGAAATTTATTATCTACATTTGAATTGATTATTTTTTTTAAATATAAAAGGCCATAAACACTATCATCTTTTCTTATTTTTTGATAATCCGTTGCAATGCCCTTAAAACAATCATTAGTTAAGTAATCATCAGAATCTACTTCAATAATAAGATCACCTGTTACATGTGGTACTAGGTGGTTTAAAGCAGCCATTTTGCCACTATTTGATTGATAAAAATATTTAATTTCAATTTTGTTTTCTTTAATCCACTTTGACACTGTTTTTTTGGTATTATCGGTTGATCCGTCATCCATGATTAACCATTCGATATCTTTGTGTTGCGTTGTGTTTTCACGAATACTCTTATAAAGACGAGGCAATAGTTTGTCTCTATTATATGTAGGTGTTAAAATCGATATTTTCATCTTATCAACTCTCAATCAATTCTATTATATCATTGATAATGTCTTCATTACTATATGGCTTTACATTATATACTTTATATTCTTTACTAATTATTTTTTTCATGCCTTCATATATCCCTTTTTCATCATTAGGGACCACTATTGCATTTTTATAACCGTTTAATGCTTCACGAGCAGCTGTATCGGTTATTAATATATGTTTTTTTAAGATCCTTGCCTCAATAATTACCATACCATATCCTTCGTAAAAAGATGGTAGCATGAAAACATCGGCTTTTTTCATATATGGATATGGATTGATTTTAGAACCAAGTAAAACAAACGAATTAGATACACCATATTCATTTATCTTTTCATTCAATTTATCCCTAAGAGGTCCGTCACCTGCTATATAA
>CAZQOT010000070.1:0-5917 GCA_964595115.1 uncultured Muribaculaceae bacterium | reverse complement strand
ATTATAGTGTTACATGTATAATGTAACAAATGGCCTAGGTATAATCCTGGGCTTTTTTGATAGATTTTCTTAAAGATGCATATAATTCATTGATAGGAAGTGATATTTATATGAACGATAACGAAATATATAGAATGCCTATGATTGGGGAGGCCGCACCTAGTTTTAAAGCTAATACAACCCAAGGCGAAATTAACTTTCCAGAAGATTATGCTGGCAAATGGGTAATTTTTTTCTCACATCCATCAGATTTTACTCCTGTTTGTACAACAGAATTTATTACTTTTGCTATGATGCAAGATGAATTTAAAGAATTAAATACAGAACTAGTAGGTCTTAGTGTTGATTCGATATATTCTCATATTGCTTGGTTACGTACGATAAGAGATAAAATAAAATGGAAAGGCTTAAAAAACATGGAGGTCAAATTTCCACTTATAGCCGATATAAAAATGGAAGTAGCTAAAAAATATGGAATGATACAACCAAATCAATCAACTACCCAGGCTGTTAGAGCTGTATTTATTATTGATCCTAATGGAATCATTAGAGCTATTATTTATTATCCATTATCAACGGGTCGTAATTTTGATGAATTAAAAAGATTAATTATGGCTCTTCAGAAAACAGACGAGAAAGGGATTGCCACTTCTGCTGATTGGAGACCAGGAGATGATGTTATCATTCCGCCAGCTACTGATATGGAAACAGCTAATAAAAGAATGAGGGACTTAACAGATAATATTCATTGTCTTGATTGGTTCATGTGTTTTAAAAAAGATAATTAGAATAATATAAATATTATTACATATTATAATAATGTCACATATGAGTAATGTGACGATCAGACCTAGGAGTTTGCCTAGGTCTTTTTTCATGTTTTTATTGTTCATAGCGAACAAATGTATTATAATATATTTATGGAGTAATTTAAAAATATTTTTTGGAGAAAGGAGGTTAAGATGCATGACTTAATAATATTCGAGGATAATGAATTAAAATTAGAAGTACAACTCGATAGTAATAATAATACTGCTTGGTTGACGCAAAAGCAAATGGCTGAATTGTTTGATATTGAAAGAAGTGTAATCACGAAGCATTTAAAAAACATTGTTGATAGTGGTGAATTAGAAGCAGATTCAGTATGTTCATTTTTTGCACATACTGCTAAAGATGGCAAAAAATATAATGTTTTACATTACAATCTTGATATGATTATATCGGTTGGTTATCGTGTTAATTCTAAAAAAGGAATTATCTTTAGGAAATGGGCTACTAACATATTAAAAGATTATATGTTAAAGGGATATGCTGAAAATGAGAAGAGATTGTTGAAACTTGAGAAAACTTTAAAACTTATTGATATAGCATCACAAATCGAAAAGGACTTATCTAGCGATGAAGCTAAATCAATATTTAAGGTTATCAACAATTATGGTAATGCTTTACAATTGTTAGATGATTATGATCACAAGAAGATATCAAAACCTAAGGGACATTTAGAAGAAGAAATAATCACTTATGAAGAAGCCAAAGAATTGATATCTGAGATGAAAAAAGATTTTGATAGTAATTTGTTTGGACTTGAAAGGGAGGGTAGCTTTATATCTTGTATTGCTACTATTTATCAAACATATGATGGTGAAGATTTATATTCAAGTATTGAAGAAAAAGCGGCTAATCTTTTGTATTTAATTGTTAAAAATCATACTTTTATTGATGGTAACAAGCGTATTGCAGCAGTTATGTTTATATATTATTTATTTAAAAATAATTTATTATATAAAGGCAATGAAAAAAGAATAAGTGATAATGCATTAGTAGCTACTACCTTACTTATTGCCAGTTCAAATCCTAAAGAAAAGGAATTAATAGTTGATTTAGTAATGAACTTCTTAATATAATTTAATAGTGTATATAACAATCCTAGCAATTGCTAGGATTGTTTTTCGTTAGTATTTATTTTATCTATAAAATGGGTTATAATGATATATAGAATATAGGAGGGTATCGTATGGATAAATTTAAAATAATGGATGGTAATGAAGCTGCTGCTACAGTAGCGTATATGTTTACGGAAGTGGCAGGGATATATCCGATAACCCCTTCATCAGGAATGGCAGAAAGAGTAGATGAATGGGCTAGTGTTGGTGTAAAAAATATATTTAATGACGAAGTGAAAGTCGTGGAAATGCAAAGTGAAGCTGGAGCAGCAGGGATGGTTCATGGTTCACTTCAAGCAGGTCTTCTAACCTCAACTTTCACGGCTAGTCAAGGATTGTTATTGATGATTCCAAATATGTATAAGATAGCCGGGGAAATGTTGCCAAGCGTCTTTCATGTGGCTGCCAGATCGATTGCCACTCACGCTTTAAGTATTTTAGGAGATCATCAAGATGTTTATGCTGCTAGAATGACCGGTTTTGCTATCCTAGCATCTTCTTCTGTGGAGCAAGTTATGAATATGGCAGCGGTAGCTCATTTATCAGCTATAAAAACATCAATGCCTATCCTTCATTTCTTTGATGGTTTTAGAACGAGCCATGAACTTAAAAAAATTAGGGTTTTAGAAAAAGAGGAACTCATGCCTTTGGTTGATATGGAAGCTATAAATAACTTTCGTAAAAAAAGTTTGTCTCCTTCCAATACTGTTATTAGAGGTACAACGCAAAATGAAGATATTTATTTCCAAGCAACAGAAGCTAGAAATATGGATTATTTAAAGATGCCAGATGTTATTAATGATTACATGAAGGAAATTAACAAAGTAACTGGTAAAAACTATAAACCATTTAATTATCATGGTCATTCTAAAGCTACTAAAATAATTATTGCGATGGGTTCTGTTTGCGATACTATTAAAGAAGTTATTAGAGATTTAAATAAAAAAGGTGAAAAAATTGGTTTGGTAGAAGTCCATTTATATCGCCCTTTTAGTTCAAAATATTTATTAAATGTTTTGCCAAAATCAGTCAAAAAGATAGCTGTTTTAGATCGTACTAAAGAACCAGGCAGTGCTGGTGAACCGCTTTATTTAGATGTTGTTGAAGTTGTTAGTAAATTTGATAAGAGGATTGAAATTATTGGAGGACGTTATGGTCTTTCAAGTAAAGATGTTGATCCAAGTCAAATAAAAGCTGTATATGATTTTTTAGATAACAAGAAGAAATTTACTTCTTTTACGATTGGTATAGATGACGATGTTACTCATTTAAGCTTAAAAGAAAATGATTATGTAATTAAAAATAAAGATGTTAAAGAATTCTTAATATATGGATATGGTTCAGATGGAATGGTTACAGCTTCTAAAGATATTATTGACATTGTAGGAAGTCATAGTGATTTATATGTTCAAGGTTATTTTCAATATGATTCAAAGAAAAGTGGCAGTTTAACTAGATCTCATCTCCGTTTTGGATCCAATCCAATAAGATCATCTTATTTTATTAAGTATCCTGAGTTTATTGTATGTAGTAAAGAAAGCTATATTACAAGATATGATATGTTAAGTAATATTAAAGAAAATGGAACTTTCTTATATGTAACTTCAAAAACAGCAGATGAATTAAAGAAAATTATTCCTGATAATTATAAGAAAATATTGTATGATCGTAAAATAAACTTTTATATTATTGATGCTTATGATGTGGCCGGTAAACATAAATTACAAAATAAGATAAGTATGATTTTATTGACTTGTATATTAAAAGTTAGTAATTTTATTGATTTTAATTTAGCTTATCAAGGTATTCAAAAAATGATTAAGAAAAACTTTTCAAGAAAAGGAGAAGATGTTGTTAAATATAATTTTGAATCTATTGAGGATGCCTTAAATCATTTAGTTAAGGTTGAAATAGATAAATCATGGATAGAAGAAAAGAGTATTCCTTGTGAGGTAACACCTCCTGCTCCTGATAAAATATTTAGTAGTATGTTAGATTTATCTGCTAACAAACTTAAAGTGTCTGATTTTTTAAATTACAAAGACGGTACTTATATGGCTGGAACTTCTCAATTTGAAAAAAGGGATATCGCAGAAGATACTCCTCTTTGGATAAAAGAAAATTGTATCCAATGTAATCAATGTTCATTTGTGTGCCCTCATGCTGTTATAAGACCATATTTATTAAGTGAAGAAGAATATAATAAGGCTCCTCAAGAAGTGAAAGATTTATGCTTAGATGGAGTTGGATTACCATATAAATTTTTAATTAATGTATCAGTTCAGGATTGTACTGATTGTGGTTTATGTGCTAGAGTCTGCCCAGGTAAAGGAGGGGCTAAAGCACTTGAAATGAAGCCTAAAGATAGATCTTGTGACGCTATTACAGAATATTTAATGAAGCATGTAAGTGAAAAGAAAGAAGTATTTAAACCTAACGTTAAATTTTCCCAATTTAAAACACCAAAATTTGAATATAGTGGCGCTTGTGCCGGCTGTGGTGAAACACCATATTTAAAATTATTAAGTCAGTTGTTTGGGGACCGCATGGTTATCGCTAATGCTACAGGTTGTTCATCAATCTATGGGGCTAGTGCACCAAGTATGCCATGGAACGTGCCTTGGGCTAATTCATTATTTGAGGATAATGCTGAGTATGGATATGGAATGTTAATAGGCTCTAATACATTAAGAAATAGGATTAAAAAGCTCATCGAAGAAAACATAGAAACTACTGACGATGAGACTAAGTCATTATTGACTGAATGGTTAAATAATACTGATGATTTTGATATCACATCAAAAGTATATGAAGGTCTTGATTACGAAAAGGTTCCATTTCTAAAGGATTTAAAAGAATATATTCCATCTCGCAGTATTTGGACAATTGGAGGAGATGGATGGGCTTATGATATAGGATTCAGTGGTATTGATCATGTATTATCTAGTGATGAAAATGTCAATATTTTAGTCCTTGATTCACAAGTTTATTCTAATACTGGTGGCCAATCTTCTAAAGCTTCTGAACGTGGTTCTATTTCAAAATTTACAGCTAGTGGTAAAAAGACGGCTAAAAAGGATTTAGCTAAAATAGCAATGTGTTATCCTAATGTATACGTTGCTAGTGTTTGTTTAGGTGCTAATATGGCCGCGACGGTCAATGCTTTTATTGAAGCTGAGAAACATCAAGGGCCTTCTATTATTATTGCTTATTCAACATGTATTTTACAAGGAATCAAAGGCGGGATGGGGATGACTGTTGAAGAAGAGAAAAAAGCAGTTGAATGTGGTTTTGTACCAATATTTAGATATAATCCTATTGGTGATAAATTTAGTTTGGATTATAAAACACCTAATTTTGATTTATTTGAATCTTTTTTAGAAGGCGAAAATCGCTTTGCCATGTTGAAGGTAATTAACAAAGATAAAGCTGATACATTATTGCAAGGATTAAAATTAGATGCCATTAAAAGATTTGATTATTATAAATCATTAGCTAAAGAAGAAAATAATGATTTATAGAAGGGAGTAAATATAATGAATCAACGCACTTTAGTTATGTTAAAACCAGATGCTTTAAAGAGAGGCTTAGTTGGACAAATAATTAGTCGCATAGAAGATAAAGGTTTTAAGATTGCCGCTATTAAAACCTTGATGTTAAGTGAAAACATTGTTAAAGAGCATTACGCTCATCATGGCGAAAAATCATTTTTTGGTGAATTGACAGCCTTCATGTTATCAGGACCAGTTATGGTAATGATTGTCGAAGGGGAGAGTGTTATTGAGGCTGTGAGAACAATGGTTGGGTCAACCAAGTGGCATGAAGCATTACCTGGGACAATAAGAGGGGATTATGCTAATAGTACTATTTGCAATTTAATTGATGCCTCTGATACAAGTGAGAATGCTGAGAAAGAAATAAAAAGATTCTTTGAATAACAAAGAATCTTTTTTAACAATAGAAAACTGCCCCCC
>CAZQOT010000069.1:0-5964 GCA_964595115.1 uncultured Muribaculaceae bacterium | reverse complement strand
GTTGATACTAAAGAAAAAGAAGAAGCCGAAAAATTAATTGAAGAACTTAAAGAAGCTTTAAAAGGAACTGATGTTGAAGATATTAAAAAGAAAATGGAAGCTCTTAATGAAAAGGCCATGGCTTTAGCAACTAAAGTTTATCAAGAAGCAGCTAAGAAACAACAAGAAGAATCTTCTAATACTGAAGAAGGAACAACCGAAGACAAAAAAGATGATGTAGTCGATGCTGATTTTGAAGAAAAAGAATAATTTATAATAGAAGTTCTAGTATTAGACTAGAACTTCTATAATGTTGATATAGTTAATGGTTGATAGGAGAGTATATGGATAAGAACCGTAAAAAAAGAAGTGAAATAAATTTTAAATACAAATGGGATTTATCTAGTTTGTATGAAAACGATAATGAGTGGCAAGAAGACCTTAAAAAGTATGATTTAATGTTAGAAACTATTCCCCAATATCAAGGTAAAATCATGGAAAGCAGTAATAGTTTATTGCATGTTTTATCTAAATGTGAAGAAACAATGCGTTTAGGAGCTAATCTGTATGTTTATGCTAATATGAGATATCATGAAAATACAAAAGATAATGAATCTATTAAAAATAAAGGGAAAATTGAAAAACTTTTTACTAAAACCAACGAAAAAATGTTTTATATTGAAATAGAAATATTAAAAAGTGATTACCAATTAATTGAAAAATACATGAATGAGTTAGATTCATTGCAACCATATAAATTTTATTTTGAAAAATTATTTAGAGGTAAAAAACATAAATTAACTGATCCAGAAGAAAAGATATTAGCAAGTTTAGGAGAAATATTAGATTCATCTGATGATGTTTTCACTACTATAAACAATGCTGATATAAAATATGGTACTATATTAATTAATGATGAGAAAATAGAGTTGACTGATGGTAATTTTGTCAAGTTGCTTCAAGACGAAAATCAAACAACGAGAAAAAAAGTGTTCAAAAGATTTTATAAAATTCGTGGAGAATTAAAAAACACTTTTGCGACTACATTAAAACATAATATTAAGAGTTCATTTTTCATATCTAAGGTAAGAAAGTATGATAATCCCCTACAAATGAATTTATTTTATGACGATATTGACCTAAAAGTATATAATAATTTAATTAATACTGTAAATAAAAATTTAGATGTACTTCACAAATATATAAAATTAAGGAAAAGGGAATTAGGCTTAAAACAACTTCACATGTATGATATATATGCCAAAATGGTAAGTGGAAATAAAGAGGAATATACATATGAAAAAGCATTTGAAACAGTTAAGAAAGCGTTAGCTCCTTTAGGGGAAGACTATATTTCTTTATTAGAAAAAGCATACACTGAAAGATGGATAGATGTTTTTGATAATGAAGGTAAAAAGAATGGAGCTTATAGTTGGGGTACCTATGAAAGTAATCCATATATATTATTACAATTTAATAATAATTTAGATAGTGTATCAACCCTAGCGCATGAATTAGGACATTCTATGCATAGTTATTATACTAATAAGAAACAACCATATATCTATCATGGATATTCAATATTTACAGCAGAAATTGCTTCAACCGTAAACGAAATACTATTAAACCAATATTTACTCGGTAAAACTGATGATGTAAAAGAAAAAAAGATATTATTAAATGAATTAATGGAAAAATTTAAAGGAACCCTTTATCGTCAAACAATGTTTGCTGAGTTTGAAAAAATAATTTTTGAAAAAGAAGAAAACAACGAAGTGTTAACTGAGCAAGCATTTAGTGATATATATTATAATTTGAATAAGAAATACTATGGGGATGATATTATTCATGATGATGATATCAAATTAGAATGGACTAGAATTCCACATTTTTATAGACCTTTTTATGTTTATCAATATGCAACTGGTATTTCAGCCTCATGTGCAATTGCAATTGAAATTTTAAATGGTAATGAAGAAATGTTAAAAAAATATAAAACATTTTTATCAAATGGTAATAGCAACTATCCAATAGCTTTATTGAAAGAACTGGGAATAGATATGACTACTACTGAACCAATTGAAAAAGCAATAAAACTATTTGAAAAAACAATTGATCAATATGCAGAATTAAATTAAAAAATTCAATTAGGTGGTGAGTTATGACAAAAAGAGATTATTATGAAGTTTTGGGAGTCAGTAAAAAAGCGACTGAAGCCGAAATAAAAAGTGCTTTTAGAAAATTAGCAAAAGAATATCATCCTGATGTTTCTAAAGACCCTAAAGCTGAAGAAAAGTTTAAAGAAATTCAAGAAGCTTATGCTGTTTTGTCTGATCCAAGTAAGAAAAGTCAATATGATCAATTTGGTCATGATGCCTTTTCTGGAGCAGCTGGAGGTGGCTTTGGGGCGGGTGGTTTTGATTTTTCAGGCTTTGATTTTGGCGATATTTTCTCTGATATTTTTGGTTCTTCATTTGGTTTTGGTGGTTCTAGTAGAAACAGTAATCGTCCACGAAAAGGTGGGGACCTAGCTATGAAAATGCATCTTACTTTTGAGGAAGCAGCTTTTGGAACGGAAAAAAATATCAATTTAGATGTTGATGAGGAATGCCCTGAATGTGACGGCCATGGTGGTCATGGGGAAAAGAGATGCGATAGGTGCCGTGGTAGTGGTACAGTTACAGCCGAACAACGTACTATTTTAGGAACCTATGTTACTAAAACAACCTGTCCAAGTTGTGGAGGTAAAGGTTCAACTTATGAATCAACATGCTCACGTTGTAGGGGTAAAGGCCGCACTAGAAAGAATAAAGATGTTGTTGTTAAAGTTCCAGCAGGAGTTGATGAAGATAGTCAACTTAGATTAGCAGGCAAAGGTGAAGCAGGAGTCAATGGGGGACCTAATGGTGATATATATATTGAATTTCAAATTGACAAACATTCACTCTTTGAAAGAGATGAAGATGATATATATTTAGAATTACCAGTTACTATAACTGACGCAATTTTAGGCACCAAAAAGGAAGTGCCAACCTTACACGGAACAATTGTTTTAACTATTCCAGCGGGTACTCAAAGTGGAACTAAACTATTGTTAAAAGAAAAAGGAATAAATAACACAACACGAAGACATAAAGGAAATATGTATGTCGTTGTTAATGTAATAATTCCAAATAAACTAGAGCGTAAACAAAAAGATTTAATTGAAGATTTAGCAAAAACAAATCTTGAGAATAATGATGTCTTTAATAAGTATTATAAGAATGTAAAAAAGAATTAATAATATTAAAAAAGTGAAGTTTATTGCTTCACTTTTTGTTTTGTCAAATTATTTATTAGCGCACGATAATATTCTAACTCCTCCTCTGAAAACCAATAACTACGATTATTTAATCTCATTAGCTTAATCTGTTTTTCAGTTAAATGAATATGATATGGAGTATCAAATGGCAAATTATATAGGCTATTATATTGAATCACTGCTTCACCAGTCATTTCAGTAGTTATAAAAGAAATAATTTTATTTATTTCTTGTTTCCTAATCTCTAGTTCTTTTATTTGATAATTTGCTATAATTCTCTTTAACGCAGAAATATAATTACTAAATATATTGTTAGACATTTAGATTCACCTCTCTATATATTATTCATATACACTGACATTTTCTTCAATTAACATATTGGCAAATTCTTTTTTAAAAGCTTCTTTTTCTTTTTTTAACACATCCGGATAAATGCTTTGACAAGTCTTAACAGCTTCCCATATATGTTTCATTCTAACAGTTGGACTGTTATCAAATATAGCATATGAGAATGCTTTACTTAATAAGGCAAATGTAACATCAGGATATCTTGATGTTGTTTCAAATAATCTTTTATACTCACTAGTCATATTAACGAAGAAAGTAATTACTTTTTCAGCTACAAAATCGGTATAACCAAACTTCACACCTGTTTGTTTTTCAATTCTTGGTAAGCTTCCAATTAAAATTTTAACAGTAGTCTCAGGTGATGGTTCTAAGACATCAATCTTTTCAAAACGTCTTAAGAAAGCTCTATCACGAACTAAATAGTGATCATATTCAGGTCCTGTTGTGGCCCCTATAATCTTAATGCTTCCTCGATCAAGACTTGCTTTTAACATGTTGGCAAAGTCAAGTGAACTGTTAACAGTCCCCGTTCCAATAACATTGTGTATTTCATCGATAAACAAAATAGTATTATCTAATCCTTTTAATTCATCTATTAAAGTCTGTAATTTAACCTCTTCATTACCATCAGAAGTAGTGGTACCAAGAAGTGATGTTAAATTTATTTTTATTATTTTATATTTTTTTAGGGCATCTGGGACATCACCATTTTTTATTTTATATGCTATACCTTCGACGATAGCTGTTTTACCAATCCCAGGTTTACCAACTAAAATAGCGGATTTATCTGGAATGAGAAGCGCTAAAATAGTTTTCTTTATTTCCTCATCCCTTGCAATAGCAGGATTGGTAATATATTCTTGTTTTGTTAAATCTTCACCATATAATTCTATCATGGATAGTCTTTTTGGTTTAATCTCTTCATCATTGGGTTTAACATCTAAATCTAGTATTTCTTCTTTTTGGGATTTGGTATTTGTATTAAATGTTTCGTCATTCATATAAAGACCTCCTATAATAAAATTATACCACAAAAAGCTTTACTTTTTAACTTCAAAATAATATAATAACTAACCAATAGAGGAGATTAATATGGAAAATGGTTTAAACAAATTATCAGAAAAAGGAATAGTAATCAAATTAAATAATGAGAAATATTTAGGGAAAAGTATTATTATTGATTTACCCAATAATGAAAAAGGAATACTGATGACTGTTTTTGAATATAGAAAAATTCAGGATCCTAGACGTTTTTGTGAGCATCGGGAATTAGATGCTTTTGATGTGAAAACACCTATTATTAAATTAGACGGTTCTATTTATGATTTAGATTTTTTAAAACTAGGTACTCTTCATAAGTTTAGTAATCCAAATATTATATTTACAAGAGATCAAGATTCACTTTATGTAGCGGTTTCATACGAGGAACTATCAGTTACTTGGGATTCTCGATTTGATAATAAATGTCGTATTTTAAAATATCGCTTGCCTAATTTAGATTTGATATGGGAGAAATCTTATGGGAATATGGCAGAAAATACGAAAGATATATATAGCCTGACTGTAAATGAGAGTGAACTAGCAATGTATGATTGTCATAGTAGTAATATTCTTTTTTGTGATAAATTTACAGGTAATATGTTAAATAAATATATGGAAGGTCCATCTCACTCATCAAGTACTCATTCTACCTTAATGGTAACGATGCTCTATCGTCATGAGTTAGCATTCTTTAAACAACAATTGCTTACAATGTCAGAAAGGGGCATAACGTTACATGATAAGGACTTAAACGAACTAATGGCTATCTTCCACGATAATGCCCCAAATTTTTTTGATGGAGAATCAATGAAAAAACATATCGAAGATTATTTCGCTAATGGAGGTATAATGGAGAAAATTAAAGCAGATAATTTAAATAATCGTATTTTCTTCATTTCAAGGAGAAGCATTATGGTGCTTAATGCTTCTGGTATTCAAAAAATACCTATATTCGCTGACAATGTTTATGATATTGAAATAGATCCAACAACTGGAGATTTATTAGTTAAGATTATTGATAACAATGAAAATCAGCAATTAATAGTATTAGATGCTGAACAACTTGATGGCGTTGTTAAAAAGGGAAGATCAAAGAGTAAACTAACTCCTTTCACTAGATTGCTTGCTGAATAATGTAAAATGGTAATAATTAAATATTTGCTTTATTTTATATATGATATAATTTAAATGGTGATTAAATGCAACGTTATTTTGCAATCAATAAAAATTTAGAGTTACCACCATCGGACATTCATCATATTATAAAAGTTATGAGAATGAAGATAGGTGATAAA
>CAZQOT010000068.1:2766-5985 GCA_964595115.1 uncultured Muribaculaceae bacterium | reverse complement strand
GATCCCTATGTAACAGCCGTAGATGGAAGAAATGCACTTGAGCTAGTCCTCCCTTTAAAATCTAGTGTACTACACTTTACAAGTGGTAGCAGCTGAAGGAAAGAGCATCAAGCTACCACTTGTAAAGTGTAGTACACTAGATTTTAAAGGGAGGTTTGATAGATGATGTCAGATTCATCAATATCTAAAAAAAGAACATCATTGTTACTTACTTCTGCTGGAGGATTAACTGGAGTTTTTTTGAGCAAGCATTATAAAAAAAACAGTAATTATCGAGTTGTTGGAGTTGATATGTCTGATGTAAATCCTCTTAAAAAATGGGTAGATGCTTTTTATAAAGTACCATCGATTAAGGACAGTAATTTTTTATCAATAATCAAAGATATAATTGATAAAGAAAAAATAGATGTTTTAATACCTATATCTTCATATGATATTGATTTCTTTAGCAAAATCACTGTACAAAATGAATTAAGAGAAATAAAGTTACTAACGATGGATTACACAGATCATATTAATCTACATGATAAAAAATCATGCTATCAATATCTTGAAAAAGTTGGAATTGCAACACCGGCTATCTATACGAGAAAAAGTGATATTAACTATCCGTGTATAATTAAACCTAGAAGAAGCTCAGGCAGTAAGAATACCGTAGTTTTGTATGATGACAATGATTTTGAATACTGGTCGAAAAAAGTAGAAAATAGTATCATTATTCAATACCTAGAGGGAAGTGAATATACAGTGGATTGTTTATTTGATGAAACTGGAAGATGCTTAGGAGCTAATGTAAGAGAAAGAATCAAGACTACAGGTGGTGGCGCTACCATAGCTAGAGTAGATAATAGTATAAGAATTGATAGGATTATTGAAAAGCTAGAGAGTACAGGGACAATAAAAGGTCCAGTTAATTTTCAGTTCAAGATTCTCCCGGATGATGAGTTGTGTATATTTGATTTCAACACAAGGTTTGCTTCTGGTGGATTAGCTCTGACAGTAGAATCAGGTTTTGATATTCCAAATCTATTGATACAGATGTTATCAGATGAAAAAGTAATGAAATGGGAGTCAAAACCTGAAAATGATGGTTTAACAATGGTAAGATATTATGATGAGTACTTCATGTATGATTATGAGTAAAACAGCGTTTATAGATTTTGACGGAACAATTGTAGATGTCTTTCCGAGATATTATGGGATTCTTATTGAATATTTAGGGAAAATGACGGATAAGTCTTTAGATTTTTCTAAATACAAGAAACTTAAAAGGTTAGGAAAAAAAGATCATGTTATTGTCAGAGAATTAACAAAAGGGTTGGAGATAGATATAGATGATTATGTCAAGTTTAAACGAGAAAATCTAGAGAACTTATCATGGTTAAAAAAAGATGTTCTTATTGGAAACCCTAGAAGTGTAAATCTTGAATTAAAAAATATCGGTTATAGAATTGTTTTGTTGACGCAAAGAAATAACAAGAATAACCTATTAAAACAATTGGACATTTTGAATATTATAGAAAGTTTTGATGAGATTGTCATGGTTAAACCTAGAGCCGGACAAAATGTTAAAGCTGCTCATATTGAGAAGCAATATAGTTCAGAGGATATCATTATTGGAGATAGTAGTGTTGAAATTGACGCTTCTAGATTATTAAATATTAATGGATATTTTGTTGAATCGGGCTTGTTTAGTGCGGAATCACTAGGTATTCGCAAGTTAGTATTTGCTGATTATAAATCTGCTGTTGATTACATTGTTCGTATTAAAGATTGAAAGGGGCGTCAATTATGGAGTTTAGAGACTTAAAAGCTCAATATGATAGATATAAGAATGAGATTGATTCAGCAATCCAGGAAGTTATTAATAACACAAATTTCATCGGAGGCAAAGAAGTGAATACCCTAGAACAAAGACTGGCTGAATATGTAGGTGTGAAACATTGTATTACCTGTGCAAATGGCACTGAAGCCATGACTCTCCTCATGATGGCTTGGGATATTAAAGAAGGTGATGCTATTTTCCTTCCAGACTTTACATTCTTCTCAACAGGAGAGATAGTTTCATTTAGAGGAGCTACACCAATTTTTGTAGATGTTGATAGGGATACGTTTAATATTGATACTACTAAACTTGAAAAAGCAATAAATAAGGTGTTAGATGAAGGTAAACTTACTCCAAAGGTCATTATTCCGGTAGACTTGTTTGGGTTACCTGCTGATCATATTGAAATAGAGAAAATAGCAAAAAAACATAATCTAAGAGTTTTGGAGGATGCAGCTCAAGGATTTGGCGGAAGTATTAATGGTAAGAAAGCTTGTAGCTTTGGTGATGCAGCAACAACATCATTCTTTCCTGCAAAACCACTAGGATGTTACGGAGATGGTGGCGCAATTTTTACTAATGATGACGAGTTAGCGGAACTCCTAAATTCATTAAAGGTTCATGGAAAAGGTGATAATAAGTACGACAATGTTAGGATTGGCGTTAATTCGAGACTTGATTCAATTCAAGCTGCTATTTTAAACGTCAAGCTGACAGCTTTTATTGAACATGAACTAGAAGATGTAAATAGAGTCTATAGACTATATGATGAGAAGCTTAAAGGTATTTTAGAAACACCAGTTATTCCAGATGGATATGTATCAAGTTTTGCTCAGTATACCATTAAGTTAAAGAACAAAGAAGAGAGAGATGAATTACAAGCCAAGTTAAAAGAGGAAGGTATTCCAAGTATGGTTTATTATGTGAAACCAATGCATAGACAAGGTGCATTTGCTGAAAATGAGTATGATGATAGAGACTTTGAAGTGACTAATGAGCTTTGTGATACAGTTCTTTCTTTGCCTATGCATCCTTATTTAGGTGTAGAGGAAGTAAACTACATAGCTTCTAAAATACAATATTTTAAAAGGAATGTATAAAAGATGAAAGTGTTTTTTATTTCAAACGGTACTTGGGAATTTGACGGTCGTTTAAGAGAGTTAATAAAAGTTGCATCTGAATTAGGTAAGATTAAGTATATAACTAGAGTTAATAACGCTGATTTTAGAATAGATGCTAAACATATACAGGTAAGAGAAAGTAGTTATTTTCATTTTATAGTTAAAGCTGTTATCCAAGGATTAAAAGTAAAAGATATGGATATTCTTTTCGTAGACAATAGAAAAGCAATTATTCCGGCTGCCGGATTGGGAACCCGTTTCTTGCCGGCAACA
>CAZQOT010000068.1:0-2756 GCA_964595115.1 uncultured Muribaculaceae bacterium | reverse complement strand
TTATTCCGGCTTTAATATTAAAGTTACTCCTAAGACCTAGAAAGGTAATACTGGACGTAAGAGAGCTTTATTTATCAAAGGAAGTTAAACATTTAGCTGGAAAAATAGGTTGTTTTTTTGAAAGCATTATGATTAAAAAAGCTGATGTTGTAATATGTGCAAATAAATATCGTGCTGAATTAATGAAAAAATATTATCGTTTAAGTACCACTCCACTAGTTTATGAAAATCTTAGAAAGCTTCAATATAGTAGTGACTTTGATTGCAATGGATTAAAGAAGAAGTATAATGACATTCTTAGCAAAGACTCTTTTAAGATAATCTCTACTTCTGGATGTTCAGTTAGCAGAACAAATGATAGCTTAGTAGAAGCTGTAGCAAAGCTAGGTAATGGTTATGATTTGTTACTAGTTGGTGGAGGAACAAAAAAAGATAAAATGATTATCCAGAATATAATCGATAAAAATAAATTAACTAATGTACATTTAATTGAAAAAGTTGAAGAAGAAGAACTAAAATATATAATATCAATATCACAACTCGGAATAGTTAATTATCATCAAAATGACTTAAATAATAAATATTGCGCATCTGGTAAAATCTATGAATTTATTTTTGAAGATCTCCCAGTTGTTACTACTGAAAACCCTCCGCTTGAAGAAATATGTCAAGATTTTAATATAGGAATAGCAGACAATGATTATATTAATGGGATTATGAAAATAAATAAAAATTATCTTTATTACAAAAACAATGTAAAGTCATTATCCGATATGATAGATGTAGAAAACAATAATCATAACTTAGCATTAGAAATTAAAAAGATAATAGGATTATAAAATAATCATTAGAACTGGCTACGAATTTTATTCTAAAAGGAGGTTTGTCAATGAATATCTTGTTTTTAGATTTTATATATCCGATAGAACATAAAAACTTTAATCAAAATATGATAAAAGCTATTTCAAATTTTGGTAATGTTACGGTATTTTCTCCAACTGATTATTTTAGAGAATCTTTAAATGATGTATCAAGTGTTAATATTATTGAAAGTGACAGACTAAAAAGAAAAAAAGGAAAATTTCTCTTTAGACTTAGCACTTTAAAATCAATGAAAGAATCATCGGTTATAGCACAAAAGTTAAAACCAGAAATTATATTTGTTTCATGTTTCGAAACTATATCTTTTGCTTTTTTTCCATTCTTATTTGGAGCGGCAAAAAATATTTATATAGTGCATCATAATAATACAGACGAACTTAGAAACAAAATAAAGCGCAGGTTTTTTAAATCATATAGCAATAGAGTAAAGCACATAGTTTTCGAAGATTTTATAAAAGAATATCTTGTCAATTTCATAGGTGTAAATGCAGAAAATGTCTATGTAGTACCACATCCTTTAAGTGTAAACATTTTAGATAATACCCAAAATTCTTGCAATGATACAATCGATTGTTTAGGTATTAGCAATAGTAATGATGAAGATTTTATCGATGATATTATTAATTTAGAAAAACAAAATAGTATTTTAAAAAAAAATGGATACAAATTAGTACTAAGATCAAAAAAACAAGAGTTCGACAATGGAAGTTTAAAAGTGATTAGTGGTTATTTAGACAGGGAAACTTATGATACTTATTATGCTTCGTGTAAGTCTGTATTAGTACCATTGAATAAGAATTTTTGTTATAGGATGAGTGGGACTTTAGTGGATGCATTATCAAACGGTAAGGTAGTTTTAGGTAGTGATGTTGAGCTAATAAAGAAGTATTCAGAAAAATATCCTTCCCTTTGTAAAAAGTTTGATTCAGCAGAGGATTTTGTCGATAAACTTCATCTGATTTCGAGGGAAAATAATAATATAGATTCAGACATTAACGAATATCAGGAACATCATTCTCGTGAAAATATTGCTAAAACAATAAAAGCTATCATGATAAAGCAATAGCACTTTTAATCAAAAAGGAGTATTTTAATGGAACACGAATTGGGTTTGACTAATTACAAAAATGAATCATTAACAAAAAGCGATATATTAAAAAATAGTAGAATTATATTGTTGGCTTGTATTATAGGCTCAATAAATGTTTTTTTTTACACCAACTATGTCATTTCAACTATTGTTGTTTTAATACAAATTATCATACTAGGAGATTGTTTTTTTATTAAGAAAAGTGTTACTGATTATATTGGCTATTATTTGATATTTTTATCTTTAAGTCTTGAATTTGCAGGTTTTACTGGGCAAGAAAGCTTGTATGGTTTCAAGGATTTTAGAATAGCGGGTGTAAATCTAGGGATATTGACGCTTTTGCCTGTTCTTTTTAATTTGATTTTCAGAGGAGCAAAGATAAATAAAATAAAGAAGCGATCACCAAAATTAATAAAATTTTCTAGTATAATTATATTTTTTAGTTTTACAGGCTTATTATTTGGATTGTTTCAAATTCTTATTAATGATAATAACATTCAACACATGGAAGGCTTTATTCGTTCTTTTATTAATACCAGCTACAATATGATGGCAATTCCTATTTTACTAATTGCTTCTTTCCTATATATAGTTTCTTGGGAAGATTATAAAATTAAGGATTTAAATGTATACTTAACTTCTGTTTTATTTGGAACTGTATGTATGCTGGTTACTTCATTTCTCTTTAGCAAGGCTGGAACCTACGGTGGTGTTAGTACTTTAATCGTAAGTAATACTATTGTTTATATTCCATTTATATTTATTCTTCCATTTAAGAAAAATG
>CAZQOT010000067.1:0-6130 GCA_964595115.1 uncultured Muribaculaceae bacterium | reverse complement strand
TCTAAAAAAGTAATATAAGCATTATTATTAAAACAATTAATATTATGGTGAATTATTATTAATATTAACAAATATATTAATTTGTGATATTTCCTATCGTTCAAGCCATTGATAAAGACTGTAATACAGCAATAATATAATCCTATAATTAATAAAGATGGCTTTGATAAAATGATAATTCCTATTTTAATATTTTCCAAATATAAAGATATATATTCTAAGATATTAATAAAAAAGATTATTAAACTGTCTACAAACGGTAATATTAATGATATAAAAGATAAAGGAAATAGAATGAAAGTAACATAAGGAACAAATAAAATATTGATCAGAACACTTAAAATATTAATTTGAAAAAAATTATTCATACATATAGGAATACTTGATAAGAAAGCAATTAAGGAGATCATAAAAGTCTTACCTATATATTTTTTTTGCTTGGCTATTAAGGATTGATATAGTATTAAATAAAAACTTATAACAAATGAAAATTGAAATCCCACATCATATAATAACCCTGGTTTAAAGATAAGGGATATTACTAAAGTGAATAATAAAATATTTAATGTTTTGATATTGAAATAATATATTTTATTTATTGATAATAAGGTAAAAAAGATAACAGACCTAATTACTGAACCAGTATAATTAGTTAAAAACATATAAAAAAATAAAAATAAAATGACAAAATAATATCGCTTATTCTCTTCTACTTTCATTTTTTTTAATAACCATAATATAATGACCGCTAAAAAAGATATATGAGAGCCAGATATTGCAAACAAATGACTTACACCATTGATTTGATATGACCGATTAATATTATCAGCAAAGCCACTATCATCTCCTACTACTAAAGCTTTAACATAATTAGATGATTTTCCTATATTTTCAATGTGATCAATAATGTATTGTTTCACCAAATAATGAGGTTTAAATGCTCTATCAATTAATTCTATCTTATCAGCTTTGAAAATATAATAAATATTATTATTGTGCAAATACTTTTGATAATCAAATAAATTGAATACCGTTGTTCTACTAGGTTTAGTGAGTTTTCCCAAAACTTTTATTTGATTACCTAATTTCAAATTAAAGGCTTCTTTTTCATTTAATGACTCAAAATAATAGGTAACAATTACTTTTTCTTTTGCTTTTAGAAGAATAGTAAGTTTGTTACCATCGATTGTAATATTATCAATATGACCTTGAATAATATTAGTATCAACCTCATATTTACTTTGATAGGGATAATACTTTAGCATTAAGTAACTATATATAATTGATAGGATAGATAAAATTACATATAAAAAATCATATAGTAATATAGTCCTTAATTTTATCAAAAACACTATCTCCTATGCCAGTAACATTCTTGATATCATCAACACTTGAAAATAATCCATTAATATCACGATAATCAATAATGGCCTTGGCTTTTGATTCACCAATACCTGAAAGGGTCATTAATTCTTCTTTAGACGCAGTATTAATAGACACTTTAGTAATTTGATTAGACTCTTCATTATCATCATTATTGTTAATACATGCACCATTTAATTTAGGTTCAGGACATTTACATTCTTTTTCAACATATTTAATAATTTCTTCCTTCGTATTACCTTTTTCAACAAAAGTTTTAATTTCTTCATTAGTATAAATAATAATAACCATTTCATCAGTAACTTTTTTACTTAGATTTAAAACACTGGTATTAGCTTCTTCAATTAGGCCACCAGCCAAAGTAATGACATCCATTACTCTAGCATTCTCTTTTACTTTGTAAACACTAGGGTTTAATACAGCTCCCTTGATATCAACATAATAATATTGTTCATCCTCTTGTTTTACATTTTCAAGTTTTATTATTGGTACTGCTTCATTCTTTTTTGATATATTTTTTATTTTGTTTTCATATTGATAAATTAATATAGAATAAGAAATAATGAGTAAACTTATCAATCCAATCATTATTTGATGATGAAATAATTTATAATATTTTATAATATAGTCTTGATATAATTTCTTAAGCATAAAAATAACCTCCTATAGAGATTATTTTTTATTATGATAATATTTTCCCCTCTTGAAGCATTTTCTTTTGAATATCTTTTTTGTTTTGGATTTCAACACTTTGAACGAGGGCTAGGAGAATCGCTAGATTAATTGCATACGAACCTCCATAACTTAAGAATGGCAATGGTACCCCTGTTAAAGGTAACAAGCCTAAGACTCCTCCTAAATTGATGAAAATGTGTGAAAAAATATACACAGCTGTTCCATATGCTATGACAGATCCTAAAACATTGCGACTCCGCAGAGCAATTCTAATAATAAGAAACAGCATTAAAAGATAAATTAATAATATTATCAGACCAACTATTAAGCCTAATTCTTCAACAATAACAGCAAAGATGAAATCAGTATAAGCTTCAGGTAGGTATAAATACTTTTGAGTACTATTACCAATCCCTTCACCCCATAAACCGCCATTGTTAATAGCGATGAATCCATTACAAACTTGATAGCCAGATCCTCCACTTAAATATTTAGCACATGGATTACGAAAATCAAGTCGTGATAACTGACCTGGTTTTAAAATAGAAGAATCTGTAAAGAAGAAAAATAAAATAAAGACCGCGGCAATTAAGCCAAGATATTGTAAAATTGTCTTCTTAATTCCTTTTTCAAAAGGGATAACAAAGAAAATAGATGCTGTAATAGCAAAGATGATAAATGTTGTTCCAAAATCTGGTTGAATAAATGTTAAACCACATATTATTGCAGCTGCAATAAGGGGAACGGAAATAACAACTAATCTTTTACTTTCCCTATATTTATTATAATAAGCTGCCATATAAAGTATTATGGCTGTTTTGGCAAATTCACTAGGTTGATAATTAAAGAAACCTAATGAAATCCAACTACGAGCACTATGAGAGACCATTCCATATAAATATACTACTACCAATGAGCCTATAATAAACAAAACAATAATAAAAGCCATCTTAGCATAAAATTTTAAAGGCATTGTTAAAACAAAAATAGATGCCACTCCACAAATAAGAAGGATTATTCCTTGTCTAATAAAATAATGATACGGTTCTCCACTTAAAGATGCCCTAACACTAGATGCACTAAAAATCATAAAAAGACCAAAAATAAACATTACGATGGTCAAAAACAATAAAAGCCTATCCATCTTCATAAAATTACTTTTCATCTAGTATCACCATATTTATCATAACATAAATAATGGCTTTATGTTTAAAAAAAAAATAATTTTAGGTGATTTCTATAACCAAAAACACACTAATGTAATACATTATAATAGAACAAATAAAAAGGGGGTAATAGTATGTATTATTACGGATATAATAGCGGGTATGGATATAACAATCCTTGTGGATGCTACTCTACATGCGGTGGATATCCAGGTTATGGTTATGGATTAGGTGGTTTCGGAGGTTATGGATCAGGTGCAGCAATCATATTAGTCTTATTTATTTTATTAGTTATAGTTATTGGTTCTAGATTCTTTGGACCAGGTCCTGTTGTTGTTTAATTTGTTCGTCGCCCTAAAGGGCGACTTTTTTATAGAAAAAAGGAGAACTATTTTTTGTTCTCTTTCTATAATCATATAAAATTAGTTATTAACTAATAAAATTTTCATTAACATTGTTATCGATTTCGGCATTAACATCTTCTGTTACTTCATCTTCAATGATATCGTATGGTTCTTCATCTTCCTCAACTGCTATTTTAACTTTGGTGTCGCCAACAATTTCAATTCCTAATTCTTTTTCAATTTCAAATTCGATATCATCATCTTTAATGTCAACATTTGTACAATTTGGTTGTTTTAAAGCTCTAACAACTATTTCTGTTTCACTTGATAAATCTGTTTCTTCTTTTGTCTTTACAGATACGCTCTCACTATAATCGATTCTTTTACTAACAACCCCTGTCTTGCTATCATTATCATATGAATACCAAATATTAACATCAAAAGAACCATCAACCATTATTTTTTCACCAGATTTATAACCTTTAAATTTATGATTGATAACCCAACAGCCTAATACTGTCGAAGGCAAAGCTTCCGTCTTCAAATTATATATGTTTTTAAAATGTTTTTTCCCTTTACCAATAACAGCTTTCGTAACAATTTCTTTATATGCTCCCACTAATATCCCTCCTCATTCTAATCTATGCTTAATACCTAAAAAAAGTGCCTAAAAAATTACACTTTCATACGTACTAAGATGACATCTTCGCCTATTTTTTCAATTTCCGACCAATAAATCTCAAATTCTTGACGGGAAGCAAAAACATTTAGAAAAAAACGATTAGGTTCTACTACTAAAGCATCAATCTTACCACTTTCTTCTTCAACCTTTATATCTATAATATTACCTATCTTACGACCATCTATGATACTAATAACATCTTTGCTTTGTAAATCAGATAAACGCATAACATCACCTATTTAATAATATGTTAATGTATTGTTATTTAATAATAAATTCTAATTACCTAAAAATTGTAACTAACCACAGTTTATTAATCGTTTTATTTATATTTATTTTTTTATCATGTGATATATGTATACTAATGATTACAACCACTTGTTTTTATTATTCATAAAACAGTCTTTTGATATGAATAATCAATAAATTTCATTTGTTTTACTATTTAACCAATTTTTTTACATGTTCTATAGCATTTTTTTCTAATCTTGATACTTGAGCTTGAGAAATACCTATTTCTTCTGCTATTTCCATTTGTGTTTTACCTACTATAAATCTATCTATTAAGATTTGTCTTTCTTTATTTTTTAACGTTTCAATAGCTTCTTCAATAGAAATTGTAATATCCCAATTTTTAGCATTCTCACTTTTACTTTCTAATTGGTCAGCTAAATATATAGTGTCTCCTCCATCATTATAAATAGGTTCAAACATACTTACTGGTTCTTTTAGGGCATCAAAAGCTATAATAACATCTATTTCATCAACACCCAAGTGTTTCCCTATTTCTTCTATTGTTGGTTCTTTTCCATATTTATTAGTTAATTCTTCCTTTAGTCTTAGAGCTTTAAAGGCTATATCTTTAAGACTTCTTGAAATACGAACACTATTATTATCTCTTAAATATCTTTTAACTTCTCCTACTATCATAGGAACAGCATAAGTAGAAAATCTAACATTATGTGATAAATCAAAATTATCAATAGCTTTTAAAAGCCCAATACAACCTATTTGAAATAAATCATCCATATTATCTGTTCGATGATTAAATTTCTTTAAGATGCTCAAAACTAATTTTAAATTGCCATTAACTAATTGTTCTCTTGCTAACATATTACCATTTTGAAATTTAATAAATAATTCATTCATCTCATCATTTTTTAATACTTTTATTAAAGATGTGTTAATTCCTGTAATATCAACTTTATGTTTAGCCAAAATAAAACCCCCTATCGTTCCTATAATGAACGATAGAGGGTTTTATTATTCATCTATGTCTTAACAATCAGCTTTAATCTTCTAATAACTTTCTTTTCAATTCTTGATATATATGATTGAGAAATACCTAAAAGAGTTGCTACATCTTTTTGCGTCATTTCTTCCATTCCATTAAGTCCATATCTTAAAATCATTATCTTTTTATCACGATCTTCTAATTTTTCTATTTCGGTAATCAGCATTTGTTTTTCAACTTGAGATTCTAAATCCTTTGTTACAATGTCTGCCTCAGTTCCTAACACATCCTCTAGATGTAACTCGTTTCCATCAGCATCAAAACTAAGAGACTCTTCAAAACTAACCTCACTTCGCCGCCTTTTGTTTTTTCTTAAGTACATTAATATTTCGTTATCTATACAACGAGAAGCATAAGTTGCTAGTTTAATGTTTTTATCCATCTTATAAGTGTTTATAGCTTTTATTAAACCAATTGTTCCAATGCTTACTAAATCTTCTAAATCAACATTAGTATTCTCATATTTCTTTGATAAAAAAACAACTAATCTTAAATTATGTTCTATCAATATGTTTTTAGCTTCAACATCCCCTTTGTCTTTTAATTCTAAATAATATTGTTCTTTTTCTTTTGACAAAGGTTCTGG
>CAZQOT010000066.1:0-6300 GCA_964595115.1 uncultured Muribaculaceae bacterium | reverse complement strand
ACATTAGTTTAATTTCAATTGGTAATTTTGTAATATATGTTTGACAAACCCACAATTTGAAATTTTTACCAAAAAATAATTCTTTTATGATGTTGTAAAATAAAATAAAATAAGTGTTTTGAGTATATGCTGAAATTTGATGCGAGCATAACAAAAAGCAATCAAAATTGATTGCTCTAATAAACATTAGTATAATGTTAAATTTCTTCTGGAGGTATTGGTGGACCATCATAATCAATATCATCTTCAGTAAATCTTTCTTTAGTAAATCCGAATTGAACAGCGATTTTTCTGCCTATTGAAGCAAAATCATAATTATCGATATCTTGGCCTTCAATATAAATATAAATCCTAACCTTTGTAATACTATTTGCCGCCAATGTCATTAATTTTGGGCGATTAGTACCTGTTAGATCCCTCATAGTATCAGTAAAAAAAGGATATGCATAAAGTAACGCAGTACTTTCATAAGTGTTATATTCAGCTCCATCATAAACATCTACATTATCTGCTGAAGTTATAGAATCTTTTACAACGTAGGTTGGGTAAGCAATTCCATCAATAACTTTTCCACAAGAACCGCTATAAGAAGCTGGTTTTGTAACATTAGCGCCTATTCTTGCCTTACATGAAGTGCTATACCAATTGATTGCATTAGTTGTATGATTTTTATCATTTGGTTCCCATATTTGTGCTGTTCTACAAATACCTGTAGAAACGCCGGGTACAGAGGTACAAGTCACACCTGTTATTTGTGCTGCGTTAGTTATTGTTCCGGCAACACGTCCAACTTGGGCAAATGCAACTCTAACAGAATTTTCTATACCTGTGTTGGCTACGCCGGTTGATGCCACAGTAACCTCTGAATCAGTAGTTAAATAAATTGCTTCCTCATCTAATTCGTTTAATACTGGGAGATATTGCGTTCCCGAAAAGTTCTTTATGAACAAATCAAACACTACATAGCCATCTTGTTCAGGATTGCCAGGTTCATAATTGTGAACACGGCTTGCTAAAAGCCTATATCCACCAGGAGTTGTAGTCAAACTAGCTTTTTCATACAATTTCATTCTTGACGATGCAACATCCATTTCGCCTATTGATGACATAGGGATTAAACCCCTACCTCCCCATTTGTTAGTGTGGCCTGTATATGACACCTCATCTAAAATTTCCCTGGAAATTTCAACAGTTGTATCCCAATCTTTTCCATTCAAAGATAATAATAAACTATCCGTTGACGCTATTGAAATATCAAAACTAGATACACTAACGGTTCTCATTCCAACAAACCATGCATATGTTGACACGGATAAAACTATTGCGATTAATGTCGTAATAATGATATGATTTCTAAGTTTTTTTGTTTGTCTTCCATTTACTTCCGTCATAGAATACTTCTCTCCTCTATTTTATAAAATCTCTTTTAGATTCACATTGTAATTAATTTTATATTTCCCTATTGCTATAAACTACAATAAATAATCGAGTTTTTTGCATATTTTATATCCTTGTATTATTATTCATATTGTAACATAAATCGACAATATGTCAATGAACTTTTGCTCTGTCAATAATTCTATATTATTTAGGTAAAAAACATAAATCAACCTATTTCCTATATAAATAATTGCAAAATTTCGAATATTGATCATATAACTTAATCTTTTCTAACATTGTTTTTCTTTATATAAAATTATTAATAATCAAGTTTTAAACAAAGTAAAAGAGCAATCTAAGTGATTGCTCTAAATATAATGCTTGTAACCTATTCATTTTTAACTACGACTGTTCTAGTGACTCGGTCTGCATAATTACCTGTCCAATCACTAACATCGTAAGTAACGTAGTATGTTCCAGGAACAGATGTTTTGACTGGGTTAATTGTCTGAATCTTAGTTGTAATGTCTCCATCTATATTATCAGAAGCTGTAGCTCCTAAATCTTTATAAACAGAACCTTTTGCTACTTCTACATTCGCTTCACCATTTAATACGATGACTGGTTTAACCATATCTTCATTTGGATCAATAATTTCACCTGTGTAATCAAAATCGTCTTCAGTAAATCTTTCTTTAGTAAATCCAAATTTAACAGAGATTTTCTTGCCTATCGAAGCAAAATCATAATTATCTACATCTTGACCTTCGATATAAATATATATTCTTACTTTTGTAATACTATTTGGTGCTAATGTCATAAATGATGGACGAGCAACACCAGTTAGTAATTTCATAGCATCAGTAAAATATGGATATGGAGCTAATTTTGTAGTACCTGTATATTTGTTATATTCAGCACCATCATAAACATCTACATTATCCGCTGATGTTATTGCAGTACTTACAGCATATGTAGGGTATGATGTTCCATTGGCAACTGTTCCACAAGCACCACTATATGATTCTGGATTTGTAACATCTACCTTCGTTCTTGCCTTGCATGAAGTGTTATACCAACTTATGGCGTTTGCAACATGAGCCTCGTCATTTGGTTCCCATATTTGGGCTGTTCTACAAATACCTGTAACATCTCCTTTAACTGAAGGAATACCTGATCCATTAGGTTCACAAGTAATGCCTGTAATAGTAGCAGGAGTAGTTACAAATCCAGAAACACGCCCAATTTGAGCAAATGCAACTCTAACTGAATTTTCAATACCTGTATTAGCAACTCCACCCTCTAACGCAACAGTAACTGCTGAATCAACCGTTAAATATATCGCTTCTTCATCTAATTCATTTAATACTGGAAGATATTGCGTTCCTGAAAAATTTCTAACAAACAAATCAAATACTACATAGCCATCTTGTTCAGGGTTGCCTTGTTCATAATTATGAACACGACTTGCTAAAAGCCTATACCCACCAGGAGTAGCGGTTAAACTTGCTTTTTCATATAACTTCATTCTTGAAGCGGTTGTGTCCATATCTCCTATTGATGACATAGGAATTAAACCCCTTCCTGCCCAATTGTTGGAATGACTAGTATATACATACGAAGGATTACCATCCGTTGTAGTAGCATCGTTGTGTGTCTCCTTTGAAATACTAACAGTAGTATCCCATTTTTCACCATCTAAAGACAGTAACAAACTATCTGTTGCTGCAATTTCAACATCAAAGCTCGATACATGAACAGTTCTCATACCAATAAACCACGCATATGTTGACACAGATATGATCACTGCCGTCAAAGCAGTAATAACGATCAGATTCTTAATACGTTTTGTACGCCTTTTGTTTTGTTTTAGCATAAAATACATCTCTCCTCTATTTTTTGACAATTTCAGAATTAAATTCCATATGAATTTTTATTTCACCGCCCAAAATGTTATCATTACATTCAGGGTCAGTTCCTTCTAACCATATAACTACTGTATATTTATTTTTATCACCAGGGCCGAAATTTTCTACATGATTCCTTACAATTAATGTATCAGTTTCAAACGCAACAGTGTCTTTTTCAGGAGTTCCATTTTTGGATGCCTTAGCATATGTTGTATATACACCATTTTTATATACTCTAATTCTTACAGCTTCATCAACACCATTAATAACATCATCAATGATTATTTCAGACCAATAATCAGCTACGCGGTCCCCTAAGTTCTCTACATAAAAAGTATAAGCAATGTAATTATCCCCATTATGTGATCCGTCATAATCATCAAGATCATCTGGAAGCCATTTATAAGAAATATTATCAAAGGATTCAGGAGGATTTGCATATAATTCCGCTCTAAAAACTTTATAATCAGGATCATCATATATAATAATACTGTTTTTTAAATATAATTCCCTATCGAGCGTTATACTAAAACTACCATTATTATAAACAATGCTGATAACTACATATAAGACAAGTAACAACAATACAAAGATAAGTAATGCCATCTTAGCTATTTTTGCAATTTTCTTCTTGCGTTTGATTTTACTAGCTCTTACTATAATCTCGCCATTCATTTATTACCCTTGCCCTTTTATATGTAATTTTATAATATATCATATACATAATTGGATATCTTTTCCTACTATATACATTCATATTGTAACATAAATCGACAAATTGTCAACACGGTTTTATATTTTTATGGAAAATAAAACCACTATCACAATTAAATTATAATATTAATTCTTTTCATAAAATAATTTCTATTTGTATTTTTCAATATATTTTCTACTAGGGCAATATAAATCATTTGGTAAATCATTAAAATCATGCCGTTTTTATATAATGATTTCATCAGGCTCCATCACTTCAACGTCACCCCTGTGTATAGTGTTACCATGTAAATTGTTACAAAATGAGTAACCTCGTTCATATCATTTTGCACATAAATAATTTCATCTCTTCTATGTCATTATTTGTTTATTTTTTATGTAATTTAATGATATACTTATGATAAGGTGTGATTTTATGAAGGAAAAAAGAAATATAAAATGGGAAAATTTAATTGTATTTATTATTAGCATTATTTGTTTTATTACATTGGTGATTTCAATAATAAATATCGTTATGTGGAAAATGGATTCTAATAAAATCAACGAGCAAATTAATAAAGTTCAACGAGAAATTACTGTTGAAGAAATCATTGATAATGAAAATACAGAAATAATTGAAACGGAAGAAGTGCCCACCTCCAATCCTTATTGGGATTATATAAAAATGAATATGATAAATGTTGACTTTAGTGAACTTAAGCGTAAAAATTCAGATGTTAAGGGTTGGATTCAAGTTAATGGAACTAATATAAATTATCCTTTTGTTCAAGCAAAAGATAACAAATATTATTTAACCCATGCCTTCGACAAATCTTATAATTCTTCAGGGTGGGTATTTCTAGATTATCGCAATAATGGCACTAGTAATAAAAATAATATCTTATACGCACACGGTAGAAACGATAAAACAATGTTTGGGACCTTAAAAAATATTCTAAAAAGTGGCTGGCTTAACAATAATAATAATTATGTGGTAAAGATTTCTACTGATACAGAAAATACTTTATGGGGAGTCTTTTCTGTTTATCATATTCCTACCACTAATGACTATTTGCAAATAGAGTTTGCAAATAACAAAGAATTTTTGACTTTTGCTACTAAATTAAAAGATAGGAGTGCACATAATTTTAGCGCCACTGTAAATGAAACTGATAATATTTTAACTTTATCTACATGTTATAATAAAAGTGAAAAAGTTGTCCTTCATGCAAAATTAATAAAGAAAGAAACAAAGCAATAAGTTTGTTTCTTTTATATTTTTATTAGCGCATTTTTCTAATGCAGAAATTAATTAATCAGATAGTATATTTATTTTAGTTTTATTTTAACTATTTTATCTCCTATAGGATTACCATTCTTATCGAAAGATACAGTTTTTGGATAGCCTTCATATTCTACGGTTTTATTTGTATCAAAATCTTTTACTATTATTGTTCCTGTTTTGCTTGCTAGGTTATCAGTTTTATAAAATGGTGTATCCCAGTATTGAAACTCCCTACTAATTCTTCCGACACGAACTGTTCCAATACCATCTGGTTTACTAGGGTCATTCCAAAAAATTGAAACCTCATAAGATTTTTTTGGGATTTCACCATCGAAATTTAGTTTAATAACAAAGGTAGAATCTTGGAAAGTCAAAGATAATACTCCATCTGGGTACTTATCTGTAAAAGAAACTTCTATTTCCTTTTCTTTTGAATAATAAGCCGGATCTGGATAATCTTCTTCACTTTCATTAGGAATAAATTCAACAATTGTTTTCTTGTTTAAAGGATTACGAATATAAATATCTTCTTCGGTTACAATAAACATCTCTAATTTATTTTTTTCTTTGCTATTACCACTTTTTAAATATGTACCTACATCATTATTGTAATTTAACTTTAAATCTAAGACATATTCCCCATTTTCATCCGTTTCAAAGGGACCAAAAGCTGATTGATTAGCCTCGCCAGCTTTTTCATTTCTTTCCCCCACATGCATGAAATAAATTAAATAACCACCTTTTTCTTCCTTATTAGTTACTTTTGTTTTAACAACTAACTTATCGTTTTTTTCTTCTTGTTTTCCATTTTTGGTATCTTCTTTATCCACACTAGAACCACACCCAGAAACAAATAAAATTAAAGTAAATAAAATTAAAAATTTTTTTAACACAATAATTCCTCCCAACGATATTTTATCATAATTATTTTAAATTTATGATAAAAACTTACTTTCCTATTTAAATTTATATATACAGTCTCAATAAAAATTTTTACATAAAAAACTAACTAATTTTATTTAGTTAGTTTAA
>CAZQOT010000065.1:0-6314 GCA_964595115.1 uncultured Muribaculaceae bacterium | reverse complement strand
CTCCTGCATTTTCTTATTGTTTTCTAACTTTCTACGTTAACTTTTCATTGAACCAAATATTTAAAAGTATGTTATATTATATATGGCAATATGTAATTAGGAGGAATATTTTGAGAGTTTTAATAATTATCCCTGCTTATAATGAAGAAAAAAATATAATTAAAACAGTTAATAGTATAAACAATGTAAAAATTAATAATATTGATTTAGATTATATAGTTATTAATGATGGTTCACTAGATAGTACTAAAGATATACTAAAGAAAAATAAGGTCAATTATATTGATTTACCATGTAATTTAGGTATTGGAGGCGCTGTTCAAACCGGGTATAAATATGCATTTTATAATAAATATGATATTGCCATTCAATTTGATGGTGATGGACAGCACAACGCTGATTACATTAAAGATTTAATAAATGGTATAGCCGTTGGTAATGATTTGGTTATTGGTTCAAGATTTATTAAAGAAGATATGACTGGTTTTAAATCGACAACTCTAAGACGCTTTGGAAAAAATTTCTTGTCATTCCTTATAAAATTGTGTACTGGTAAGACCATTAAAGATCCAACCTCTGGTTTTAGAGCTTGTAATAAAGACATCATAAAAATATTTGCTGATAGTTATCCTAGTGATTATCCTGAACCAGATACAGTTGTATCGTTATTAAAAAATAAATATAAAATATTGGAAGTACCTGTTAAAATGAATGAACGTAAAGGTGGTAAATCATCAATAACACCTCTTAAATCTATTTATTATATGATTAAAGTTAGTTTAGCTATTATCATAGCTAGCATAGGAAAGAAGGATTTATAATATGGAGTTTAGATTATCAATTATACTTATTATAATTAATTTATTGTTTATGTTATTTGTTTATAGTAATGTAAAAAGAAAAAAAATAATACTTAAATATGCTCTTCTTTGGTTTGTAGCTTCTATTATATTTATCATCTGTGCTTTGACTCCTAATTTAATGACTTCTATAGCAAATCTCATAGGTATTGAAAAAGCTTCAAATATGATTTTTCTATTTGTAATGGGGATGAATACAATTATTACTTTTATCATCACCACAATCGCCTCTACCCAAAAAAACAAAATTACTATTCTTGTTCAGGAAGTGGGAATTCTAAAGGAAAAGATTAACAATGAAAAATAAGATTATATCTTTCATAAAGAGGCAAATAGTATTTCTAAAATATATAATGTCATCAGGCATTTCATTTATAATTGATATATCCATTTTTACTATTCTTAATGATATTTTGTTAAAAAACACTCTTGGTGATAAATCTATCTTGATAAGTACTTTTATAGCAAGAGCTATCTCATCATTAGTGAATTATTTTATGAATAGAAACGAAGTATTTAATATTGATCATGGTGATGTTATTGATGTTAAGACTTTTGTAAAATATTACATTCTAGTTACCATTCAATTATGTGTCTCTGGATTATCTGTTTTCTTAATTCACAAATATATAAATGTAGATGCAACATTTATTAAAATACCTATCGACATTATCATTTTTGTTATTAATTACTTTATTCAAAAATATTTAATATTTAAAGAAAGTGAAGAGAGTTATGAAGTCAAAAAATAAATATTTATACTTATTATTAGCAATCATTACATCATTTAGTTTACTTATTGAATTGGATACACACAGCATTATAAAAATAACTGGTCGTAGTACTATTAGTCTTACCTATCTTATTTTAGGAGTATTCATTTATCTTTTGTATAAAAATTATAATAATAAGCACGAATATAAAGGATTTAAAATATTAGCAGTTATTTTCTCTTTGTTTATGATTTTTGGATATAGTTACGGCAAAATAAACAGTTGGAATTTTGTCTTTGGAAACTTCATCTTCTTATTAATTTCTATCATTAAATTTATAAGTTTGTATTTATTATTCAAGATAAGCATCCATAAATTATATGACGTGATTAAACAACTACAAATTAAAGATTTAAAGAATAGATTCATTACAAAGATAAATGAAAAACCAATGTTGTATAGTGCTATATTCATTTTAATTTGTTGGTTACCATATATAATTAGTTTTTATCCATCTATCCTATCACCAGATCCTACCAATCAAATAAAATCATTCTTTGGTATTTCTACAAGATATATTGAGGGTATTAATCTCATCGATCCAAATGTATTAATAACAAATGATAATCCTTTCTTGCATACAGTATTATTAGGTGGTAGTGTTAAAATAGGGCATCTTCTAGGTAATGATAACTTTGGATTATTCATTTATTCTGTTATTCAAATAGCAATTTTAGTAACTGCTCTAGCTTATTCAATTAAGTACCTAAGGAAAATAAAAGCACCTAACCTTTTTACTACTATAACTATTTTGATGTATGCCCTAATTCCAGTCTTTCCTTTATACGCAATGAGTGCTGTAAAAGATGTTATATTTGGTTCCTTAATTCTTCTCCTCGTTATAAAGCTATTTGATTTAATTAGGTATAATGATTATAAAAAAGATGATTACATTAAATTAACCTTATTATGTCTTGCTATCTGTTTAAGTAGAAATAATGGCATTTGTCATGTTTTATTATCCCTTCCCTTTGTTATGATATTTATGAAAGAAATTAGGAAAAAGGTATTGTTAGTTTTAATAACTTCAATTTCTCTTTATTTAGCATTCATTAATGTAGGATTACCCCTAATGCATATAACCCCAGGTAATAAACGAGAAATATTTTCTATTCCATTTCAACAAACAGCTAGATATGTAAAATATTATAAAGAAGATTTAACAGATGAAGAAAGACTTATCATTGATAAAGTATTAGATATTGATACTATTGTAGAAAGATATGATCCAGTTAAAGCAGATCCAGTTAAGAATGGATTCAATGCATTGTCATCGAAAGAAGATTTTTCTAATTACTTAAAATTGTGGGCAAAACTATTCTTTAGACATCCTAATGTATATGTGGAAGCTACAGCAAATAATGTGTTTGGCTATTTCTATCCTAATACTACTAAATGGTACATTTACTATAAAGAATATAATGCTAGATTAAATGAAACAGGAATATTTAATTACCATTATGTGAAAGAATTAAAAGTTCCAAGGGATATTTTATCTAACTATGGTGAAATGTTTCCTCATATACCAATCATTGGTATGTTTGTTAATATAGGATTTGTAGTTTGGATATACTTATTTATGTTAGTTGTCCTAATAAAAGAAAAATTATCAAAATATATTGTTGTTTTAGCACCTGCATTATCATTAATATTGGTTTGCATAGCAAGTCCTGTTAATACCTATTTTAGATATGCCTTGCCCTTTGTCTTTGCCCTACCAGTAACATGCTTTATGTTATATAGTATATTTAAAGAAAAAAAGATGGTTAACTAAACCATCTTTTAATTTAATAAAAGGCCCCCAAGAATTAATCATAGGGGCTATATTGCCATACATTATCGTATGGCATTAATATATTATGCATCATATTTATATATATACATGAATTATAGGTTTTCTTGTTTAATGACATCTATAATATTATCATTTCTTATTCATACCTTAGTGATTCCATTGGATCTAATTTGGAAGCCTTACTAGATGGCATTAGGCCTGCTATAATGCTTACTATTACACTTACCAGAATGCCAAAGATAATAAATTTTATATTTGTATTAATAATTCTTACATCAAAAGCTTTTTCTATATAATTGTTACCAATGAAAGCAAATATAACAGCTCCTATCACCCCTAAAGTACCACTGAAGAAACCTAAAAGAGCTGATTCAGTAAAGAATATTCTTCTGACATCTTTTTTACGTGCTCCTACAGCCCTTAAAATACCTATTTCTTTAGTACGTTCAACAACACTAATATATAATACTACTAATATCATAATACCTGATACAACAAGGGAAATACCTGCTATTCCTGCTAAAATAAGAGTTGCAATATTTAAGTAGTTCATAACTTGCTCCAGCATTTCAGCCACTTGAGAATCACCAAATCCTTTTTCCCTTAACTCTTTCTTTATTTCATCAACATCATTTTTTTCTTTAGCATAGACGTTAATTACAGTAGGCTTTAAATCTAAATTATTGGATGCAAAAGCACTCTCCAAGGTTTTATAATTAATTGTTCCAATATCATAAGCATCACTTTGCTTTAATTCCAATACACCTGAAACAGTTAAATCTTTTTCAATTATAATAGGCCTATTTTGACTATCTTTATCAGTAATATAAATAGTTACTTTTTGACCAACAATATCCATATAATTATCGTTCCCTGTTATTTTTTTAGCGAAAGTATTACTTATTAAAATCTCATCATCCAAAGGAAGTAATTTCTTTTGCTCTTCTGATAACACCAGCATACCATTTAAAGAAGTAGTTAATATCATTAACATATGACTTTTATTATTATAAAATAAGCTCGTTTTCATATTATATGATGTTACTTTTTCATAATAATCTATGCCTTCTATACTTGCTATTTTATCAATATCAGATTGCTCAAATAATTTTCTACTTATCATCCCCATTTCGTCAGGGTCATTGCTATCACTTTTCTTGGTTACCTGAATAAGATTAGGGTCCATACTAGCCTCTATTTGCTCATTAATATATTTTTGCACTCCAGCACCAATAGCCAGCATCAAAACAACACTTAAAATACCAATTGAGCCACCTACCGAAACTAAAATATTCCTTTTAAGATTTAGTCTCATATTATGGAGAGCTAATTTGATAGCCTTGAAAAATGATAGGCTCTTTGGTTTTAATTCAATATCTTCTTTATTTATCTTAACAGGTTTTTTTATTTTTTCCTCATCAGTAATTTTACCATCAGACATCCTGATAATCCTATTACTATTACTTGCAACTTTTTCTGAATGAGTTACTGTAATAACTAATTTCCCACTTTCAGCAATACTTTTTAGAATATCAATGATTTGTTCAGATGTGGCTTGATCTAATGAACCAGTCGGTTCATCTGCTAAAATAATTTCAGGGTCGTTTGCTAGGGCTCTTGCTATTGCCACTCTTTGTTTTTGACCACCTGATAATTGATTAGGTTTCTTTTTAAAATGATCTTTTAATCCCAATTTGGTTAGTAATTCTTTTGCTTTCTCATATTTATTTTTACTGGATGACATTTCAAGTGCTATAACAACATTATCTAAAACTGATAGATGAGGTATTAAATTAAAATTCTGAAAAATAAAGCCAACTTCTAATTTACGATAATTATCAAGATTCATTTTCTTTAAATTATTACCATTAACTATAACTTCACCAGTATAATCAGAATCCATTCCTCCTATGACGTTCATCAAAGTAGATTTACCACATCCTGATTCACCTAAGATAGATACAAATTCACCTCGCTCAAAAGATAAATCTATTCCATATAAAACTTGTTGCTTTACCTTTCCATACTTATAAGCCTTTTTTATATCTTTTAATGTTAAATACATAATATCTTCCTCTCATTTTGTATTCCCTAATATTATTATTATATATTTCATTTAACAATTCCCTTTTTTTACTATTAAAGTATATCACAAAAAACTAGATGTTATCTAACTATCAACACCAATTTTCTTTGTATAATGAGCTAACAGCGCTATTAAAATATATCTACAAGAATAATATATAGAGAACAAATTTTATTAGACCTAAAATAATTACCCTTATCTCACGTTTTCAATTAATATATCATTTATTTCGTTATAGTATAAAGCTTAATTACTAGGTGTTCTAATAATAAAAAACTCCGACAAAATATATCAGAGTTCATCTTCATTGGTACCAGTTAGATAGAGGTTGTTACCCCTATCTTTTTGATAAGCAAATATTATTATATATTATACAAGTTGTTTTTTAATATTAAATAAAAAACTAGGTCGCCCTAATTTAATGTTTTAATTATTTAACGATACGTTTACCGCTCTATCTTTATTACTTCTTGGATCTTTTTCAACTTCATAAGTAACTTTTTGTCCTTCATTAAGTTCTTTAAGTCCATCTTTTAATGCAGAAATATGTACAAAAGTTTCAACTTCTGTTTCATCATTTTTAATAAAACCGAAACCCTTTACACTGTTAAAAAATTTAACTGTACCTTGATTCATGTTCTTCCTCCTTTACAATTATACCTCTTTTTATACAATAATAATTATACTATTTGGAAGTACTCATTAAGTATAGCATAGTTTTCATAACTTAGCAAATCTTTTTTTATAGAACTATTTCGTTTGTATGCTTTTTTGATAAATTTATTGCTTTTTTAACCGCT
>CAZQOT010000064.1:5912-6374 GCA_964595115.1 uncultured Muribaculaceae bacterium | reverse complement strand
CATGCATATAATATCACATTCTTTTATGCTTGACAAATCTTAGATTGTCATTTTTTTTAACTGTTGGCGAAACAATGAACTTTTTGTCGTTTTAACATAAAAAAACTGCATTTCTGCAATCTTTCAATTTCCTTTTTGGTGTCCCCTGGGGGATTCGAACCCACGACCCACTGATTAAGAGTCAGTTGCTCTACCAACTGAGCTAAGGAGACATATCTGGTGAACGATATAGGATTCGAACCTATGACCTCTACCACGTCAAGGTAGCGCTCTAACCAGCTGAGCTAATCGTCCACAAGGTATTCCTATTTTACAATATATTACTTAAAATTACAACCGTTAATAACAATTTTTTATAATTAGTTATAAAAAAAAGATACAAGAATTATCTTGTATTTTTCTTACATTCTTACTTTTCCTTTTTGTCCTTTTAAACCATTAAAGTTTTGTAAGATATTGGTA
>CAZQOT010000064.1:0-5902 GCA_964595115.1 uncultured Muribaculaceae bacterium | reverse complement strand
ATGTAAAATATAATGATCATTTGAATTAATAGCCCTATTATTAGAAACTAACATATTCTTACATATTATTAGCATGTTTTTATAACTGTACCTCTTAGCAGAAGATTGACCGATAATAAATGGGCTGTGAGAAGCATCTATCATTTTATTATAATAATTATCTCTTCTTTTATATAACTCTTCTATATAATCTGCTCCTAAATCAATTAATTCTTGATTTAAAATGCCAATACACTCACTACCTGCAATTATTCTATAACAACCAAAACGCATGTTAGGAACGGCAAACACTTCAAATTCTGAATCTAACAATTGTACTTCATCAATTAGTGAAATATCACTAGTTTTGAAGTCATCTTTTATTTGGCTACATAAAATGGTACTATCATTTTCTTCAATTGGAATAATAGATTTGGTAGTTATTGGACTTACAACAACTCTAGTACCATATTTTCTATATTGAAAATCTTTTTTAATGAAGCAAGGTTCCCCACCATATAAATCTACTAACACAAAAGTTTTTTTCTCCATATTGTTCTCCTTTAAATACCACCTATTATACCCTGTTTTCTTATATAGTCAACGTTTCCCACATTAAAAATACAAGAATTATCTTGTATCCTTTTTACATCCTTACTTTTCCTTTTTGTCCTTTTAAACCATTAAAGTTTTGTAAGATATTGGTATCAAAAGATGTTTTCATCTTACTCTTCTTCTTATATTCTCTTATCGCTAGATTAATCATGTCATCTAATAAAGTTGTATAGTTTTTGCCGGCTGGTTGCCATAAGTAGAATGATAATGAACCGGGTATTGTATTTACTTCATTTACATATACTGTTTCTTTACTATTATCGATTAAGAAATCAAATCTGACAACACCAGAACAGTTTAGTGCTTTAAACGATTCTTTTGATAGTTCTATTATTTTATCCCTTAATTTAGCATCAATTTTAGCTGGAATTACATGATTAGGAATGTCAGTTCCTTTTTTAACTCCATTTAGCATTCCACCTTTTAATTTACCTTTTGACATATACTTATCTTCATATGATAAAAAGTCTTTACTAGCTACTACTTCGTCTAATTCACTACGTTGTTGATATTCATAATTGCCTAAAACACTACAATTAACTTCTTTTAAATCAGTAATCATTTCTTCAACCACTATTTTATTATCATATTGCATAGCTTCTTCAATAGCGGCTTCTAATTCTTTTATTTCCCTTACTTTATTTATACCTACACTACTACCTAATCTTGCTGGTTTAACTATTAAAGGCATTTTTAATTTCTTAATTTTATTTATTACTGAAGTGCTATCTTCTTTATATTCACTATCAAAGAACCAAACATAATCAGTAATAGGTATTTTATTAGCTTCAAATATTTGTTTCATAAATACTTTATCTTGCCCTACAGAAGAAGCATAAACATCACTTCCAACATATGGAATACCAATTAAATTTAAATAGCCTGCTAAAGTACCATCTTCAATATTTTGCCCATGAACGATTGGAAGTGCAATATCAATTTCATTAATGATTCTTCTAAATCCTCTTTTACTTTGCAATACAAAATGTCCATCTTTATTATAAAGAACTACCTTTTTAGAATATTTTTTTAAAAGATCTAAATCTTTATAATTATCCATACTCTTTAAAATATGTCCTGTATACCATTCTCTTTCTTTTGTTATGTAGATAGGTATTATTTCGTATTTTTCTTGATCTAAATAATCCATAGCTTGAACAGCTGAAATAATACTTATTTCATGTTCAACTGATTCCCCTCCAAAGATAACTCCAATTTTTATTTTCATAATTTCACTCCTATTCTTTAAATATATCTGGTAAATCATTTTCTAGCAAAACATAAGTTTCACCATTTTTTAATTTTCTAATTAAAGTAAATGCTTCATTTACATCATCTAGTATATGTATTCTATTCTTATTATATTTAGAGGATGTTAAACCATCTTGAATTGGTTTGGTTTGCTTCTTGCCTACTAGAACAACTTCATCACATACTTTCGCTATATGGTGACCAAATTCTTTGTTAAGTTCATATTGTTTATCACCAAGTTCTGTCATCCCTGGGGTTACAATTATTTTCTTACCTGGCATCATTCCTAGGACATCAACAGCCATCTTTGATCCTACTGGGTTTGAATTGTATGCATCATCTATAATATTTATATCATAGAATTTACGCAGTTCTAGTCGATGTTCGACGGGTTTGACACATTTGACAGCTCTTTGTAATTCAGATATTGTAATACCTAATTGATAGCCTAGAGCAATACTTGACAATATATTATATACATTAGCATAGCCAAGCAATTTAGTTTCAAATGGATATTTTCCCTCATCACCCTTAAATATAACATCAAAGGTTGTTCCTTCATGTGACATCTTTATCTTTATTGCTCTTACATCAACATTTTTATTATCAATACCTATCCAAAATATTTTACAATTACTCTTTGATTTATAATTAAGTTGTAATTCATCATCACCATTTAATATTCCTATACCATCGTCTGGTAAACTCTCAATAAGCTCAAATTTTGTTTTTTGGATATTTTCTTGAGAACCAAACGATTCTAAATGAGCTGTTCCAATTTTAGTTAAAATACCATATTTAGGGTGAACAAAATCACATAATTCTTTTATTTCTCCTTTTTTATAAGCTCCCATTTCAGCAATAAATATTTCACTAAATTTATCTAAGTTATTATTAACCGTAATCATTAATCCATTGGGAGTATTATAATTTTTTGGTGATGGTAATGTATTATATTTGATATTTAATATTTCATTTAAAATGTTCTTACTACTTGTCTTACCATAACTACCGGTAATACCTATTACTTTTAGATGAGGCATGTTTTTTAGTTTTTTCTTGGCTTTACTAAAATAATATAAATAAACTAATTTTTCAATTGGAATATTTATTACTACTGCTAGTAGTACAACAAAGTATTGTAAGTACGCTAATAAGAAGAATATATAAAGATAATTATTTAAATTTGATATTTCATAATTAATAACTATATATATAAATGGTATTAGATATAAGATAAAAATAGTTGTTATTAATCTTTTTATTCTTGATGTCATTGATAACTTTAATTTATGAGTTTCACCTTTCATTGAATCATATGTATAGATAGCTATAATAATATATACAGAAAATGATAATAAAGTAATAACAAAGTTATTTTTAATAAAAAGAATTAATACTATTAAAAATAATGGTATTAAATCAATAAAAGTAAAAACCTTTGTTCTATTTTTAGCAAGCCATTTAATATATCTTCTATTTCTATTATATAAATTTTGTTGAAGCATATGGAGAGCTTTTTTGGTTCTTAATATTAAATAAATAAACCAACCTAATAATGAGAAAATAAAATAAGACATTATTTCCCCTCCTTTAAGAATTTATTTAATATATTTATAGTTTGGTCTAATCTTTCTAAATAAGCGTAATGACTACACCCCTCATATATAATTAAACCACAATCTTTAATAGCTTTCTCCATGATTTTAGCTTCTTCAAGTGGCACTTCAGTATCTGCTGATCCCCAAATAAGAATTGTTGACGCTTTTATTTTGGATAATTCTTCATATATGTTAGTATTAATAACATTAACTAATATTTTTCTCATTATTGGTGTTGCATTACGATAATCAATTGAGCCCATACGTTTTTTTGCATATTCTTCAAATTTATTTATTATAGGTACTTTTTTTAAGAACCTTAATATTTTTAATTTAAAACTAGCTTTTTTATTATTTCTTCGAAATGGAGTACCAAATAAAATTAGTTTAGCAACACTTCTCTTCGCTGCATAAAGGATGGCTATGCGGCCTCCAAAAGAGTGTCCCATCAAGATTGGATTTTCAATATTTATTTTTTTTAAAAAAAGATCTAACAATTCATAATAATCATATATCGTAAAAGGATATGGCGGTTCCGGGCTTTTACCAAAGCCAGGTAAATCAAGAATTGTTATTCTAAAATCTTCTTGTAATCTGCCGCCAATTGGATCCATCATGGCAATGTTTTGACCCCAGCCATGTAGCAACACAACATCTGGTCCCTTTTCATTACCATATTGTACATAATTTACATATGTATCTTTTATATTCATTAAATCACCTATTCATTATTAGTATATGAGTAATAACTCACAAGTTCTATATACTATTATACAACATTATCGCTAATGATAAAGGTTCCTTTACACATTTTTTATGATTATTAGAAGTTTTAATTAATATGTGACAATAATATGTAAAACATTATTGTAGTATTGTTATTTTTTTATTATGAATCGCCATTCAATACTCTTATATGGTTCAGTTGCATAATCGATACCTACTCTTTTAGAAGTAATATAATCTGGTTGATAGCCATCATCTTCAATCCAAATGTTATTAGAAGTTGTAAGATCTACACCATTCAATTCTTTAGTAATGTCTAGGGCTTTAGTTAATTTAGCAGGTCCATCATAATCTTCAACACCTCTTATTAAAACAGCTTCAGGATGATCTTTAAGTCCTGTTACAATATTAAATAAATAATGGAGTCCATAGCACAAATAAATATATGCATGCCCTCCTTCCCCATACAAGATAAAAGTTCTATTAGTTTTCCCCACTCGTGCATGGCAAGCACTATCTTCTTCCCCATAGTAAGCTTCAGTTTCAGTGATGCGTTTACGTAATAATTTACCATCATCAAACTTTCTTACCAAGATTTTACCTAATAATAAAGGAGCTAGCTCTAAAGCACTTTTAGTATAAATCTTTTTATTCAATCTTTTCATTTAATCACCTGATTATCATTATTTTATCACATATAATATAAAAAAAATCACTAATTAATAGTGATAAATTTTAAAATTTTGGTACCAATTGATAAAGATTGTTACCCTCTACCAATTAATATTATATAATAAATATTTTGAGTATTGAAATATATTATTCACATATCATATCTTTGTCATGAGAATATTTATCAATAATTTCAGTTCTTGTTTGTTCCATGACCTTTTTACTTACTGAATATACCTTTTTTACATCATTGTTTGACATATTAGATATATTACACATTTGTGTTGTTACATAAGTTGTGTCATTTTGTTTTTGAAATGTTACTCCACAACCATTAACATCATTAATTTCCATAAGCCCTTTTTTATATGTTTCTTCATTTGCAATTTGTTCAGCTGGCATTGTTAAAGTTGTGTGTAGGCGATATACCTTACCATCAAAGAAGAAATATTCAAGTGATTGTTTATCATTTTCAGCCAAAGTCTTTGTACACGTTAAAGTACTAAAACAGGGTTCTTTTTGCTTATGACCCAATTGAAAAGTATAATTTCCATTTTCATTATCACAAATTGAAACGCTATAGCCTATACCATAATAGGTAGTCGCTTCTTTACTAGGTAGAACAATATCTTCAAACACCATAGCATTCTGCCCTATACCAACATTGGTAATATATTCGTTACTAGGTAAAGTAATATATCCGACTACTCCAACTTCAAAATCGAAATTTGTAACATTTTCGGAGCGATAAATAAATATAGGTTTTTTACCATTCATTGCTCTTACATAATCTACAATTCCCAATAAAGTACAAAATATCAGTGGTATTAAAATTATTAATGATAATTTTATAATGAATTTCTTTTTTTTCTCTCTTACAATATCTTTCATTACAACACCTCTTATTATAATTATATAACAAAAATCAACAATAAATTATTTTGTAAGATCTATAAAAATATTATTTTCTTTAATAGCATAAATAACAAGTTCAAAACTATTATGAACTGGCTTTCAAGAGTTGGAGTTAATTTTAATCAACTCTCACTTTAATTACA
>CAZQOT010000063.1:1579-6398 GCA_964595115.1 uncultured Muribaculaceae bacterium | reverse complement strand
TGATTAAAAAGGTTGCGGAATCCCATGCACTAAAGAAAGCATTCGGAATAAGCCAGCTACAAACAGAGGAAGACTTTAATATAAGAGGAGATCAAGCACTACCACTAGGAACAGAGGTGGCAAATGAGAACATCCAGGATGCAGAAGTAATAGAATCAGTGACTGAAGTGTATAAGGGAATGCTTAAGAAGATAGAAGGAGTTAAATCGGAAAGAGACTACGAATCACTTAAGAAAGAAATAGATGCACAGGTAAGATTGAAGTTAATAACACCTGAAGCGGTAGAAGAATTAAAGAACAAGCTCGAAACTAAATTTAGCGAAAAGAAAGATGGAGGAGATAACTAAACTATTGGAGGAAGCAAGATCCAAAATTGGAGAAGCTTCTAACCTGATCGCACATCTTGAAGTGTACGAAAAAGTAGGGGAGGAATACTACCTAACACCAGAGTTCGAAGCATCACTGAAAGGAATTTACGAAATAGAGGAAGCTGTAAGCCACATAACAACCGAAAGGAAAGAAAAAGGATCCCTAGACCACTTAAGAGACTATGTTAAAGGAAAGCTAATAGAATTCTTCCAGGAAAACCACAAACAGAAGAAGTATGAAGGGGACTTGGTAGAGGTAGGGTATAGAGTAACTAGGAGAAAAGCTATAACGGATGATGCAGAACCTCAGTTCGTAAAGATAGAGAAGAAGCCAAACACTGAAGCTATTGAAGCATACAAAAAGGCTACTAAATCGGAAAAGAATCCTGATGGACTTCTACCAAAAGGTGTGATAGAAACTTCATTTGAATATATAAGCTATAAGGGAATATAAAATGGAAAAAATCAAACTGAGTTGGTCAATCCTGAATGCATGGAGCAAAAACGACAGGGATATGGCAATCAAAATGCTCAGCCATCAAGGAACAACAAATATATATATGGAGGATGGGAAAAGAATACACGAGATAATCGCAAAAAAGAAGCTAATCTTGTTACCTCCACGATTCCAGGATCCAAAGACAGGACAATGGGAAGATCCTGAAAAAGGAATAAATACATGGACTGAAACACATACGAAACCAATAGAAATTTTCGACTGGTTAGAAATGAGTATGATAGTAGACTACCTAGATCCTGTAAACGGAATACTAGTAGATTGGAAATCAGGATCCGCAAAGAGTACAGAACATTCTAAAATGCAGTTGTATGTGTATGCCTATATCCTAAAACAAATAGGAATTGACATAAAAGTAGGAGTGATCGCAAAGGTAGAGGAAACAACAGAAGGTGCAATCATCTGCACAGACTACAGTGTGTACAAAATAAATGAAGAAAAACTAGAAGTGGGTAGAGATTACATAGAAGGAAATGCAAGTGAAATAATGGACTTCTTAACAAACTTAGAGGAAGGATCATGGGAAAAAGAAATCTAAATTAACAACAAAGTAATATGGAAAAGAAGAAAGATTTAATAAATAAAGATATCGTAGCAGATATAATTATTGGGTTGTTGGAGGGGAGATTGGAAAAATCCCTATTAGAGGGATATCACTCTCCACTAGACCATATAGTTGAAGAGGTCGTAGTAGAAAGAGAGAAAGAGATAAAAGCTTTGTATCGGGCAATGTTAGATGAAGTCTTTTTGAACAATTTGGAGATTAGAAAAGAAATAAAGCAGGAGTTCAAGAGAAAGATTGCGAAGAATCTAGTAGCAAAATTAGAGGGACAGGTGGAAAAATCAGTAGAGGTGTTGCGACAAGACCCGACTCTCCGCTCCAAGATGATATTGGCGATTGAAAAGATTGTAAATGATAATCTAAATTAACAACAAAGTAATATGGAGAAGAAAGAGACAAAACTTGTAGAAGCATTGATGAAAGATTTTGCAGAGTTATATGTTAAGGAGTATATAACGAACTGGAGAGAAGGAAGGTTGGTTAGGAATCTTGAACTAGGAACAATGTCGTTAAAAAACACCGAGGAATACATCTCTCAAGAACTAGACAAAGCAAGGGAAGAGGGGAGAAAAGAGAAGGACATTGCTTCTGACTTCCTTTATTGGCATCCATTGGGTGGAGGAATGCCAGATAGTTCAATAAGGATTGGTGTTGAGTTTGAAGTTGGTGGTTGTCATGAAGATTGGGGTTTTGTAATAGAACAAAATGGTAAAACGATTTCTTCGGGAAGAACCCTAAAAGAAGCTATATCTAAATTAACAACAAAGTAATATGGAAGAGAAAAAAATAATAACAAAAGAGGAATGGGTAGATATGTTAATAAAGTTGGAAGCATTTTGTTATATCAAACCGAATATGCACAAGCACGAATCAGGGTTCAGATGTTTTGAAGTTGGGTATCTAACAGTCGGAGATGACAACAAGATGAAGGAGAAACTTGTTCTGCTCAACTATTTCCAATGGTTGACGAACTCGGTATATCTAAGTTTAGAAGAAAATTAAGATGATACAATTAACAGGATTTAGTAGGAGTTTTGATATAGAGGATGTGCTATACAACAACAATATGATTTGGTTAAGTAAGCAGGTCAATTTGCCAAGTAAGAAGTTTGAGGGAATTGCAAAGGGATTAGAATTGCGACAAGAAGATTGGAGTACATTTTGGAAGAAGTTAAGAGGGGAAAAGAAATCTAAACTAACAACAAAGTAATATGGAGAAGAAAGCACTAGAACTATTTTGTGGAACAAAGTCATTTAGTAAGGTTGCTGATAAGTATGGATATAAAACAACTACTTTAGATAATCAGCAAGAGTTTAATCCTACAATTCTACAAGATATACTAGATATTCCAGATGACTATTTTGGATACTTTGATATTGTTTGGGCTTCTCCTCCTTGTACGGCATTTAGTGTTGCTTCTATTGGTAAAAACTGGGAAAGAAAATCAGATGGTATGTTATATCCTAAAAGTGATGGTGCAATATTAGGTATTGAGATACTAAAGAAAACAATAAGGTTGATAGAAAATATAAAACCTAGATATTGGTTCATAGAAAATCCAAGAGGTGCTATGAGGAAAATGGTGGATCTAAGTAAGTATCACAGAAGAACAGTTACATATTGCCAATATGGAGATACCAGAATGAAGCCAACAGATATATGGACTAATTTTACAGAGTGGAAATCTAAACCACCTTGTAGAAACGGAAGCCCTTGTCATATTTCAGCACCACGAGGAAGTAGAACAGGTACACAAGGATTAAAAGGTGCTAAAGAGAGAAGTGTTATACCTGAGAATCTATTTATAGAGATATTTGAGCAACTTAAATTAAGTAATAAGTAATATGGAGGGAAACATAGTAAGAACATATACAAATCAATTAAGGATAGAAAACTACGATCGAGCAATGAAAATAGCCGAAGATTTGGTCAATGAATATTTAGAACTTGATTATAGTTATGCTGAAATTGCTAGAAGGAATAATTTGACCAGGGAAAGAGTTGCACAGATATACGGAACAATATTTGGAGATAGACAGTTCCTAGAGAAGTTAAACGAAGATTTTAATTGGAAGGCACTTGGAAGCCTCTGTACAGCATTAGGGATAACCAGGAACGATGTAATGGTAGAATCGGGGGTGAGCTTGGCTACTGCAACTCGGGTGTTAAATGGTACTTATGCCAGAAAGAAAAGGGTTAGTAAAAAAACCACAAATCCTTCAGCAAAAACAAAGATTATAAAGACCGTACTCCGTTTAGTGAGTGAGAGATTAAAGGCTGTAGATAAGGCTTTAGGTGATGTCAAAGTGAGTGTTAAAAAGAAAGAATAAAACACTTGACAAGGCGTGGTATTTGTGGTAATATATAATTAATAAATTAAAGTTATAGCAAAATGAAAACAACAGAATTAAAAAAGGGTAGCAGATATATTATGCGAGAGAAGTACTGGAACTTATCCGACCTATTTACACCTAATGGAACAAAAGTACCAGCGAAGTATCACTATATAGAGGTAGAGTACGAGGGAGAGCAAGAGGGGAAGTATAGGGTGTGGGATATCCGAATGAAGAAGGGTGTGTACTTTCTGTTAAGTGCAGAGAATGTAGAGAAGAATATATCTAACTTGAAAAGGAGTGTCGAAGCACCATATAGACGAAAGTGAAATAGAGTAATTGACTGCTAGGAGGGATTAGTAATAGTCCCTCCAATGTAGGAAACTACAGAACTATAAATAAATTAAGTAAGGGACAAAAATGGACAACAACATTCCCGCTGGTTACAACTCAGATGGAAGAAAGGGTCTAGACTATATAGACCTACCTGAGCGAAGCAGACCAACAAAGAAAGTGCTTCAAAGAGATACGGAGTGGTTCAATAAATTAGTAGAGAAACCAACCCGCAAGTTCGTAAAATTGGCTGAAAGTTTAGTGATGAGCCAAAAAGACTGGGACATCTTCTGGAAAGAGATACATAAACTTAAATTGAGTATGGAACAATAAAATGTATAGGATAACAATAGAAAAGATAACAAAGGAGAAAAGAGTAGACCAGGTTTGGAGAAAACTGACAGATAATGATCAGGTAGAAAGCCAGTATGGATATGTAGATGCAAATATCGAGGAAGAGGTGGTAGAAAAGATATATGAGCAATTGCTAGAAGATGTTAGTGTAAGTGGAATAGCAAGGGTGATAAACGAACCAATCTTAGTTAATTTAAGCAATAAAAACCAAGATGAAACTAAAGACATTAAATAAAGTAGTGATTACAAAGGGAATAGGTGGATATTCGGTAGAGGTAAGATACGAAGGGGTGGTATACGAAACAAAACAGTACATATTTAAGAATGGAGAGGAACAAGAGATGCTAGAAT
>CAZQOT010000063.1:0-1479 GCA_964595115.1 uncultured Muribaculaceae bacterium | reverse complement strand
TACGAAACAAAACAGTACATATTTAAGAATGGAGAGGAACAAGAGATGCTAGAATTTATGATAAAATTACTAGATCAGAAGAAGTTAGGGATAGTAGAGATAGACTAAGAGAGTGTAGCTCATTGAAAATTCAGGGGGTGACCGAACAAACTGCTATGCACGGTTAAGGTACACATATTCACTGAAAGCCAGTAATGGCAACTAGGACGCTGAGAGGCAATCGCTGTAGGATGGTTATGTGGTTGTGGATCCATCATTAAAACAATGAAATGCTATTCATCTGAAAAATGGATTAGTGCAGAGGATCCAATGCTTAGTAAGTAAATTCTGGTACTTGTTGGACGAGAGGTAGGATAATCTTGGGAAACCAGGTGAGTCCGAGACTGGAAAAGCGGTATGAGAATGGTCTTACTCCCCCGTTGAATTACAAATTAAATTAAGCAAAATTATCATGACAAAGACAGTAAATATTAAAAATGGAATTCTTGTTATAAGAGAGGGTGATGGGTATTATGACACAAGAGCCTCTTTCGAAGTAGATAAGTTAGTTAAGTTGGTAGAATTAGTGGGTGTAAAAGGTGGGCATATAGGTTGGGAACTTAGATATAAAGATTTAGATCGTAATGGAGAATGGTTTGAGAATGGTTGGGACTTTGGGAGGAAGGTTCGTAGCATCATGGAAGAGGTAAAGGAGTTGATAAACAGTGGGAAACTTAAAATAGAGTACGAGGTGAGGCTAGATGAACCCACAAGGTGCTACTAAAAAGAGACCTAACACTTGACTATGTCTACAAAACTGGTATTGTTTAATTAATAAATTAAGTAATAAATCAAATGGAAGAGAAACTTCAAAAAGACCTAGCGATATGCTTTGTAGCATTCGGGATCGCACTGCTTACCCTTACAGTAATGGGAGTTGCAGTAGCAATAACATTAGCAATAAAATAATATGAGAGAACCTAAATATAGATTCATCGATAAAGAATTGAATATCCCAACATTCAACCTACCGAAGCCCGCACCATATGTGTATGGGTATATGATTGCATCCGCAGACCCTGAGAGATATAAGATCATGAAAAAGAGATGGCTATGGTGGTCTCCGATAAAATTCGAGAAATTCGCAGAAGAAATAATGAACTTAGTAGGATATGAGAAGGCATTGAGGAAGAAAGCATTCCAGGTAGAGATGGAGAGAGAGGGTGTAATAGGTCTAGATGAAGAAGATTATAAAACATTGGATAACATGAGTGCCTACGGAGGATCATTCGTAAAATCATTATCAGAAGCATTCAGATGTGCTGATTCAAAGAACTTCGCAAAGCTTAAGAAAACATTCCCTGAATACTGGAACCAATATTCTAACTTCAGCGATAAAAAAGATGGATCCAAACAAACAAAGAGACCTAAATAAAACTGAGGTCGTGATACTAATTCTAATGGTATTAATTCCTATACTATTGAATTGGTTATTGTAAT
>CAZQOT010000062.1:0-6412 GCA_964595115.1 uncultured Muribaculaceae bacterium | reverse complement strand
TTTATAACGAAAAAAAACAGACTCTTATAGAATCCGTTTAATACATTTTGGAGCGTTGACTTGTCTTATTTACGAAAAATCACTGCTTGAAAAGATTGATTAAATTCAATCTATACTTATTTTACCATAAATTTAAAATGTTTCAATCATTTTTATATTCTGTATTAGAATTACTAATAAATTTCATTCTCTCAATCATTGATATTTTCAAATTATAACTATCAGCATGTTTGATATGACCTAACCACGAATTAAAAGATAATAAATAATCTTCTTTAGTTAATTTACCAATGTAATATAATTTATTCCATATGGCAATTTTTCTTTTTATTTTCTTTCTACTCTTATTCCTAATAAGTTTATGAGTATTCCATATTCTATAACCACAAAAATCAGCTCCAAAATTAGAGGGGTAATACCTTGATTTACTATTTAATGATAATTTCAATTTAATATTTATGAATCTTTCTATATCATTGTATATTATTTTAGCTGACATCTTATCTTTAACTAGCAAAACAAAATCATCCATATATCTAACATAATATTTTACTTTTAAATCTTGCTTTACATGTCTATCTAATTCGCTTAAATATATATTTGTAAAAAATTGAGAAGTAAAATTACCTATAGGAATGCCGAGATTATCATCAGAATTTTCAATTAATAATTTAGTGAAACTTAATAATTTTTTATCACCAATATATTTTCTCATTATTTTATATAGAATGCCATGATCAATATTATAAAAATATTTCTTTATATCCATTTTTAATATATAGTAATCATCAAATTCTCGTTCAGCTATTCTCATATATTTCTGTAAGGTATCAACGGCTGCATGGGTGCCTCTTCCATCTATACACGCAAAAGTATCTTTTATAAATTTAGGAACAATATATTTCTTAATAAATTCATGAACATACCATTGATGAACAACTCGATCAATATATGGTAATGCTTTAATTTCCCTTTTCTTTGGTTCATAAATAGTAAATCTTCGATAATTGCCAACTTTATATGAACACTTACTTATTCGTTCCACTAGATTAACAATATTAGATTCGATATTTAACTCAAAATCAAGCACTTCATATCTACTCATTTTTCCTTTTTTAGCTCGTTCATGAGCTTCCATCATTTTATCAAAAGTAAGAACTTTATCAAAACATCTTTTTACCTTGTTAGGCATTCGTTTATCCATCCACCTAACATATTACTTATATTCGTAATTTTATAGCTCCATGCACGATAATTTCTTGGATTTATATACTCTTGTTTTCTTGCAATCCTAACATATACTTTTAAAGTGCTTAATTTTATGTCTACTTCACTCAAATATTTTAATCTAGTATTTTTACTATATTGTTTTTTAGCCCACAATAACATTTCAAAAGCTTCAAACATACATCTTTTAGTTTCGCTAGCTAAAGTGAACTTTTCAGTATTTGGATATTTTTTTAAAATACTATATACATACATCATCATATCTTGATATTTTTTAATGATAATCATTTCTTTATCTTTTGGTTTAAGTTCTTTGATACTATCCATTATTAATGTCCTTTCCAAAATAAAGGAATAATGTCAACCCATTATCCCTAAATACATAATTCCTAATATTCACCATTTTGTTACTAACTAAAAATTACTGTTCATGTGTTTATCTATTCATATAGAGAGGAATTAAACTTCTTTGATATTTCTTTGATATGGATTATAACTCATATCATAATTTTATTAAATGAGTATAGTCTTGAACTAATGTTCAGCTCTATAATAAATACTCATTATATCAGAGTCATGCACTACTGGACGAAAACTGTTGTTGTCGTTGTCATTACCGTTGTTGTTGTTGAAGTTGAACACACCTGCGTTAGAGCCATTGTCGTAATTGTCACCGCGGATGAACCACGGATTGTCAATGTTGGGCAAACAGCTTAATCCCTATATTCCACTTAGGTTGAATCGAAATACCTTATTTATTTTTATTCCAAAACCCATTTGTTTATATTTTAAAGTGGAGATGGCAATGGTCTAAAGCCCATTACCATCATTATCTCTTATTTTGATTATCAGAGGCCATTTTATGACTGTTATTTGAAATTGCTTTAATTTTCTTTCTGAAAGAGTGAAAGTGGAAAAGAGCAACTTGTCACAGGACTATAGCCCTGTTCCTACGAGCACTACTGGACGAAAACTGCCGTTGTCGTCGTCACTACCGTAGTCGCCGTTGAAGTCGAACACACCCGCGTCAGAGCCACCGTCGTAACAGCCACCGCGGACGAACCACGGAGCGCCAACGCTGGGCATATAAGCATAATCTCCATACCAGTTTGTATCATCTATAGCATAGCTTGTTTCATATACAGCATCTCCTTTATGATTGATAGCTAGAGCATAGTTATCTATATATGCGTTATCCCAATCTTCTTCAGTATCTGCTGTACTTGGAGTATATATATCCTTGTATTTAGCATTGTCACTCACAAGTGATGCTCCATAACCATCGGCGTATAAATTGTTTATATATCCTGCTACATATTCAAATGCTCCACCTGACATATCATATATTCCATAGATATTGCCTGTAGTAGATGCTAACATACCAGTTGTATCATATGTATTACAAGTTGTTGAAGGTGAACTTCCTGGAGCAGATCCACAGCCTGTTCGATATGTACCACTATTATAATAATTATTTATTCCTATATTGCCATTTATTCCATAGGTTGATTGTGTTAGGTATGCTACTGCTCCCCATTCGATGTTTTTCATCATATGAGTATCAATGCCACTTCCAGTACCATTCCAACCATATCTAGTATTGGTTTCCATAGCTCTTGTTGTATTAAATATATCATTAACGGTTATACTTCTCCACGATGATACATTAGGTTTCACATTAATATTACTACTACCATCATTACTTGCTTCAAATTTAGCTACCCATATTCCTGTTACTTGGTCATCTCCAAACTTGAAGGCTGGGTGATTAGTCCATTGACCATCTGAGTCATTTGCACTACCTGTATTTACTAAAGTAACGGTTCCATCTCGTGTATCATCTGTGTCCATGCTGAATTGGACTTGGATTGTTCCAGCTGTTGTTGATGTCATTTGCTCGTGCCATCCAGCACTTATATTATAAACATACCTTGGTATCCATACCCACATTGCTATGACATCATTTGCTACATCTACTGTTGTTCCTGAGGTAGCATAACTACTTGGATTACTTACTTGAATTACATTAGCCCATTGCTTATCTGTAGTTGTATAACTATACCAATTAGCATCAGACTCAGTTGTTGTTACCCAATGATCGGTACTCCATTTAACTGGTATCATTCCTGTAGCTAATTTAGGTTTATTTACTCCTTCACTTGGTACATAATCAGTATAAGCTTCTCCTGCTACACAATGTTCTATATCAGATATGGAAACTACATTAATACTCCTTATTGTCCCACATGCTTTTAAACCTGCCCATTTATTTTTACCTACGATTAAAACATATGGGTTCCCATCCACTTCACTTATATCGATAGATGTATAATTGGTATCTGACAATCCTAAGGATGATATGCCAGAATACTCGAAACTACTATTTTCTAATTTCTTATACTCATATTGTTGTAATACCATCTTAGCATCACTTTCAAAAGCTCCTCTTGTTGCACTACCAATAATCCCCGATATTGCTGGTACAGCAATTGCTAGAATGATAGCTAATATTACAATAACAGCTAATAATTCTACTAAAGTAAAGGCTTTATTTTTTTTCATATGCACACTCCTAATATTATTTAGTTTTATTATACCATGTCTTATAAAATAATAGCAACTCAAAATATAGGTAATATAAATATCTTATTTGTATTTTAATATTAATATACAATAACTATGAATTAGAGGTATTGTATATGGTTATATTCAATATAGAACACTTATTAGAGAAAAACAAGAGAAGTAAGTATTGGTTATGTAAACAAATGGGTATTACATCAAGAAATATGAATAGATTAATACGTGGCGAAATCACTTCAATATCTTTTAAATATATTGAGGAATTTTGTAAATACTTAAATTGTTCTCCAAACGATTTAATAATTGTTATTCATGATGAAATTAACTAAATAATTTCTTTTATTTTAGAAAGTATTTCATCAATCGATTTGGATTTTTTCAAGATATCTAGTTTATGCTGGATATCTTTTATTTCTGTATCAATTAAATAAGTTTTCTTACTAACATCTAATAAAACTTCATATTTAACATTATTATCTTTGTTTTTGTTGGAACGATAATTATTCCCATTATCAGCAATAACATAATTTAATTGTTCATTATTTAATTTCTCTTTAATATTACCAATAATACTTATAGGAAAACCTACCATTATACAATTTGAAAGCTTTTTTATTTTATAGTTAAAAAGATAATTTATTATGTAAGCATCATCATTAAATGTTTCATAGAATACTCCACTTCTTATCATTACTATCGAATCATTATTTCTGTTTTTTATAGCTATATAATTATCAATAAGTTTCATTTTCTTCACCTTCCAACACTTCTGCATTCAATGCATATGCCATTTTTGTAATAGCTTCTTTTTTTATTCGATAGAAGTAATTAAGATCAAAATTTATTTCATTAGCAATAATTCCATCGTTAATTTTCTCTTTGCTCATATAGGTATAATAAATTATCTTTTTATCTATTAAACCTAATCTATTATATCTGTCTATTATATGCCGAATGAATTTTAATTTCCTTTCTTCTTTAATTATTAATATCCTATCATCAATATCTAGTGTGACCATAAATGTTTCCTTATCTAACTTTATTTGGTCATTATCAGCTACCGATAATAAGTAATAACTATATAACTTCATTTCATGTTCTACTGCTTTTTTAGTTTTTGCTTTATCAATAGATGGTAACAACTTTAATACCTCCTTATTCTTTACTAAATGTTACCATCTATTGGAAATATTGTGTTATCTTTAAACTTACTTTATTCTATCTTGAAACTATCCTAAAACTATCTTTTTTCTGTTCGGTTTTATTGACTAGCTCAAATATCGCAGCTCCAAATCCTCTTTTTTTATATCTTTAATATCAGCTTTATCTAATATGTTTTCATCAACTAAATCATCAACAACCTTTTTGTATATTGGATCTTTCTTACCCCAGCCAAACAGCTTTTCTTGTAAGAATTTCGTTAATTTTATGAACTTATTTTTGAGATAAGCCAAACTCTTTCTCAAACCGAAATTTTCTTCTTCTAACTCATCAATTCTATTTTCTTGTTCTTTAACCTTTTTGTTTAATGCTACATTTCTGGTAGATAAGGCACGATTGTTTTCTTCGTGAAACTTGATAGCTTTCTTATCATCTTCCAATTGTTCTTTAACATTATCAATAGTAACTGATAACTGATTCATTTCTTGAAATTGCTTATTAGTAATCTTAACCTCATCAATATAGTTCTCTAATTTATCCTTTTCTTCTTCACTTAATAGATAAGTGCTTTTATTTAGTTTGGATTGTCTTAAATTACTAATCATGCTATTTACTTCATTTGAAGAAGTATCTAACTTTTTTGACTTATTATCAGCCTGTTCAAGTTTAATCTTATTCTTCTCTAATTGGTCTTTCATTTCTTGATAATTATCCATATCTTTAGAATTAATATCTTTATTTCTACCTTTTAACTTTTCCTTTAAAACATCATCTAAACCATACTCATTATTAAATGATTCAATGCATAATTCTCTCATCTTATCTTGAATTGCTTTTAATGAGTCTTTCGTGAATATTGCAGTTTTACCAACCTGTTTATTCATACCATTTTATTACCAGCTTTAGTAGGTACTCCAACAATATGAAGATGTGGACTTGTTTCATCATAATGAATTATAGCACTTGTGATTTTAAACGAAGAAACAACATTCTCTAAATCTTCAACTTGTTTTTGATAAACATTAGTCATTCTTCTTTTATAGTCATCATATTTGGTATCCCAATATTTTTTATCACCAAGTTCAATGATGATCTCGCAGGCCAAATCATCTTTAGAATTGTTAGAGATGTGAGTAAAATAGTCATTTATCTTCCTGTCTTCTCTAACTTGTTTCTCGTTATATTCTAGTCTTGCTTTTTCAAATTCTCTTTTATATAAATTTTTCACATCATAAACGATACTAGAACTACCTTTTATGATAACTATATTATCTTGATCGTTATCATACTTTTGATAATTATGTTTATCAACTTTTGATAGAACTTGAGCATTTTGAATAGCATTATTACTTAAAGAAGTAGTACCACTTTTATTATTTTTTGCAATTAATCTAGCAGTTCTTTTTTTATTTTTATCACTACCAATATGAAATGAATAAGC
>CAZQOT010000061.1:0-6508 GCA_964595115.1 uncultured Muribaculaceae bacterium | reverse complement strand
AAGACTTAACATTAGAACATTTAGAATTAAGTCTAAAAAAACACAACAAGATGTAGCAAATGTTCTTGGCATTGATGTTTCTACCTACAATAAATATGAGAATGGTAGAAGAAAACCAGGCAATGAAATATTAAGCAAATTAGCTGAATTATATAATTGTTCAGTTTATGATTTTATAAAGTAATATAGTATGACATTGAATAAAGGTATTAAAAATACTTATAGAATATTTATTAATAGAGGTATGCAAGAGTATTTTAAAAATTAAAAATTTATAATAAATGAAGGAGAATAGTGAAATGTTTTATAGTAGGAAGATTGCAAAAGATAAAATATCTGATTACATTAAAAGTCATCAACCAATAAAAACCGGAGTAAAGTTACCTATTAAAATTGGCAACACATTTGATGTATATAAAATACCGTTGGAGTATTTAGTGCCTAATGTACTAAATGATAGAATTGCTTGGAAGATAAGAGAATTTGAGGCGGAGAATAATAGAAAATTATCATTTGAAAATGAAATTGATATACAATACGTGTATAAACTAATTGAAGAAGAACATATAAATGAAAATGATAAAACATTGAAGGATATTGCATTAAAAGGACAACAAGAACATGGTGTAATAACTAATGACGGAATAATCATTGATGGAAATAGAAGAGCAACATTGATTAGGCTGCTATTTACTGGTAAGGCAAAAGATTTTCATAAAAATGTTGAAGAATTTAGATATTTTGAAACTATAGTTTTAACAGATGATATAAGTCCAGAAGAAATTATGGCTTTAGAAACAAGTCTTCAAATTGGTGAGGATGTAAAAGTTGACTATAATCCTATTAATATTTATATAAAGATTGATAATTTAATTAAAGCAGGATATAACATTTCTCAAATATCACAATATATGGGGAAAGATGAAGCAGATATTAAAGCAAGGGTTGAAAGATTTGAATTAATGAATGTTTATTTAAATGCAATTGGAAAACCAGATTATTTTACTTTATTAGATGGGTTAGAAGATCAATTTATTAATACAAACACTATATTTAAAAAGTTGGATAGTAAAACATATGATGCTAAATGGGAATATGCTTCAACAGATGTAAATAATTTTAAGGAAGTTGTGTTTGATTATTTGCGCGCTAAATATGAGGGCAAAAAATTTAGAGATATGCTGTTAGGAAAACCAAACAAAACTAATGGAGTATTTATCGATGAGACATTGTGGAAAGATTTTTATGGTAAACATCAAGCAATAATTGATCAATCCACTTTGGATAATGAAGCTGATTGGCGAATGCTAGATAAAAAGATAGATGGTAACTTAAGAAGAACCAATAGTTTGCTATCATCAATCGTTGAGGATAAAGGAATTTCCTCAAGCATTGACTTAATATTGGCTAAATCGAAATCACTAAAAGATTTGATTAATCAAAAGAACGAATTAAATTCTAAAGATATAGAAAATATTAAGGAAATAGAACACATATTATATAATATCAGAAAAGAGTTTGATTAAAATGGAAAATATGTTATCTATAAAACCATATTCAAACAATTCATTTTCTATAATAAATATTTTAACTTTAAATGTTAGATTGTCCATGAAATTGAAACTATTTCTTGAATCCATTGATAACATAGAAATGATTTATGGGAATGATGAAATAATCGTAACTTTTCAAAACATTGAAGAAGATCAAACTGCGAAAATATTAAAAGAATTAGTATTATTTTTTGCAAATACTAATATAAAATGTGAATTAGATGATGAATATATTCAAGCTATTCACAATTATGACAATAAAATAAGTAATATAATAAACAAACGTGAAATTGTATTTGCCTTGAAAACTTCCAATTATGCTGATTCAAAGGAGTTCATTAAATTTAAAAAATTCTGCGATAAGGAATTAGTAATAAAATTAAGAGATTATCAATATGAATCTGCATATCTCCTTTCTGTTGCAAAAAATGGATTCGATTTTTCTGTCCCAGGTGCTGGTAAAACAATTATTACTTATGCTGCATACTCCTATTATAAACAGTTTGATGATGTAAAACAATTATTAGTTATTGGACCAAAAAATGCTTATAATGCTTGGTATGATGAATATATGACTTGTTTTGGTAAAACCCCTAGTTTTGAAAACTTAAGTAATGAAACTGTCAATTATTCAAAGCAGTATTTATGTGCATCCATTCAGAATTATAAAGAAATAACTTTTATAAATATTGAAAAAATAAGAAATTTAAAAAAAGAACTTATATATTTTTTGAAAAAATCAAAACCCTTACTTGTAATAGATGAGGGCCATAAAGTAAAGAATCCAGATGCATCAGCAACGAAAATTGCTTTGGAAATTGCTAACTATGTTGACTCAAAAATAATATTAACCGGAACTCCAATGCCAAATGGATATGAAGATTTATACAGTCTAACAAAAATAATTTCACCATATTACTCAATTCTTCCATTTCAATATTCTAAACTAAAATCTTTTACAGTGCGAGGAATTGATGAAAAAGATGAAAAAAAAATAATGAATAGTTTGTACCCATATTATTCTAGAGTATCAAAAAAATATTTGATAAATCGTGGGGAATTGAGAAATCCCAAAGTAAATATTAAGTTTTCTTTTATGTCTGATGAACAAAGGCTAATTTACGATTTTTTAGATGGTCTTATCACAGATTTTAGTAACAAATGGGAAACAGAATTTAGTTATATTTTAATGAAAGCAATTCTAATTAGAAAAATGCAGGTATCTGCTAACCCAAAATTATTGGGGAAAAGTTTGCTTTCAACTTTTGATGAAATAAAAAGTCAATTATTTTGCTATGAAGAAGCGACCGAAATTGATAATAAAGAAGTAGAAGAACTTAAATTAAAATTAGATATTGCAGATAAAGAAATCATGCGTGAAGTTAATCAATCAGAGGCTGGCATAATAGTTAAAAAATTTGTATCTAATCAGTTAATAGTTAATAAGAATCAAGTTGCTGTTGATTTGGTGAAAGAATTATTAGAACAAAATAAAAAGGTCATATTGTGGGAAGTTTTTGTTGGAAATATGGAAACACTAAAAAATATGATAGAGGAAGAACTTCATATTATTGCTAATATCATTAATGGGAATATTGTTGGTGAAGAGAGACAAAATACAATTAATAATTTTAGAAATGGTAATTTGAAAGTGTTGATTGCTTCTCCAGCAACTTTAGCAGAATCTATATCATTACATAAGAGCTGTCAAACAGCTATATATGTTAATAGAAATTACAATGCAGCTCAATTTATTCAATCAAAGGATAGGATTCATAGAATAAACATGCCAGAAGGAACTACAGCTGAATATTTTTTCTTAATCAATCATGATTCGGTAGATGAGGCTGTAGGAGAAAGACTGGAATTGAAAGAAAAAAGGATGCTGAGAATTTTAGATGCTGATGATATAGTTATAGGAAATATAGAATTTGGTGAAAATGCTACTATGTCGGAAGAAGATATAAAAGAATCGTATAAAAAATAATTAATTTTCGCAATTAATTATTTTTTCTATTTCGAACCCCAATTTTTTAATTATACCAACAACAAGTGCATTCCCCATCATAAAATTTCTTTTTTTATCTGTCATTCCAGTGTTAGTCCAATTATCTGGGAATCCATTTATTCTTTCGCATTCAAGTGGAGTAAGTAATCTAATCTTTTTTGTTAAAAAATCTTCTATAACATGAGTAGTCCTACTTATTCCGCCTTCACTTGTAAGCATTGTTCTTGCTGGAACCTCTAAATTATCTGGAAAAGGCATAGCACCTTCACAATAGTTATAAGGTTGTCCGTTTGGTTTAACTCTAGGAATTTTTTTATTTCCTTTTAAATATTCAAATTTCTTTTGGGCTTCATTCTTTAAGAAAAATTTATCATCAACTTTATTTCTTTCTATAATATTTTTTAATGGATAAATATCATTGCAGTCTTTTTCTACTTTTGATGTATATATCCTTCCATTAAACATAACCCCAGCATTATAGAATTGTGCTTTAAATTTATCACTAACTTCAACTAAATCTTTAAATGATGCCTTAGAAATATTAAACATATCAAAATTTAATTCATTTTGTTTTATTGGAAATTGTTTTACAAACATTCCTTTTTTAAAAATAATATCGTTTAAATTTGATTTTACTAATGATTGATAATACTTAGTTGATTTATGATAAGCAAAAATAAATATTCTTCTTCTTTTTTGTGGCAATCCATATTCAGCAGCATTTATTACACGCCATTCAACTGCATATCCATTATCCATAAAACTTCTCAAGATTATTCCAAAATCTCTTCCTCTTTGCTTAGCAGGAGATAATAATAATCTATCAACATTCTCTAATAACACAAAAGGAGGTTTTTTAGCTTTTAGAACCTCAGCAATTGACCACCATAAAACACCTTTTTTGCCTTCAATACCTTTTCCGCTTGCTAGAGTTCTTGCAACTGAATAATCTTGACAAGGAAAACCACCAACTAATAGTGTGTGATTAGGTATATCCTTCTTATTAACCAAATTAATATCTACATTGCTAACGCCATCATTCCCAAATCTCTTAACATAACAATCATATGCTTCTTGAGTTTTGGTAGCAGGTTCCCATTGATTAGCAAAAACAAATTGCCAGTCATTGCTTTCTTTTACTTTTCCATTAATAAGTTCTACATTGTTTAATCCACATCTGAATCCACCAACGCCCGCAAATAATTCTACTACTTTTCTTTCCATTTATACCACCTGTTAATTTTCTAAATAACAACAAGAATATTGTTAAATATCACTATTTATATTATAATTGAAATAAGTACAAAGATCAATACTTTTTACTAAATAATTATAAACTATTTTTATAAAAAGATCAACCTTATATAAATATTTTATACTACTTTTTAACAAAAAACAAGATCAAAGGAGGAAAAATGGCAAGAAATTACACAGAAATGGAAATACAAGTATTAGCTGAAGGCTTAATCGGTAAAACTTTTGGCGAAATAAATAATTATGCAGTAAATACTAAAGATTATTCTAAGGGCTCATTTGGTCATATAATTGAAAGTGATTCTTTTGATTATGATATCAACTCATTTTCTGAACCTGATTTTGTGGATGCAGGAATTGAATTAAAAGTTACACCTTATAAGAGAAATAAAGACAATAGTTTATCAGCTAAAGAAAGACTGGTATTAAACATTATTAATTATATGGTGGAATATAAAAATGAATTTGATACAAGCCACTTTTGGTATAAAAATAAAAAAATACAAATTGTTTGGTATTTATTTGAAGAAGCTAAGAAAAAAGATGATTTAACTATTACACATCAGTTGTTATATTCTTTCCCAGAAGAAGATTTGAAAATTATTAAGGAAGACTGGGAAACAATCATAAAGAAAATTAGAGATGGTAAAGCACACGAAATATCTGAAGCTGATACGATGTATTTAGGTGCATGCACAAAAGGTGCTAATTCTAAAAGTTTAAGAAAACAACCTTTTTCTGAGATAATGGCTATGCAAAGAGCCTTCTGTTTAAAAGCTTCATATATGACAGGTTTAGTAAGAAAATATATTGGCAACTATGAAAATGTTGAACATATATTTTCTAAATCTGGAGAGACATTTACTAAATTTATTAATAATGTTATTTCAAAATATAAAGGCAAAAAGCAAAGCGAGTTAATGGAATTATTTAATATAGATTCATCATCAAAACAACTAAACAATATGATTATTTGTAGAATGTTTGGTGTTAAAGGTGATTTAGACAAAACTGATGAGTTTGTAAAGGCTAATATTAAACCTAGAACTGTTAGAGTTGAGGAGAATGGAACAATAAAAGAATCTATGCCTTTCCCATATTTTAAATTTAAAGATATTGTTAATGAAGAGTGGGAAGACAGTGAATTAAGAAACACTCTCGAAACTACAAAATATATGTTTTTCGTTTTTAAAAAGCAAGGCGAAGAATACATTTTTCAAGGCATTAAATTATGGAATATGCCTGAACAAATCATAGAGGATAATGTTAAAAGAATGTGGATAAAAACTAAAGATGTATTAAATAATGGAAATATAGTAAAAGAAATTACTTCTCAAGGAAACAGAATTACTAATTTTCCTGGTATGAGAGAAAACAATATTTGTCATGTTAGACCTCATGCTATTAATGCAGATGATGCTAATGAATTACCTGTAAAGGATAAGCTTACTGGATTAACAGAATATACTAAACAATGTTTTTGGTTAAATAATAAATATATAGAAAAAATACTTAAGGAATTAATAGAAAACAACAATGAAGTATAATATTTTGTAGAAAGAATCCTAAAAAAGTGTTTTTTGCACTTTAAATTCATTTAGATTCTTATGAACACATGTAAAAATATCTTCAGTTTTCTAGGTACACTTTTAGGTACGAAAAACTCTAAATTATGCTAAATTTTAGCAAACTC
>CAZQOT010000060.1:0-6602 GCA_964595115.1 uncultured Muribaculaceae bacterium | reverse complement strand
CTCAGCTAATTCGTTGCAACTACGTCACCATGGGCTGGACACCAACCGATGGTGAACTGGCACTTCGAAAAAAAGAAGGGTTAGATGAAGCTGGTCTCAGAACCATGGCTTCCAAGGTGATCCCAATGGGAAAAATGACCACCAATGAAGATATAGTGCCAGGGATTGTGTACCTTTTATCCGACAGTTCAAAGATGGTAACCGGCTCAAACCTGAAAATTTCTGGTGGAGAACATATTTAAAAAATGAAAGTGGAGCATCGCAAATACAATCCTTTAATAAGCGTTATTGTGCCAATCTACAATATTCAGGAATATTTGCGCCAATGTATTGAAAGTATAATTAAACAAACATATGAAAATATTGAAATTATTTTAGTAAATGATGGCTCAACAGATAACTGCGGTAAAGTATGTAATGAATATGCAGCAAAAGACACAAGAATAAAGGTACTGCACAAGGAAAACGGTGGACTGGTAAGTGCAAGAAAAGCCGGATTGGAACAATCAACCGGTGATTACATTGCTTGTGTTGATGGTGATGATTGGATTGAAAAAAATATGTATTCAAAGATGGTCGAAATCGCATTAGAACATGATGTCGATATAGTGGTTGCAGGTCATAAAGAAGAGTTGTGTGGTGAAGTTGTAGAAATTGGAGTGAATAAGCTGCCAAATGGCTTTTATAGTAAAGAAGATTTGGAAAATAAAGTTTATCCAGTAATGCTTTGTACTGAAAATTTTTCAGAATTTGGAATTTATTCTTATTTATGGAATAAATTGTTCAAAAAAGAAGCTATTTTTAGTTTTCAAATGGCTACAAAAAATGATGTTTCTATTGGCGAAGACGCTACAGTTGTTTATCCAGCTTTGCTCAATGCAAATTCAATATATATATCTGATGATGCAAGTTACCATTATAGGCAACATGTAAATTCCATGGTAAAAACCTTATGCTCAAACATATTAGACCTTGAAAAATTTAATTCTCTTTATTTTTATCTGCATGAAGTTTTTGAAAGATATAAATTAAATAATATGCTTATAGAGCAGTTAAATAAATTTATTTTAAGCTTGTTAACTGTTAGAGCTGGGATTAATTACTTGGAGGAATTAAAAAGTTATTATCCATTTGATGTTAAAGATGGAGAATCAAGGATTGTGATTTATGGAGCAGGTACATTTGGGCAACATTTATACACAAATTTAAATCAATCAAAGAAATATCATGTAGTTCGCTGGGTAGATAATAACTCAAGACTATATAGATTAATGAGAATGCCGGTTGATAATATAGATAAAATCAAAGAAGTAAACTTTGATGCTTTAATAATTGCTTATATAAATAGCAAAACAGCTTTTGGTATTAGAGATGATTTAATATCTAAAGGGATTGAAAGAGATAAGATACTTTTAGTGAAAATACTATATAAAACCGATATTGAATCAATTTTAATCAATTTTGGAGTTAAATTAAAATGAAAAGAATAATGATTTATGGCACAGGAGAGATTTCTTCATTTTTATCAAGTAATCTAAACGGTAAAAAAGCTGAAATTGTAGCTTATATTGACAATGCCTTATCAGGTAAATCATATAATAATATTAAAGTTATACATGAATCAATCATTCCTGATATTAATTTTGACTATTTAATAATTGCTTTTGGAGATGTTCAAAAAGGAATAGATACTTTAGTAAAGCAATATAATATACCAAAATCAAAAATCGCAGCTTATAATTTTGCGCATTCAAATGAAACATATCGTTTAATAAATAATAAAGTTCAAAATGAGATTTATACATATTTAAATCATCAAGTAATTGAAGAAATTTTTGAACTGAATCCTCATAAATATTTTTTAAGCACAATGAGAGTCAATAATGAATTAAGCGATATTATAGAATTTGACTATGTAAGGGAGCAAACTTTAGCTCTTTTAGGTGAGGAAATTTATAGAAAGAACATTATCGGTGATGTGGCTGAGCTTGGAGTATATAAAGGAGAATTTTCAAAAAAAATAAATAAAATGTTTCCAAATAGAAAGCTATATTTATTTGATACTTTTGAAGGATTTAATAAAGATGAAATCATAAATGATAATGAACTAACTCACAAAGATATTGAGGAAAAAAGGTTTAAGGATACATCAATTGACGAAGTATTATCCAAAATGCAATATCAAGAGCAGTGCATTGTAAACAAAGGATATTTCCCAGCCAGCTTCAAAGATGAATATAAAAACAAAAAATTTGCATTTGTAAGTATAGATGTGGACTTGTTTGATCCTATTTATAATGGTTTAGAGGTTTTTTATCATAGATTGTCGGGGGGGGGGGTACATAATGGTGCATGATTATAATAATAGTGCGTATGGAGGATGCAAAAAGGCAGTTCAAAAATTTTGTGATGAATTTAATATCTCGTATATACCAATTCCAGACTTTTGTGGAAGCATTGTAATAACAAAATGATATTTTTATGCAATTAAAACCAGAACTGTTTTTTTACGCAGGATCAAACCTGCTGGAAGGCCCTGTGTGGAGTCCAGAAGAAAGTGCTATTTACTGTGTGGCAATCGATCAATGTTTGATTTACCGAATAAATATAGCAACAAAAGAAGTTAAGACATATGTAACAGAAAGCCAGGTTGGATGTATATTTATTCAAGATAATGAACATATTGTAGCTGCTGAGAAAAATGGACTGTTTAATATAAATACAAAAACTGGTGAAAGAAATTTTATAGCTCAAATAGAAACAGATACAAAATTGCGCTATAACGATGGCAAGCTTGACCCTGCTGGAAGAATATTGGTTGGTACAAAAGGTTATAAAAGCGAGTATGAAGGAAGAGCCTGTTTGTATTTTTTTGATGGTGTAAGTTCAAAGAAGATAATTAAAGGTGCTACCATTTCCAATGGACTTGGTTTTTCAAATGATGGAAAAACTCTTTACCATATAGATACGCCCACACGAAAAGTAGCAAAATACAGTTACAATATAGTAACTGAAAATGTTATTTTTAAAAACCACTGCATTAATATTCCTGATCCTGGTTATCCTGATGGATTATGTGTTGATATTGATGACATGTTATGGATAGCAGAGTGGGAAGGAGGCAGAGTTTGCAAATGGGATCCAACTACAGGTAAAAAACTTCAAGAAATAAATTTGCCTTGTAAAAGAATAACTTCTTGTTGTTTAGGCGGTGAGAATAAAGAATATCTATTTATTACAACAGCTAAAGATACAGATAATTATGAGTCTTTAGCTGGTGGTTTGTTTAGAGTGAAAATAAGGTAAAAATAAAGATAAGTTAAATGAAATATTTAAATAAAGCAGACTTCGACTTTCCAACCACAACTATATATTCAAAAAAAGATATTTCAAAAGTACAGCAAGAATTGTTACTAATGATGAAGGAAGTTGGTCATATTTTAGAAAACAATAATATCCCTTACCTAATTTCTTTTGGTACTTTAATTGGAGCTGTAAAGTTCGGTGGTTTTTTACCTTGGGATGATGATATAGATATATTCTTATTTGATGATACTTATGAGCAGGCAATCGAGTTATTAAAGAATAATCTATCACCTCATTTAATAGTTCATGGTTGCCATAATGATGCAAATTATTTTTTAGCATGGAATAGTGTTAAAAATATTAATACTAAAATTGAAGATAATGATATTTACAACCCAGACAATAAAAAATTGTCATATCAGTGTCTTGGTATTGATATGTATAGATTAAAGCAACTTAAAAGATCAGAAATCCAAAATTACAAAATAGAAGAAGCTGTTGGTTTTTTTGAAAGGAAATATATTTCAGGACTGATAACAAAAGATGAGTATCAAATAAATATAGATAAATTAAGCAAGCAGCAAGCAGCAAGCAGCAATGTAATAGATAATCTCTTAGATGATAAAGATGTTTTATGTTTTATTTTAAAAATGCAAACTTATTTAAAGTTGGAGGATGTGTTTCCACTGCGAAAATATAAGTTTGAAGATACATATCTTTATGGTCCAAACAATTACGATGCAGTTCTAACAGCTAGTTTTGGTGAATGGTATTCAATGCCATTATATTCAGAAAGAAAACCACATTTAAAAAGAATTGAATTTATTTAATGGAAAGAAATATGTCGAAACACAACTATTCGGAAGTTATTAAATCTATTTCTAGGATTATGCTAGAAAAAAGTATGGGTGAAGATATTAAACAAAAACTACCTTTTATGAAAAAAGTGGTTTGGGGAGCTGGAGAATCTGGTAAAACATTTATTAGTTTAAATTCTGATTTGAATTTTGATTATATAGTTGATACTAGAATTTCTTTACAGAATACCAAGCATGAAGGTCTTGAAATTCTTCCAGAAGATAAGCTTTATTTAGAAGATGTAAATTCAACTATAGTGTTTTTGCCAACTGTCATTCATAAACAGTTAAGGGAGTTATTGCTAGAAAAGGGATTCAAAAACTTTGTAATTCCAAATCAAATTAATTCCTCAGGAGTTGGGTTCACTATAAATAAAAGTGATATTTATGAGTTTATAGACTGGATAAATAAAGAAAATATTAATTATGCTTTTCAGAAGTATGTAACTGATGATATAGATTTTTCAGCAATGAAAGATTTTGACATTTTAGTTGCCTCAAATGATATCCATAAAGTAATAGCCTGCCCTCTTTTTTTTAAAGAGCACTCTGATGATGTTATGTCTATAGATATAATGTGGAGTCATCCTATAGGGGTAAGTCAAGAGTTGCCATTTTATACTAGTGAATTAGTTGAAGATATATTGAACCATAATAATAAGTTTATTATAAAAAATGTTATGGCGGTAAAGCTAAATATTTTAGTGTTTATGTATCTTCATCATATTGTTTTACATAAGGGTAGAGTAGAAACCATAGATAAATATAGACAAATGCTATCTATAATGCTTGATAAGCTTGGAATTACACTGAATTTAACGCTAGAGGATATTTATAGTTTTATTCAGAGTTCCAAATATAGAATACCAATTGATTTTGCAAGAAAATGGGCAGAGAAAACTCAAAGTCCTTTTTTGCTTGAGAGAACTAAAGCCAGACCATTAGCAGAACAGACATTAGCGGTTTATATCTTTAGGGATTTTTTTAAGGATAAAGAACAATTACTTGCTAGCTGCCTGGACATTATAAAGCATAATGGCTTTAAAATTATTAAGCAAATAATTTTAGAAGATAAACTACTGGAAAATGTTAAATCCACTATCAGAGGTGGAGTCTGGATTGATTCAAACCATACTAAAGTTGCTGGATATCCTTATTTGGCAATTGTGTGCATTCATAACGGAATTAATACAAGAAAAACAAAAGTAGAAATAAGAAATTATGTTTCTGTTAAATATGGAAGTGAGGTCAATTGCATTCATGCAAGCGATGATGACATAGAAGCCAAAGAGTATCTTGGCTATTTGGGATGCACATAATGATTGTAGATTAATGTTTTTGTAAGGAAGTGATATATGCCAACCATAAGTAGTAATAATTTATTCTTTCCCATGCTAATTAATAAGCTAGCAGAAAATTGGAACAATAACTTAAGCGATAACTTTTCAATAGCTCGCTTTGGTCAACCAGAAAGAGAAATTGTAAATTCTGCTCGCAGTTTGTCAGAAATTTCAAAATACGCAGATCAGCTTTCCAAAATGTATAATCTTTTGGGAGATTCACGATCTAGGGATTTAATGTTACAAGTATTAGCTTTTAGGATTCTTGGTCACAGAAAAGTCAGATTACCTCTCTCGCAGCCCTCATACTGGCAAATGCTGGAAACTCTCAAGCAAATCCCAAATTATTCTGAAAAAATAAGTGTAATATTTCCACCTTCAACTAGAGAACGTTACCTGACGGACTTATCAAAGCTGAACATAAATGTAAAATTTTATGGCACTCCTGGCACAATATTACATCTTTTTTTATTAAAACATTATGAATACACTACAGATGAAAATACTGTTATAGGAGCAAAGGCAAACGATGTGGTAATAGAATGTGGGGCTTGCTGGGGAGAAACCACTTTGCTTTTTGCTGATCAAGTTGGTGTAAATGGAAAAGTTTATTCTTTTGAATTTATACCAGAAAATCTCAAGATTTATTATAAAAATCTTAATTTAAATCCACGCTTAGCTCCCACAATAAAAACTATAGAGCAACCTCTGTGGGATAAATCAAATGCCAAAATGTATTATAAAGACAGAGGACCTGGAAGTATTGTTAAGTTTGACAAATTTGAGGGATACGACAAAGAAATCTATTCTATTTCCATTGATGATATTGTAAGGCGTGAGAACATCCACAGAGTAGATTTTATAAAAATGGATATTGAAGGGGCAGAGCCATACGCATTGCAGGGTGCAGTCCAAACATTAAAGACATTTAAGCCCCAACTAGCTATATCTATTTATCATAATATGAGTGATTTTTCTAATATAATTCATCAAATTAACAATTTGCAATTAGGTTATAAATTTTATCTTGGTCATTGTTCAATATAAGATACTGACGGTTGTCAAGACAGAAAAGTGAAGAAATTAAGTTTGGTTTACC
>CAZQOT010000059.1:0-6729 GCA_964595115.1 uncultured Muribaculaceae bacterium | reverse complement strand
ACCCCGGACCGATGCCTTAGAAGGGCATTGCTCTATCCAGCTGAGCTACCAGGACGTAAAAAAATCAACATATCAAATTGATATACTGATTATACACTAGTTTTTTTGATTATTCAATACTTCCAATAACACTTTTTTCTATTTCTTGATTATCAACCATAAAAACTACTTCCTTAACATCATAATTAGCCCCCACAGATAAGGCTATCGAATAAATAACTTCTTCTAGAATTTTTTTATTCTTCATATCATCCAAGATATAACTATTAAAATTAAGAATAAGACTACTATCTTTAATTTCATAACTAAGTAGTTTAGCATTGGAATTCAAAAAACTCATAAGATTGGTTTCATATAGAGGACCACTAGTCAATTCATCAATAATAATTTTAATTTTATCCCGCTCGTCATTTGTATACTTAGTTACGGGTACATAATAATATTGTTCATTATGCTTGTTAATAAAATATATTGTCACCTCATTAACATTTTTGGGGGAACTTATATCATAAACTTTATTAACTCCAAAACTCCTTTTTAAAACTGGTGGTAATCTTTTTTCTGCTTGTGGTAATAAATTTAAAATAGAACCGTTAATATAAATAATAACTCCTTCAATACCTTCAATACTTGTTAGACTATAAGTAATAGCCTCAATTATTTTTTCTTCCATATCCTTTTTAACATCCAATAATTCTTTAGAAAAATTAACCTTTACAATTTTATCAGTTAATTCAATACTAAGAATTTTTGTATCGCTTGGTATAACAGCCCGAAAACCATTGGGGATGACGCTTTCTCTTTTCCCATCAATAATTAATATTTCTAATACTTCTCTTATCTTATTACTTACTTTCTTAGCATTTAGAATAACTGGAGCCCTACTAACATAGTTGTTATCATCCAACAAATATATATTAGTGGTATTACTATTACTTACATATTCAATACTTTGGCTTGGATTTAAATCATATTCGTTATCTTTAGGAAATAGTGAAAATAAAAGTAACAATAATAAAATAATACTTGCTAAAGCAATTCTTTTGAAAGCTGAATTTATAATCATAAACACCATCCTTAATAAATAATATGTTTTAAACATAAAATAATGAAAAAAGTCACTACAGTGACTTTTAAATCGTTATTTCTCCTAATTTGATTAGTTCTACAACAGCTTGAGCTCTACCCTTAACACCTAGTTTTTGCATCGCATTAGATATATGATTTCTAATTGTTTTTTCACTAATATTTAATAACGCTGCAATATCCTTTGTCGATTTATTTAAAACAAGTAATTCAAATATTTCTTTTTCCCTTTTAGTTAATATTCCTTTTCTCATCTTGATCCTCACTTTCCAAGCAAGAGGTGGTTTATATTTCTTCATAATATTGTATGCCTCGTTTACATTTAAGTGAGTGAAAAAAGAAGAAAAAAATGCTAGGATTCTAGCATTATGATTGAAATTTAACTGATATATACATTTTATCTTCAAATCTCTCTTGGATACTTCTCATAATATTGTTTGCCAGTTCCGCATCATGTTTATCACTAGCAACTACAACTCTTACTTGATTGCCATCTACTTTAACAAATGAATTTAATTTATATTTGTCTTTGATAATGGTTTCTAACTCTTCTTCTTTACCCTTAATAACATCTAATAATTTAAGTTGTTCATAAGCATTATTTTTTTCTTCAACACTAGCTTCTATATTAGTTAAAATCATTTTAAATTCATTTCTCATAGCCGTTCTTTCATCTTCACTCTCTACTCTAAGCGCTGTTAATATTTCACTTTCTTCAATAACTACCTGATCATCTTTTTTATTACCATTATTAGTTGAAAACAAAGATGATGGCATTGTAATATAATAAACACTTAATACTAATATTAAACTAAATAATGTTAAAAACCATAAATTTTGTTTTTTGATCATAAGTATCCTCCTACCTATTAAATAATATGAGGATTGGACATAAATATTACAAACATTATTTTATTTAGGACAAAAGAAATAATTTTCTTATTTCCTTGATACGTATTTACCATCACTAGTTGATATAATAATGACATCACCTTCATTAATGAATAGTGGGACTTTAACCATTAATCCCGTTTCAACAATAGCTTCTTTCGTAGCATTATTAACGGTATTACCTTTAACAGCTGGTTCAGCACTTGTAACTATCATTTCAACTTTTTCCGGTAAATTAATGCCTAGCATTTCGTCTTCACAAAAAATTAATTCTACTTCAAGATTTTCTTTTAAGTATGGAATTTCATCTTCTAATTGTTTTTTATTTAATTCTACTTGTTCATATGTTTCCATATTCATAAATACATAAGAATCCCCTGTATTATATAGATATTGCATTTCTTTTTTATCAACCATAGCTTTTTCAACTTTAATTCCTGCATTAAATGTATGCTCTATATTAGCGCCAGTTCTTAAGTTTTTTAATTTTGTCCTAACGAAAGCTGGACCTTTACCAGGTTTAACATGTAAAAATTCAATTACTTGATATAAATTACCATCAACAATAATCGTTACACCCGTTTTAAACTCATTAACATTAATCATTTAGTAACTCCCCTCTAACAAAAAATAAGCAAGTGGCCTATTTCTTTTCTTTATGAATAGTTGTTTTGCGGCATTTATTACAATATTTTTTTAACTCTAAACGATCCGGAGTATTCTTTTTATTTTTAGGCTTACGATAGTTTTCTTCTTTACATTCAGTACACTGTAAAGTAACCAATTCTCTATTTCCTGCTTTTGCCATAATATACCTCCTCTTTTCTCACTTTTACCATTATATCAAATTATTTATAAATGTCAAAGAATTTTTGTGTAATTTTTGAACTAATCCTTTTATTTATCATTGTTCGATAAGATGAACCATAAATGTGAGATGCATCTGGTGAAATAGCAACAACACTCATTATAGGATTATCATAAGGATAATAACCCGCAAAAAGATTGGTAATCGTTTGGATGTCAACTTTGCCATCATTATTGGTATCTATAAAACTTTGAGATGTTCCTGTCTTTCCTGCAGGATAAGGTACATTACCCATATAACCTTTTCCAGTCCCTGATTTAATAACCTCTGAAAAACTATATCGAATACGATTGAAATACTTACTATCAATATTCACCTTATTATATGTAAAAGGTTCGTAGGTGGACTCTAAATTACCAATACTATCACTCATTGTTTCAGCATGAATTTCCTTTAAAAAGTGTAATCCAATACGATTACCTCCATTAGCAATGGTATTAATATATTGAACTATTTGCAAAGGTGTGTACGTATCATATTGACCAATAGCATAATCAAGTAAATGACCAGCTACTTTGCTATCTCCTTTATAACCAGTTCCTTCAGTTGGTAAATCAATACCAGTTTTAACACCTAAACCAAATTCATCAAAAGTATTGCGATATACATCAAATGCTTGTTCATCAATCACTAACGGAGAATTATATTTATAATTAGCCTTACCTACTTTCATAGCTATTTTAAATTGATATGAATTAGAAGACATTTTTAAAGCTCCAACATCATCAACAACACCAATACCCTTCGTCCACGAACATTTAGTTGGTGTATTTTTAATCTTTATACATTCATCAAGCATTTTAGTGCCAATGGTTATAGCTCCTGTATTATATCCTACTGTCATTGAAGCCCCTTTAACAACCGATCCTGCTGTAATAGTGGTAGTTGATAAATGCGGACTATAATCGTAGAATTCATACTGATCATTTTTATATATTATTTGTTTAGCAGCATATGCTAAAATTTCTCCAGTATATGGATTACTAATGATTACAAATGATTTGTCATAATATTCTGTATTAGGTTGTTTTTTAGCAATTATCATCTCTTCTTCAATAATTTTTTCCACTTCCATTTGCAAATTAATATCAATTGATAAAACAATATCTTTTCCTCTTGATCCTTCTTTTAATAATTCTATGCTTTTATTAGCATTAACTTTATACATGCTCTTATTGCCCTTTAGTAAATCTTCATATTGATATTCTAAATTACTTAAACCCACTCTATCATCTAAAGCATAACCTTTATTTACATAGATATCTTTCAATTCTAAAGGAAGTCCTTGTTTATTGTCTGAGATACTACCTAGTATACCTCTTAGGACATCTCCATATAAGTATTTTCTTTCCCAATCTAATTTGGTATTAAAGCCTTTATATAAATCCCTATTTTCGGAAATAATAGCATATTCTTCGTCAGTCACATCCCTATCTTTAATAATCTTTTCCTCATAAGCATAACCTTTATTCATTAAATAGAATATATAAGCTGCTTCTTTATCTAAATCATTATATAAATCTAATTCTTCATCAGTTATTCTTTCTAATTTTAATTTTTGAATATCAGCAGCTGTTAACTTACGTTCCTTATACTTTTTATATTCTTCTTCTGTTATTTTTTTATTAGCTTTTTCTTTGTTATTGGCAAGCCAAAATTCTTTTAAATTAATTTTATAAAGTTTATTTGATGGTAAAAAGATAATATCTGCTATTTTATAGGCTAACTCTATTTCATCTTTTTGTTTTATCCCACTAGGTTTTACATAAAATATTGTCTTCTTGCCAACATTATCAACTAACAAATTATAATTGCAATCATATATTCTTCCTCTTGGTACTGACTTGCTATATATTATCTTTTCAGTTGATTGCTTTAATTTTTCTTTATATATCTCTTGATTAACAATTTGAATAGTAACTAAACCTGTAACTAAAGAGGATAGCGTTATAATGACTAAGGTCACAAGGATGTTAAATCTTCTCTCTATTATATTTTTGATATTACGTCTGCTATATAATCCTTTTTTTGGTATAATATCACACCCTCCTATTATTATGAATACTTCATCATATAAAGATACACCATATCATATAGATTAACGAGGTGAACATATGAATGATTTTTTAATTCAAAGTTATATTGAACGTATATCCAAAAATGATATTAGTGAATTTTCTAAAAAACAAGGCATAACTCTTTCAAAGGAAGAATTAGATATTATATACCAATATCTAACCGAATATTGGCGAACTTTCTACTATGGTAATCCAAAACATTTATTAGATGAATTAAAAAATAAATTAAGTGAAAACACATACTCTAAAATAGAGGCTTTATATATACAAGCAAAAGAGAGGTTTAATTAGCCTCTCTTATATGTTCTATTAATTTATTATCGAATTTTTTCTCTTTAATCATCTTTATTTCCCATTTATATGGTGCTAGTATTTTATCTTTACCATCTTCTAAAGGTACATATGGAGTTTCTAAAATTTTAGGAATATTTTTCAATTTAGAATGATATATTACTTTTAATAAATTGTCAAAGCCTATATTGCCATAACCAATGTTAGCATGTCTATCCTTTTTTATACCACGTTCATTCTTACTATCATTAACATGAATACATGCCAATTTTTTTAAACCTATAATTTTATCAAAATCATTCAAAATATCATCGAATTTAGATATATCATAACCAGCATCATGCATATGACAGGTATCAAGACAAACGAGTATTTTATTACTATATTTTACTCCATCAATTATTGTTTTTATTTCACTGAAAGTTGAGCCACATTCACTGCCTTTACCCGCCATTGTTTCAATACATATATATACTTTCTGCTCTTCATCAATCACTTTATTTAAAGCTTCAACAATATTGTTTAAAGCTTCATCTATTCCCACTCCAACATGATTGCCTGGATGAATAACAATTTTTTCAATACCCAACATCTCGCATCTTTTTATTTCTTGTTTTAAGAAAGAAATAGCAAAATAATAGTGATCAGTATTATTTTTATTAGCAAGATTAATTATATAGGGAGCATGAACAACAACATTTTTAATATTAATATCCTCTTTTTTCATCAAATCATGGGCTTTTATAGTCAAATTATTATCAATTTTTTCACGATTAGTATTTTGAGGAGCTCCCGTATAGAACATAAATGTATTAGCCCCATAACTTAACGCTTCTTCTACACTGCCAAGCAATTGTTTATTTTTGACAAAAGAAACATGAGAACCTATTATTAAATCCATTTCTATCACCTACTATATTATATATAAAAAAGAAAAAGATATCAATTTGATATCTTTAATTATTACAATCTTATTGACAAGTACAAACTGGGTCAGTTGATACACTACTCTTAGTAATAGTTGTAGCTACTTGAGTTCCAAACTTACTATTGCTTGTAGTTGATGCACAAACAGTTATAGGGTCCATATCAGTAATACATAACAAAGTGTAATTAGTTGCATCAGCGCCATAATCACCTGCTGTTATATTTCCTTCTGTAGGTGCTGTTACAGTTGTATCAACAGTTGATTCTAGTTCTTTCAACTCGATTCCTTTGATTATCATCTTAACGTCTGATTCAAATGCTCCCTTTTTAGCAGTATTAATAATACCTCCAATACCTGGTATTGCTATTGCCAAAATAATTGCTAAAATAACTATTACAGCCAATAATTCAACTAATGTAAAACCTTTATTATTTTTCATGTTCTTCCTCCTTATCTTACAATAAAAATATAACACATACTTCGACAATAGTCAACAAAATTACCAATATTTTACTGTAAACAAACAAAAAAGATATCATTTGATATCTTTTTTCAGACTGTAGACAAACCCCACTTTTAAAAAAGTG
>CAZQOT010000058.1:0-6730 GCA_964595115.1 uncultured Muribaculaceae bacterium | reverse complement strand
CAGTGACTTATACCGTTGTTGATAGCAGTAATAACACTGCTACAAGAACAAGAACGGTTATAGTCATTCAACCATATTATTGTTCAGTTGGAACTTTAGTTAACGATGCAACTTATGGACATGTTTGTACTGTAACAGCTGCTAGTCAAAATTGGACAAGTTCTGGCTTTGTTTGTACTCAAACAGGGCAACAACCAATAACAGAACCATGTTGTACATATACTTGTCAAGATAGCTGTTATGCTGGCTGGGCAGCCTGTGGCTATTGTGCTGAATTTCAAATAGATGGATGCCTTGGTGCATGCTGGATTGGGCCTTGCATAAGTTGGGGAACTTGTGTAGTAGGATATCAAACGGTATGTGTGAATGGGTATTCTTATACAAGCTACTATTGTAACAGTGGCTGGTCAACGTACTCAGGAAGTGATAGCAATTTAGTTTGTTATCGAGCTGCAGCTCAAGGGTAAATCATATAATAAAGGAGTGATTTGTATGGCAACACCACATAATAAGGCTAATAAAGGAGACATTGCAAAAATTGTTTTGATGCCAGGAGATCCTTTAAGAGCAAAGCTTATAGCCGAAACTTTTTTAACAGATGCTGTTATGTTTAATGATATAAGAAATATGCTTGGTTATACAGGATTTTATAATAGTAAGAGAGTATCGGTGATGGGGTCAGGAATGGGCATGCCTAGTATGGGTATTTATTCATATGAACTGTTTAAATTATATGATGTAGAGAAAATCATTAGAGTTGGTTCTTGTGGGGCTTTAGTCCCTGAATTAGATTTGTTTGATATTATTTTAGTTGATACTGCATGTAGTGATTCAAACTATGCTTTTATTCAAAATGGAAGTAAAGATAAAATAATTGAAAGTTCAAATGTTTTGACGGATGAAATAGAAGAAACGGCTGTTAAAGAGAGAATAAAAATAATTAGAGGAACTATTTACTCAACTGATGTCTTTGATTGGTATCAGGATAGAGAGCCATCTGCTACTATAAAGGAAAATAATTGTATTGCTGCTGAAATGGAAGCTTTTGCTCTTTTTCATAATGCTCGTATATTTAAAAAAGAAGCAACTTGTATATTGACAGTATCAGATTCACTTTCTAAAAACATTCAAACTAGTGCTTTAGAAAGGGAAAAATCATTCTTAAAGATGGTAGAATTAGCGTTAAAATCTTTATAAATAATATATATGTTTCAATGCATAATAATTATTAGGTGGTGGTTTTGTGGAATATCAACATTATAGTAATAAAGCTTATAATATGCATTTAATTAAAACAGATAAGTTTAAAACAATAACAATTCGTATTATTTTTAGACGTTTAATAAAGAGGGAAGAGATAACAATCAGAAGTTTCATTCATCCTCTTCTTTTATTGACAAGTAAAAAATATCCATCATCCAGATTATTAACTAAAAAAATGGAAAGTTTATATGGACCAATTATTACAGCCAGTGAAAATAGATTAGGAAAGTATACTGTTACATCTTTTAATATGACAATGATTAATGATAAATATACACAATCTGGTTTAAATAAAGAAAGTATAGATTTCTTTAAAGAAATAATATTTAACCCTGATATTGATAATGATAGTTTTAATATTAAAAGTTTTAATATTGTTAAAAATGAAATAACCGCTAAATTAAAATCAATTAAAGATAATCCGGATTATTATAGCATGGTAAGAATGTTAGAAAAGTTAGATCCTAAATCTCCTTTGTCATATCGTAATGGATATCTTGAAGATATTGAAAATATAGATGCACATAAAGTATTTGAATACTACAAAAGTATTCTCCATAGTGATTTAATTGATGTTTTTGTATTGGGAAATATGGATTTTGCTGATATGCGAAAGCTAATAACTGATATGATCCCTATAAATACTGTCAAAAAACAAAAAGAAGATATATATATAGAACATAATAATTTTAATAAACGGTTGAGAAAAGCTGAAGATATTGAAAAATTATTACAAGCTAAATTGGTCATTGGATGTAAGATAGAGAAATTAACTCCTTTTGAAAATAATTATGTTTTGCCATTATTTAGTGCTATCTTAGGTGGCCCTGGTTACTCAAAATTATTTCAAAGTGTTCGTGAGGAAAATTCTTTAGCGTATTACGTTACAAGTAATTATCGTCATGCTGATCGCCTTTTAACTATAAGATCTGGTATAAATAAAGAATCATATAATAAGGCTTTAAAACTTATTAAAATTGAATTTGATAATATGGCTAAAGGTAATATTAGTGATGAGGAATTAGCGAAAGCTAAAGAAGATCGTCTTAGTGTTGTTAGAAGTATTGAAGATAATTCTAATTTTATAATTAATAATTATTTGTGGCAATTATTATATAAACAAGATGATATTGAAACGTTTAAAAAGAAAATAATAACAGTAACAGTAAATGATATCAAAAAGATTAGTAAGAAAATTCATATTGATACTGTTTATTTATTGCATGGGGGTGATGATGATGAAGCAAGTTAAGATTGAGAAAACAAAAGATGTTTTATATATTGAAACACTTGATAATGGTTTACAGATATTTATGGTTCCAAAAAATACCGTTAATACGACGATGGTCAGTTTTAATGTAAAATATGGTGCTATTCATACTAGTTTCATTCCTCTTGGTGAAAAGGAAATGATTAGTGTTCCACTTGGAATAGCTCATTTTCTTGAGCATAAGATGTTCGAACAAGAATCGGGAATCGATCCAATGCTTTTTTTCGCACAAAACGGAGCGGATGTCAATGCTTATACGAGTCTTTTTAATACAGCATATTATTTTTCATGTTCAACTCGTCTAAGGGAAAATCTTAATTATCTGCTTGATTTTGTACAATCTCCATACTTTACCGATGAAAATGTCTTAAAGGAAAAAGGTATTATTGAAGAAGAAATAAAAATGTATGATGATGATCCATATTCTTTTTTAAGTGATCAAATAAGATTGAATGCTTTTATTAATCATCCTATTAGATATAACGTAGCAGGAGAAGTAAAAGACATTAGATCAATTACAAAAGAACAATTATACAAGTGTTATCATACATTCTATCATCCATCAAATATGTTTTTAGTAATAACGGGTAAGTTTGATGTTGAAGAAGTGTTAAATATTGTAAAAGTAAATCAGCAAGCAAAAAAGTTTGATAAACAACAAATAATTGCTATTAAAAAAATTAAAGAGGAAGATGAGGTTTTAAAAGAATACGAAGAAAAAGAAATGAATGTCGTAGTACCTAAAATATGTGTAGGCATAAAAATCCCTTTGAAAGGTATAAAAATACCTCCTAAGATTCGTAATATTTATTTATCAATTATTTTTGATTGCCTCTTTGGGACCACTTCTACTTTCAATGAAGAGATGAGAGAAAAAGGCTTCTTGTTATCAAACATAGCGTTTGATAGTACTTTTACAGAAGACCATTTTTATCAAACAATGAGTGCGGATACGGAACATACTTCAGAATTACTAGATGCGATTGAGAAACAATTATTAAATATATCTATTGACGAAAAGGATTTTAGTGATAAAATAAAGATGTTTATTAGCAACAATATATATGTGTTTGAAAGTGTTGAAAACACCAATGTTTTAATTAGTCAAAATCTTATTTTATATGGGGAATATGAAGCTAATATTAGAAAAATTATTGATAATCTTTCAATGGAGGGATTAAATAATTTTATTAGCAAATTAAATTTAAATAATAAAAGTGTATACATTATTAAATCAATTCAAAAATAATGGGAGGATATTATGTTAAAAGCGAGTAATATTAGTAAATATTATGGTGATTTAAAAGCAGTGGACAACCTGTCTTTTGATGTTAAAGAAGGAGAAATCTTTGGTCTTTTAGGGGTTAATGGGGCAGGAAAAACAACAACTTTTAGAATTATTATGGGGCTTTTAGAAGCTGATGGAGGAAATGTTACCCTTGATGGCAAAAAAATTAATTATGATGTAACTGATAAAATCGGTTTTTTAACCGAGGAACGAAGTTTATTGCTTAAGATGACAGTGTATGATCAAGTCATGTATTATGGTGTTTTAAAAGGAATGGAAAAAGAACAAATCGAACAAGAACTTAATAAATGGTTAGAAAGATTTGAAATTAAAGATTACAAGTATCGTAAAATAAAAGAATTATCAAAAGGAAATCAACAAAAAATTCAGTTTATTGCAGCTGTAATTAATAATCCTAGATTACTTATTTTGGATGAGCCGTTTGCAGGACTTGATCCAATAAATGTTATTATGTTTATGGACGCTATTAAAGAATTTAAAGAAAAAGGGGCAATCATAATATTCTCAACTCATCGTATGGAACATGTTGAATTATTCTGCCATAAATTAGTTATTCTTGTAAGAGGACAAGCTGTTTTAGAGGGTAACATTAAAAATATAAAAAGAAACTATCGAAAGAAAAATATTATTATTAATGGGGATGTTGATAAGGAAAAGTTGTTGAAAGTCGATGGAGTTATTGAAATAAATGATCTTGGCGATGATTTAGAGGTAAAAATAAAGGAAGAAAAATATGTTGATGATGTTTTTAAATTTATATCAAAGTGTAAGAATATTACAAAGTTTGTAGTAGAAGAACCATCATTAAATGAAATCTTTGTAGCGAAGGTAGGTGAACGTTTTGACAAATAAATTTAAATATTTAATAAAGATTAGTTTAAATAAGAAAATCAAAACAAAATGGTTCGCTGTTGTTAATGTTTTATTGGTTGTGTTAATTATTTGTTTAATTAATATTGATTCTATAATTGCAGCTTTCGGTGGAGATTTTAGCACACCGACAGATATATATATAAAAGACAACACTAATGAAATGTTTGATTTATTTAATTCTAGTTTTGATCAAACCCAAAAATATGTAGAAGACTTTTATAAAGTGAATATAAAGGAGTCTTTTGAAGAAAGAGATAAATTAATTAAAGATATCAAAGATAATAAGAAGATAGTAATAATTGTTGATCAAGATCCTAATAGTTACATAAAAGCAGAAGTTATAAGTAATTCTTATATCGATAGTATTTTGTATCAAATTATAAGTAGTTCTATTAATTCTTCTAAAGTAGCTCTTGCTATGTCAAAATCAAATATTAATCAATCTGAATTAGCATCAATTAATGCACCAGCTACCATTGAACGTAATATTTTAGATGATTCCAAATCAGAGCAAGAAGAAACTATGTCTTTTGTGATGGGGATTGTTTTCCCAATCTTTATATTGCCATTTTTTATGTTAATAGTCTTTTTAGTTCAAATGATAGGTGGAGACATTAATGAAGAAAAAACAACTCGTAGTATGGAAATAATTATTTCTAATGTGTCACCTAAAACACACTTTCTGTCAAAAATACTAGCAAGCAATTTATTCATCATTATTCAAGCTTCAATCTTGTTTATAGCAGGGATTATAGGCTTAGTAGTCAGGAAGGCTACTAATGCTAGCAATTTTAGTTTAGGCAGTGATTTCGATTTGGGAGCTATTTGGGGTCAATTAGTATCATCTGGTATAGCCCAAAGATTGGTGTATGTCATTCCAATTACGATTGCATTGATTATTTTAAGTTTTTTAGCGTATTCATTAATAGCAGGTATTTTAGCATCTATGACGACAAGCAACGAAGACTTTCAACAATTGCAAACACCAATAGTCTTAATATGTGTTCTTGGTTATTATTTATCAATGCTTGCGCCAACTTTTCAAGGATCACTTTTTATTAGAATAGTATCTTATATTCCATTTTTATCAGCCCTAATGTCACCACCACTACTTTTAATAGGGCAAATAGGACTTATAGATATATCTATTTCGATTATTATTTTAGTAGGATTTATCTATTTAATGCTCACTTATGGTATGAAAATATATAAGGTTGGAATCCTTAATTATTCAACCTCTAAACTATGGAGAAAAATGCTAAAAGCAGTTAAGGACTAGACAAATTTTAAAAATTGTTGTAAAATTGTAATTGCATTTATATTAAAAATGAGCTAATGTATTTATAAAAAAGAAAGAGATTTCGTATAATATAAAGATAAACAAGAAGGAAGAGAATAATGAAAGACAATATTTTGGATAAACAGTACAATATGATTGTTAACTACATTCTTGATGATAAAGAATTCAATAAAATAGGATTGTCATATCACCATGGTACCAATCGTTTAACCCATTCTATTAAAGTATCATATTATTCATATTTAGTTGCTAGAAAACTAGGATTAGATTATGAAACAGCTGCTACAGCAGGATTGCTGCATGACTTTTTCATAACTTCAAACGAAAAGGGATTAAAAGAAAGTACAATATCAGTATTCAATCATGCTAAAATAGCAGCTAATAATGCTATTAATCAATTTGGTATTTCTGATAAAGAAAGAAACATTATTGAAACACATATGTTTCCTCTAAATCCTAAACCACCAAAATTTGTTGAAGGATGGATAGTGACATTGGTTGATAAGGCTGTTGGTTTATGTGAGTTTGGTGTTAAATTTAAATATGCAACATCACTATGGTTCATTCTAATGATTAATTTAACGAAATAAGACTACAAATTTGTAGTCTTTTATGTTATTATATTTCTAGTGTCCTCGTAGCTCAGCAGGATAGAGCGATCCCCTCCTAAGGGATAGGTCGTTGGTTCGACTCCAATCGAGGACGCCATTAATAT
>CAZQOT010000057.1:0-7130 GCA_964595115.1 uncultured Muribaculaceae bacterium | reverse complement strand
GAAGAACCCATTTCTTTACATATATCTATAAAAAATAATATGTGTCTTGAAAAAGAAATCAATTCTATTATTATTAATGGTGATAGTTTATATAAATGTGGTAATGATTATTATCAAGAAAATGGGCTTATCTTCTCTTCAAATTATATTGCTGAAGAATATATTAGTTTATATAATAAATTAGCTAATGGTTTTTGCATAGAAAGTTCTCCCGATTTCTTATTTATGGAAATAATTGATGAAATATATTACTACAACCGAAAAAATTATTATGCTATATTAGGCGATATGCGTGAGAAATTTTTTATTAATTATATTCATGTTCAAAAGGAAGATAATACTGCTGATAATTTTGTGTATAAGAGTATATTGAATTTAATAATCGATTATCCTTTAGAAGAAATAATAAAATTTTTGCATAAAGAAGAGATTTCTGGCTTGTTCTTAGCCGAATTAATAGATAATTATGTTAATTACAATAGCTGCCCTTATACAGAAGAACAAATAAGGAGTAACGAACAAATACAATATGTTAAAAGAAAATTAAAACAAGAACAAAAATAAAAAGTAGAATTAATTTCTACTTTTTATTTCCATAAATACTGGTAAGATAATCGGTTTTCTACCTGTTTCTTCATGTATAAATGGAGACACTTCTTGAATGATTTGTATTTTTAAATCAGCATAATTGAGATTTTTCTTTTTAAGATTATTCTTAATTATTTGATTAGCCATATATTCTATTTTGCTTAATAGTTCAGCATTCTCATTAACTAATACAAATCCTCTAGTAGTAATATTAGTATTACCTAATAATTCATTTTTATCAATATCAATATTAGCAATGATAACTAGTATACCGTCATCAGACATGATGTTACGATCTTTAATAACAGCACTACCAACATCGCCTATGCGATTGCCATCAACATATATATCAGATGCAGGTACCGTTCCATTTCTTTTAATGCTATTCTTGGTTATTGATAAGACATCACCATTATCTAGAACAAAAGTATTCTCCTTCTTAATGCCACATTCACACGCTAAATTAGCATGTGCTTTAAGCATTAAGAATTCACCATGGTATGGCATAAAATATTCAGGATTAAAAAGTCTCATCATTAATTTTAATTCTTCTTTATTACCGTGCCCAGACGTATGAATTTCGCTTAATAATGTATTAGTATATACTTTTACTCCTTTTAAATATAGCTTATTAATGGTGCCTGAAATACTAGATGCATTCCCTGGAATAGCTGATGATGAGAATACAACGACATCTCCTGGAATTAATTTTATTTGCCTATGCGATCCATTTGCTATTCTTGATAGGGCAGCTAAAGGCTCACCTTGAGACCCAGTGCATAATAATGCTATTTCATTAGTTTTCATCTTATTTGCTTCCTCAGGACTAACAAAAATATCGGTATTTTCTATATACCCACAAGCAATAGCAATTTCAATTGATGTGTCCATACTTCTACCAAATAACGCTACTTTACGATTATTCTTTTTACAAGTTTCAACTATGTGCTTTAAACGATAAATATTAGAAGCAAAAGTTGCAATAATAATACGCCCTTCTGTCCTTTCAAAAACATCGCCCAAAGCTTCATCAACTTTAGATTCACTGATAGATACCCCTTCGATGGTAGCGTTAGTACTATCACTCATTAATAGTTTTACCCCGTTCTTACCAATTTCAGCCATCTTATGAATGTTTGACATTGGCCCAATTGGTGTCCAATCAAATTTAAAGTCACCAGTCATAACAATCATACCATTTGGGGTATTAATTGCTATACCATGTGAATCAGGTATCGAGTGAGTTGTGGCAAAAAATTCAATATCAAAGTATTTAGTTTTAACTTTTGTTTTTTCAGTATAAACACTTAAATTTTTATATTTAATACCGCGTTCTTCAATTTTCCTTTTTATAAGTTCAGTAGCTTGTTTAGGCGCATATATTATAGGAATCTTGATAAGTTGTAAGAGAAAAGGGATACCCCCAATATGGTCTTCATGACCATGGGTAATAAATAAACCTTTAATCTTATCTTGGTTCTTCTTTAAGAATGAAAAATCAGGAATGACATAATCTATTCCCATTAGTTCATCTTGAGGAAACATAACGCCCGTATCAACAATGATAAGTTCATCGTTATGCATGACGCAATACATATTCTTGCCCACTTCTCCTAGGCCGCCTAAGGCAAAGACTTTTGTATCGCCATTTTCAAAAAATTTCATTTTTACTCCTTTCTTAGTTAATAATTTTTAAAGATTAACTTTAACAATTATACATTGTTTTATTGTTTTTGTCTACTATCTAGTTATAGGATTGACAAGTTAGACAAGTAAATATATAAAATTATAAAAAAGAGAACATTATTTCATTAATTTATATTATAATAATACTTGAATGGAGAATAAGCATGGTAGAAGGCATTGAAAAAATCATCGCAACAGCAAGCAATATTCTAAGTACTTGTGGACCTCTTTGTGGTATTTTTCTTATTATTTTAGAATCAATCATTCCCATTTTACCATTAGGTGCCTTTATAGCGTTAAATAACATTGCTTTTGGGTCATTATGGGGATTTATATTATCTTGGTCTGCTACTATTGTTGGTTGTTTGATATCTTTTTATGCTTTTAGACTAGGATTTAGTAAAATATTATATCGAAACATTAAAATAGATGGAAAAGTCCATCGATTTATGAATTATGCAAGTGATATTTCTTTAAGTAAATTGACACTTTTAGTGGCATTACCATTTACCCCGGCTTTTGTTATAAATATTGCGTCAGGTTTATCAAAAATGGATTTAAAGAAGTATATGGTTAGTCTTTTTATTGGTAAATTATCAATCGTATATTTTTGGGGGTACATAGGCTTAAGTTTTATAGAAAGTTTAAAGGATCCTAGAATACTGCTTGAAATAGCAGCCTTACTAAGTATTGCCTTTATAATATCTAGATTGATTCAAAAATATTTAAATATGAATGGAGTGAAATAATGGAGTACATAATTATTATATTGTTGGTAATAATTCTTATCATCTGTGTAATCTCATTATCAAAAAACATTAATGAAAGTAATATTACGGAACGTTTAGGAAAATTAGAAACAAGTATAACAAAAGAAATAGGAGATTTTAAAAGTGATTTTGGAAGGGTTCTAACAGAGGATTTTCATCGTCTTAATGAACGAATTGAATTAAAGATGAATGCTATTAACGAGAAAGTCAATTCAAGATTAGATGAGAACTTTGAAAAAACTAATAAGACTTTTTCATCTGTCCTAGAAAGGTTATCGAAAATTGATGAGGCTCAAAAAAAGATAGAATCGTTATCAGGTGACATCGTGTCACTTCAAGGCGTTTTAACCGATAAAAAAAGTAGAGGTATTTTTGGAGAAGTTAATTTAAGACATATTCTAAGCAATGTTTTTGGGGAAAAGAATGACTCGATTTATAAGATGCAGTATTCACTTAGTAATGATACAATTGCAGATGCTGTATTATTTGCCCCATCTCCGCTTGGAACAATTTGTATCGATTCAAAGTTTCCACTAGAGCATTATCAATTAATGGTTGATAAAAAATTATCACAAATTGAACGTGATATGAATGAAAAAGAATTTAAGAGTGATGTTAAAAAACATATTGATGCGATTTCATCTAAGTATATCGTACCAACAGTAACTTCTGATCAAGCAATTATGTTTTTGCCTGCTGAAGCAATATTTGCAGAAATTAATGCATATCACCAAGATATAATTGATTATGCTAATAAAAAAAGAGTGTGGATAACATCTCCTACTACTTTGATGAGTACTCTAACAGTTATACAAATGATTGTTAAAAATATGGAAAGAGATAAATATGCATCTATTATTCAAGAAGAGTTGACTAAACTTAGTATCGAATTTGATAGGTATCGTGATAGATGGGACAAACTATCAAAAAGTATTCAAACTGTTTCTAAAGATGTTGAAAGCGTTCATACAACTACAGAGAAGATATCAAAACGTTTTGACTCTATAAATAAAGTTGATGTTGAGAAATTTATTCAAATTGAAGAAGGTGATGAAAAAGATGAGTAATCCATATGGCAAATTAGTAAGAGATAAAATTCCGGAAATCATTGAATCCAATGGTGAAAAACCTATCATTAGAATATTAAATGATGAAGAATATAAACAGATGCTTAATGAAAAATTACAAGAAGAAGTAAATGAATATTTAGAGAGCAATAACAAAGAAGAACTAGGCGATATAATTGAGGTCATTAGAGGTATTTGTAGTACACTTGGAATAACATTTGAAGAAGTGTTAGAATTTGCTGATGAAAAAAGAGTTAAACGTGGTGGCTTTGATAATAAAATATTTTTAGTTGGGGTAGAAAAGTAAAAGAGTTATTAAACTCTTTTTTGTTTTAAATAAATCTTTATTTAATAAAATTTAATAGGTGATATCATGCTTACTAGAATATTTTTCTTTCTTGTTGGTTTTGGTTTGATGGTAATTGGTTGTGTTCACATGATTATCTCTATAAATTTCATGACAGTTGGGTATACTTTTAATGAATACGTTAATTTTATTATTAGAAGTGGAGCTGTTTTATATACTTCGATTGGTTTTATAATTATTAACTTGTGTATTTTTATTAAGGGAAGGGAAGAGAGATGAAATATATTTATGATATACTCATGAATTTAGATGAAAAATTATATGAATTTTATGAATGGGCTACAGATGATGATATTGAATATTTTAAAAAAATACCTTTATTTAAAGTTAATGATATAACATATAAGAACATTGTTATTAATGCCATTATTACTGATCAAAGTTTTATAAATAGCATTTACAATATAACTGAGATTTATGATTGTAAGAGAATTAAATTAGTTAATTATGCCTGCCTTTTCACAAATGACAAAGAGGCATTGGGTGTACTATTAAATAAGGTTGGTAAAATTATAATGATTAGTAAGTTGTATATTGATGAAGAAGCAGAAGTGCTTGATATAGCACAAGGAATGAGTGAAACAACAATTAATATTATTAATAGTTCTATTTTTGAAGATAATAATATGTTTTTAACAAGAAATGAAGCTCAAAAAAAACAATTTCTAGCAAAGGAATTGGAAGAACTGTACATGAATAAAAAAATTGATAAGCTTAAATATTTATATTATGAATGTTTCAGTTCGGTTGAATATAATATTGATACTGTTTATGAAAGAATTAAGCAATTTCTAAATATAGAATGGGATAAAAAACATGATGATCTTTATGATTTAGTACGATTATCATATAGTAAAAAGTGAAAAATTTGTCTATTGCCCGCAGGTATATTTTTAATTGTTTTTACTAATATATTAGAGAGGACGGTGATAATTTGTATTTAATACCAACAGTCATTGAAAAAACTAGCAATGGTGAAAAAGCATATGATTTATATTCAAGATTGTTAGAAGATAGAATTATTCTTTTATGTGGAGAAATAGATGACCATTTAGCTAATAATATTGTTGCTCAATTATTGTATTTGGATAGTCTAGGTAATGAAAATATTAATCTTTATATTAATTCTAATGGTGGCTCTGTTACCGCTGGAATGGCTATATATGATACGATGAATTATATTAAAAGCGATGTATCCACGATATGTGTTGGTTTAGCAGCATCAATGGGAGCTTTTTTATTATCTAGTGGGGCTAAAGGTAAAAGGTATGCTTTACCTAATGCTGATATATTAATTCATCAACCATCAGGGGGGGCTCAAGGACAAGCGACAGATATGAAAATTGCGGCCGAACACATTATTAAAACAAGAGAACGTCTTAATCAAATTTTAGCAAAAAATACGGGTCAAAAAATAGAAAGAATTGAAAATGATGTAGAAAGGGACTATTATTTAACAGCTAAGGAAGCATTAAATTATGGAATACTAGATAAAATTTTATAAATCAGAAAACTGATTTTTTTCTTTTATCTAGTCATAAATATATATATATGTTAAAATTATAGCAAGGAGAATGATGTATGCAAAGATTAGTATCTGGTATAAAACCAACAGGAGGAATTACATTAGGAGGCTATATAGGCGCTATAAAACAATTCATAGAATTGCAAAAGAATTATGAAACTTATGTTTTTGTAGCGGATATGCATGCTATTACGGTTCCTCAAGACAAGGATGAATTGAGAAAAAATATAAAGGATATGGTGGCTATATATCTAGCATGTGGACTTAGTCCAAATGATACAACTATATATGTTCAATCAGAAAACCCATATCATGCACAATTATCATGGATTTTAGAATGTCATACTTATTTAGGGGAATTGAATAGAATGACTCAATTTAAGGATAAAAACCAAAAGGAAGGAAATAAAAATCTTTCTTGTGGTCTTTACACTTACCCCGTATTAATGGCAGCTGATATTATTTTGTATGATGCTGATATAGTGCCTGTTGGGGAAGATCAAAAACAACACGTTGAGTTATGCCGCGATATCGCAGAACGTTTCAATAATAGGTATGGAGAAACTTTTAAAATACCTAAACCGATTGTTCCAAAAGAAGGAGCACGCATTAAAGATTTGCAAGATCCAACTAAAAAAATGAGTAAATCAGATGAAGACCATAAAGGATGTATTATGCTACTTGATGAGGAGGACGTTATTCGTAAAAAAATAATGAGTTCCATCACAGATAGTGATAATAAAATTATATATGATGTTAAAAATAAACCTGGCATATCTAATTTGATAACGATATATGCAACTTTATCAAACATGATTATTGAAGATGTTGAGGCAAAATTTAAGGACAGTAATTATGGCAATTTTAAAAAAGAAGTTGCCGATGTAGTTGTTAATACGTTAAAGCCAATTCAAAAAAAATATCAAAATATAATTGAATCAACCTTGGTCGATGCAGTTTTAGATAAAGGACTTGCTAAAGTTACATCTATGGCAAGAAAAAAGTGCCATGAAGTTCAAGATAAAATAGGTTTGGGAAGATGGAAACAAGAGTAATCTTGTTTTTAATTTTATTGACCACCAGTATAATAAATGTTATACTTTAAATATAATAATAGAGAAGTGGTG
>CAZQOT010000056.1:1416-7207 GCA_964595115.1 uncultured Muribaculaceae bacterium | reverse complement strand
CACCTAAACACAGTATAACATAAAAAATAGATTAATATAATGTTAATCTATTTTAATTTACACTACAACAAAGTTTTAACAAAATATTCAATAACACGATTAACATTATAACCACCTTGACGTTGTTTTACTGATTTATGAGCAACATATTCCATAAGTTGATTAACCTGGTTAAGATTTAACATAACATTAGTAAAGTAACAATGCCTACCATGTTCATAATATAATAAAGTAGTATTATCAATAATATCTCTCATACGAGATTTATTAATGACATTTTCTATTATAACAGGAACAGCCAGGTTCTCACACTTTTTTATTATTGATGGTAATAAATGCTTTGTTTCTAAAGCATATTTACTTTTTTTATTTTGATTTATAGGACTTGCAATAGAATAATAATTACATGGTGGACTAGCAATAATCAAATCATAATCATTTAAATCAACATCTAACATATCGCCAGCTATATCCCTTTTTACATATTTATCTTGATATGTAACATTATCAAAATTTAATTTAGCATAACCAGCTGCAAGATAAATAATTTTCATAGAAAACTCCCTTTCTTATGTTCTATATTAAAAATTATCTAATTTTTCTAATCGATTAATTATTTCAAATAAATCATTACGTGTAAGAGGAGTTAGCCCCTCAATTAAACGATATTCATTTATTTTTATTAAATCCTTTTCACTACCTAATAACCTATTAAAACCACCTTTCAAATGTTGATATATATAATCACTAGAATTTAGATCTAAATTTATACCATCTTTTTTTAAGTCAGACACATATACCATAAATTCACTTTTAGATACTGTTTCAGATAACCATTTCTTTTTAGCTACAATACTACTCTCTTTAATATTAATATCTAATGATAACTTTTTATTAGTTTCTAAAAAATCTAACCACCATTGAGAAGTTTTCCAACGTGTTTTTTGTTTACTTAAACCATAATCCTTAAAATCTAAATAATTATATAATACATCATTAATTAAACTAGACAAAGTTAAACCTCTATTCAATATTTGTTGAAGAAAAGAATATGCTACCTCATTTCTAAATCTAGTTTCTACACGATACCAATTTGTTATATCATCATTTACTTTATAATTAGCATTAATTCGCTCATATAATTTATTATAAAATACTATTTGAATATTAGATATACGAGAACCAAACCATATTGTTTCACTTTCAACATCAGAGGTAGATAAAGAACATTGCTTAAATTCAGTAGAACTTTTAAATTTAGAACATACTTGACCATTCATAATATAATTTCTAATCTTATATAATGTAAAATACTTATCAGTGAATGTATCAATAGCTATATCTAACCTAGTAACATTCAATTCAAAATCAGTAAACAATCTATCAAATAGCTTATACCAATCAATATTTAATTCTTCAACATCTCTACAACCTTGACCAGTTAAATATATATGAGTACCCAACTCTTTATGTTTACTACTTTCCATAACTCTAATATTTAAATAACTATAAGTACGATCATAACTAAATAAACCTTTATCTTCAAAAATAATTTTTTCTTCAGGAACATTAAAATAATCTATTAATATATTTTTAGCATAACATCTAGTATTTTTTAAGGTACATTGAAACCAATCAATCAAAATATTTTTTTCTTGTAAAATAAGGGCTGTTGCACTTTGTACCCCCCTATCAGTGGGAGGGGGGTTAATGAACTTTTCGTTCATAAATTTACCTCACTTTCTTAATCGTAGTGTGCAGCTAAAGCTGCACACATACGTGATGTTTAACATCAGTAAGGCATTTCATGCCTTTCTGACCTAAAACCAGTATATGCATAATTCCCAATCGTCAAGGATAAACTATGCGCTACGCGCCCTTGACTATTGTGAATTATTACTTTTTACCTACACCATAGAAATTACATAAAATTTGCTTTTTACTTAAATATAGTGCATTGTACTCATTATGCTCTAGCATAGGCTTATCAGCTATACGTGGATACATATAATCATGCTTATACCTAGAATGAATATTTTTTAAATTACACCATTTCTTAACTATTTCAAAATCATAAGTTGCAACTTTTTTATCAATATACTCTGGTTTTCCGTAATCATCAAATTGAAAATATTGAACAGCATTTAATCTACCCCAAGGTAATAAAGGCAATTTTTTAAATTTTTTTATTCGCCATAATATTTCGGCAATATCACGTGGTTTATTCGGTAATCGTTTAGGATGTTGAGCAACTAAAATAATTGAATTAATATGATAATGACCATGTACATGCAAATAATCACCTATAGCTTTAGGAAAATCTTTCCAATCTAAAGCATCAAAAGTAACCGGCATTTCATCAATAACAATCATAGCATTTTCTCTTAAACGATATTCACCATTTAAATCATATATAGAAATTTCATTTGCATATATCTTTTTTCTACGATCAAGTAATATGGGAAAATTAGAATAAACATTATTATAAATTGGATCTAAACCTCTTTTCTTACGAATTAATTGTTTTATTAATGAATTTTCCTTACTATAATGACTCACAGCTAAATAAACAGCAGTTTTATTTTTTCCTACCCTTGGAACTCCACCTATATGTATTATCATTTTTTCATACCTCTATAATTTATATAATCAAATAAAATAACAATAATTGAATATGGAAATAAAAAACCAAATATAACACCTTTAAACCAATCATTATTATATTTAATATCTAAATAATCTTTAAATTTCATAAAATCCCCTACTTTCTATTTTTAAAAATAAAAATTATATCTTCTAAACAAAAACTTAATAAATTTTTTTAATATAAAACAAGAAACATACATTATAGCTAACCAAGTAAATAAATAAAATATATTGCAACCAATAAACAATATAGCTCGTCCAAAATCAGTTATCGTCGATAAATCTAAACCTAATGATGTAAAAAACAACATTATATTATCTAAGCTAATAAAATAATACATATTAACACCTACCTATCGAAAGTTTTTAGAATATTGTATTCGTTTTTTTCTACCATCTGAATACTTAATTTCAGTATTAGAACCTCTATAACCGGTTTTTAGATTACGAACAGAATTAACTGTTTTAACTAAACCACCTCTATTAATTCCATGCTTATCAATATTCGATTCATAATAAATTTCATGATCATAAACAACACCACTGTTACTTAAACTACCAAACACACTAAAATCAGATTTATCTACATATTGAGTAAATGAAAACATTACTAATTTAATTAAAGCTATTGCTATAGGAACAGCAAGAATGAATTGTAAAAAAGTTATACCATTACTAAACATAGGAAAATTTAACATACCTATAAATTGACCTATCCAATGTAAAATAAACATTATTATATTTTCCATGCAATACTACCTCCTAATCCTATTACTAGCTAATAAATAAGGAATAGCAAATAATGCAATTAAAGCTAACAAAGGTAAGCAGCTTAATATAAAAGTTAATATAGCATTAATAAATTGCATTTCAGATGGCAAAACACCAGTTAATTGAATACTAACATCATACATACTATTTATCACATCTAATCACCCTTTCTATATAATTTTTCTTACTAAAATTATCAAACCTAAAACAAATAACAATGAAAAACTAGAATATAAAAATGAACTAATATCAGTAGGAAGAGCAGTAAAAAATGAAAATATAACATCTAAAACAAAAGGAATAAACGAAAGTAAAAAAGTAGCTATATTACTTATGCCATTTATAATAAAATCAAACATAAAACCACCACCTTAAAAGAAAATTCCAATTAAAAACATAATAAACGTAATACCTAACATAGCCAATATAAATATTTGAAAAGTAACTGGTAAACTTAAATATAAATAAGAAACAAAACCAAAAAGCATTAAAATACTAGACCGAAAATAATTTAATGAACTTGTAATCTTACCTAAAATAGTATCTGGAACAATTACATCAATAGTATCAGGCTTGATAATTGGAGAAATAACAACAGGTATACCATCATCATCATAAGATATTTCATATTCACCGGTGGAACTATTAATTTTAGATGAATAAACTAAATAATAATTATAATCAAAAATAGCATAATCTAAATAAGTTAAATCAACATCAATATAATAATCATTAATATTTAAATGACTAATATTAGGGTCAAAAAACCATGCAGTTTTTTCATTATCAAAAAAATCAAATCCTAATAACAATTCTTCTACATTATCAAAAACCCAACTACCAATTGGAACACCAAATAATACTAAATTATTTTTAATATTACTAACAGCTTTCAAATTTTCATTATTAATATCTTTTATATGACCAAAACTATAACTTTCCAAAGAAGATGTAATATCAAACATTTTGTATAAATAAGTACCATTAACCCTAAAATAAGTAGCATAAGAAATACTTAATAAATCTCTATAATCTTTATACCAAAATATAATACGTTTATAATTATCTTTCATATAAATTTTGGTATAATTATCTCTAACTATAACTGTTCTAACAGCTTGTACACAATTATTGCCACTATCACAAACCTCATATGTAACTTGATATTCACCAGGTACACTAGTATTCAAATTACTTAAGATAGTTATATCATCAGTTATATCTCCATCTTCTTGATCATAAGCTGTAGCACCTAAATCACTATAAGTTGAATATTCATCAACATATATTGTACTATCACCATTTAAAGTGATAACAGGTACATTTACAACTTCTTCAGTAAAATATGAAAATAAATTTATAGTATCATTAAGATTAAAAGTATTACTATCTATATTCAAAGCAAACCAGTCATTCCCACTATACTGGCCTATTGTAAATTGAATATTATCTAATATTGAATTATCAATATTACTCTCAAACCATTCATTGCCTAAATAAAAATTACTCTGACTACTAGGAATTGGATTACTAAAACCTCCAGTTGAAGAACCACTACTTGTTGAATTTATTGGTATTGAAAAATTAGCATATTCATAACCATAACGCGAAGTATATTCACCACTATCAAAACCTAACATTATCTGACTAGCTGTTGAATTAATAGTATATATAAAACCATTTATATTATTATAATTACTATCATCAAACCAATAAACACGAGCTGTTATTTTATAATATCTAGTAGCAAATGAAGGGTTATAATCCTTCTTGCCGTAAGTAACTATATAATATTTTTTATCAGTACTATTAATATTACCATTAACATAAGCCATGACTTGAGCTTTTATATTATCTAATTTATCATTATCTAAATAATTACTAGAACTATCTTGGCCATAATTATCTACAAAATAACTATCATAATTATCTACAAAATTCCAAGTTTTAACAACACTATTATCAGCTTTTGCCTTTATAGGTAAAAAACATAAAATAGAAATAACAAAAATAAATAATATTTTATAAACTAATTTCACACTAACCAACTCCTACCCTCTCTTAATGTAAATAATCTTGCTTAATTAAGTCTTTTATATGACCATAATGGAATAATGACTCTAAATAAGCTAAACGTTCTCTATCACTGAATAAATGCTCTATGTCAAGATATTCTTCTCTCTTAGTTCCATTTTTTGTCATATACGTAACATAAATCATATAAAATCATCCTTTTTCCAATTTTTAAAATTTTCATTATCTATTGTTCTTTTTACTACAATCAATTTGTATTTCCTTATTAATTTATCAATTAATATTCGTAATTCTAAACCTATAACAACAGCTATAACTGTTAATATAAAATTAATCATTT
>CAZQOT010000056.1:0-1316 GCA_964595115.1 uncultured Muribaculaceae bacterium | reverse complement strand
AAAATTAATCATTTCTTATTACCTTTAATAAATTTAACTATTTTATAAACTATTAAAGTAACAACAATAATAAATATTAAATACACTTAAATAACCTACCTTTCAATATTTCAAATTTAATAAAAAGAGCATGAAATTTGGAAACTCCGAATAACCAAAACCCACACCCTTTCTATTTTTAAATACTATAATCAAATCAAAAAATTAGAAAAATCTTTTGAAAATCTTGATTATAGTTAATGCAAGAACAACACCGATAGGTATCATCAATAATGGTTGTTCCATTACAACAGTAACTAAATCTGAGAATTGACCTATGATAAAGGTAAATACAGACCCTAGTACTTCTAATACTCCGGTAACTTCTTCAGCAGTTGCAGCAGCTCCTACTAACACACTAACCAACTCCTTTTTTGAAATATTTCTATATCAAATAAAAGAGCCCCCTTTTTATTTTAATAGTACTAATCAACGTACCATTTTTTATCGATATCAATATCATTTAAACCTAAATTTAATTGTACATCTTCAACTATAGATATAATTTCATGACCAAATGAATTAAATTCTCCTACATAATAATAATCATGAGTTGAATAATCAATAGGTCTGTTTTTAGTTCTTTTCTGAAACAACGTACCATCTTGTTTTTTATAAGTAGTAAGAAAACCATAACTAACAGGATTTAAAGCTTTCTCTTTTTCATAAAATTCACGATCTAAATCTATTTTAGAAATTATATCTTGTTTCATTGAATTAATAATATTAAACATATATTCTAAATTTTCTAGTGATACCTCAATATTTTTATAATGCATTTTTTGAAACCCCCTTTCAAAAAGTGTATTAAATCATAAATTACCAAATATATCCATTAAAAATTAATAGGCTTTATACCAATTAATCTTGGCTTTTTACCACGATCAGAATATTCTTCTTGTAATAAAGCATCATATGGAGCAGATAAACAAGTTAATTCATCCCACTTATCCAAATCCGGAATAAAAATCTTTTCAGTTTTTTTACCATAGATTTTACCTTTATTAAAATCATTTTCATTTTGAGAATATTCAATATAAACTGATATGCCCTCTATTTTTTTACCCTCATCATTTGTAAAATCAATCTGTCTTGCTCCTCTAACTGAAACTTGAGTTTCAATTACATTTTTGTAATTCTTTTCAATATTTTTTACCATTAAAAAAACCCTCACTTTCAAAATTATTCATTTTGTAAGTAAGGGTTCCTGGGGGCCTATAATATTATGTTAACTTCTTCACTTGGAAGTGACAAAGGTTATCATACTATATATTATA
>CAZQOT010000055.1:0-7284 GCA_964595115.1 uncultured Muribaculaceae bacterium | reverse complement strand
ATTTGACTTTGTTTATTAACTTTAAAATAGGCCATAATTTATTTGGCCACTAGTGTATTGAGATAATAAACTCTGATCTTTTTGAGGAATTAAAAAAAATAATTTTTGCAGGGAATATCGCAAAACTCGGTATTTTCAACATGAGTAATATTATTTTACTCATGAAACTCATGAGCAAATATCCAATTGATAACTTATTTTATTGTGAAAAAATTATTTGGCTTGCTAGTTTTTCAGTTTTCTTAGAAAAATTCAACTTAACTATTGATAAACAAACCTCAAATTCTGGTAAATTATCAAACTTGTCGAAGCCTAATAATTTTCCGTAGTTACTGATTACATGAAGAACAGATCTAAATATTATATTTACAACAAACTAAAATCTTAATCATTTGATCAAGATATTTAATCGAAGATTATGCAAAAAATAATTTTCTTGATAATAATAACTTTCTTACTTTCTATTTCCTTAAGTATAATTGTTGGGAGTAGCGCTGTCGGAGTTTCGTTGATTGTTTTTTTGTTTTCTGCAATTTATTTTTGCTATTTATTGGGGAAAAAGAAAAAAGAAGATGTAAATAATCTATTAATCATATTATTAGTTACTTTCCCTCTATATCTTCTTTATGTGCTTCTAGTCAATGCTAATTATGTGGAAAGTAATTCATTTTTTTTATATCCTGATCAATACGGATTATTTCAAGATAGCGAAGATCTTGGTAATAATAGTATAATCAAAATATATCAATTGTGTTTTATCGATAGAATACATTATGAAATGGAAGGTTTCTATTTCTTAATGGGTGTGATTTCATATATTTCTAATACCTTTTTTGAAGGTAATAGTGTATTGTTACAATCAATGCATATCAGTTTTCTTGCTATTTTAACTAATTTATTGATGTACAAATTCCTTAAGAATAACGAAGTTCAAAGAAATATTCTGAAATATACTATTACTTATGCCATATTATCTCCTATATTTTTTTACTCTCCTTGGATACTGCGAGACATACATGTCGCTTTCTTATTTATGGTGGGTTTTGTTTTAATTTCTTCTAAATTTTCTTTCAAAAAACTATTATTGCTTTTGTTTATTATTTTTCTGGTTTTTGAGTTTCGGGTTGAAAATGGTTTATTTATGATTATTTTCGTTCCATATTATATAATATTTAAAGCTCGATCTCATCGATATTTCAAGTTAGCAACTTTCTCATTTGTTCTTGTATTCATAATTTCTTTACCTTTCTTGGTCGAATTACTGATTCCTAAATTCGCAAATACTATTACCTTACTCGAAAATTATGAAACATATACTTTAGAAAGCCTCGAAAATCAAGGACTAGGAAGGTATCTTTATCGGTTGCCTTTTGGCTTAAAACATATTGCTATTGTATTATATTCCCAAATCACTCATTTCCCACCATGGGCTATTATAGAAATATCTCAGACTCCATACCAAATCTTAATTGGAATTATATCGTTAGTTAAGTCAGTATTTTGGTCACTATTATTTATTTTAAGTGTGATTTCTTTTTTCTTTAAAAACGTTAGAAAGACATTGGATACTAGAATGTTAGTTTTACTTTTCTTTTTTATCCTATACCTTTTTCTTAATTCTTCAAATATTAATGACAGACGGCTATTAGCAATGTATCCTATACTTTTTCTTTATATAAGTAATCTAAAAAACAGTATCAATGAAAAACTTGCACATCAACTTTTAAAAATAGGCATATTCATATATTTTATAATGCTGGTACTTTATTTTTTTATAAAATTTTTTTGATTTTATTATTTGCTGATTCAATAAAATTATATGAAAATTCTTTGTGTTATTGATAGTTTAGGTTCTGGTGGAGCTCAAAGACAACTAGTGAATTTAGCGCTAGGTTTTAAAGAAAGAAAACATGATGTTATGTTTTTAGTATATCATAAAGAAAATTTTTACAATAATATTCTTAAAGATAATGATATTAAAGTTCATGAAATAATTGAAAAGGGTTATATTAGAAGATTAATAAAAATGCGTAAATTTATACGTAGTGGAAACTATGATGCTGTTTTATCTTTTTTAGAAGCTTCCAATTTTATTTGCGAAGTGGCTGGATTACCACGGCGGAAATGGAAACTTGTTGTTGGAGAAAGAAGCGCCAATCCTAATATTCTAAATTCTCTTAAACTTAGATCATTTAGATGGTTTCATTTCTTAGCAGATTACATCATAGCGAATTCTCATGATAATATGCGAATAGTAAAAGAAATTAATCCCTTTCTGCCATCGAATAAATGTAAGGTCATTTATAACATTGTGGATTTCGGTAATTGGAAACCTAATCTTGAATTTGAGTTTAAGAAAAATGGGAAATTAAATATCATTGTAATAGCTAGTCATCAATATTTGAAAAATTTGAAAGGTTTGGTGGAAGCAGTTGCCCTTTTAGATGAAACTGAGAAAAAACAACTAATTGTCAGTTGGTATGGAGGAATTAGTAATGATAATTCAAAAGAAGAGGCAGTTAAATTAATTAATAAATATTGTTTAAATGATATTTTTAATTTTTATGAACCAACTCTAAATATTGTTGAGAAGTTGCGAGAATCCGACATATTAGGTCTATTTAGTTATTATGAAGGTTTACCAAATGTAATTTGTGAAGCCATGTCAACAGGAAAAGTTGTCATTTCTTCAAATGTTTCAGATATCCCCTTATTAATAAAAAATAGAAATCTTTTATTCAATCCTTTATTTATTAATGAGATAAGTGAGGTTATTAGATATGTAATGAGTTTAACACCTAAAGATGCAAAATGCATATCAGAAAGAAATTATAATTATGCACAAATAAATTTTAACAAAGAAAAGATAGTTAATGAATATTTACAATTATTTGCATAAATCAATATGAAGGCTATTGCTAATTTATTTTTGCTTATCAATAAAATTTTGAATAGGATCCTGATGTATTTTATGAAATCATTACTTAAAGAAAGTGGGACGAATGTCATCTTTTTTCCTATTAATTCTTATTTTACATATAAAAATATCTCGATAGGTAACGATGTTTATATCGGGCCAGGTGCTTGTTTCTCTTCTATAACAAAAATTGTAATTGGTAATAAAGTTATGTTTGGACCAAACGTAACTATTATGGGAGGTGATCATAATACGTCTGTAATTGGTAAATATATGTTTGATGTAAATGAGAAATTATCAAATAATGATAAACCGATAATTATTGAGAATGATGTCTGGGTAGGAACTGGTGCGATAATTTTAAAAGGTGTCGTGATTGGGAGAGGAGCAATAATTGCTGCTGGTGCGATTGTAAATAAAAGTGTTGCACCTTATACCATTGTAGGTGGGGTACCTGCAAAATTTATCAAAAATCGTTTTAGTTCAGAAGAAGTAATGGAACATGAGAGAAAATTAAATTATGAATAAAAAGTTAGTTTTTTTATGTGGTGCTCGTGACTTCCATGCTATGGACTGGTATAAAAGCGCAAAGGAGCTTTTACCTAATGACGAAATAGTTATAGTTACTGATTTAATAGCAGGAGAAGGATATAAAAAAATTATAACAGAAGAGGATATTATATATAAGCTTTTCATTCTTGATAATCTATTGTTTAAGAGGCAAAGTTCAATTGGAAATAAATGGCGAAATCTTTTGAAATTAATTCTTCTTCCTATTCAGATCCTATTATTGAAAAACTTTGCAAGTAAAAATAAGAACTGCGTCTATCACGCACACTCTATGTATTATCTGGTACTGGCTCGAGCAGCTGGTGTAGAATATGTTGGTACTCCACAAGGTAGTGATATATTAGTAAAACCTTTTCATTCTGTTTTTTACAAGAATTTTGCAAAATATGGTCTAAAAAATGCTAAAAGTATTACTGTTGACTCTATTAATATGCAAAAGGGAGTAAACGAATTAATTGGGAAAAATGCAATTATTATTCAAAACGGTATTGATATAAATTCAATAGAAGATTATTTGTCAACATTGAAAATATCTATTGAAAATAAAAAAAAGGAAGGTTTGTTATCAATCAGAGGTTTTACAGCATTATACAGAATAAAAGATATTCTTATTAATAGAAATCAACTTAAAAACTTTGAAAAACTTACTTTTATTTATCCATTTCAGGACACTACATATAAATCAGATTGTATAGATTTACTTGAAGAAAATGACCTGGATTTAGGTAGAGTTGATCGTTATACAATGTATAAGATTATGTCGAATACAAAATTAGTTATTTCAATTCCAACTAGTGATTCATCTCCACGCAGTGTTTATGAATCTATTTTTTGTGGTGCTCCTGTTGCAATTACATATAATTTATATTATGATATTCTGCCGGAATGTATGAAAAGTAGAATAATTATAGTTGATATTAATAAAAATGGATGGTTGCAAGAAGCAATACAAAAAGCAGAGAATATAATTAAGACAGAATATATTCCTAGCAACGAGGCCTTAATTATGTTTGATCAGCTCGAATCATCAAAGAAAATTTTAAATTTATTATTCGATTAATTATGGATAGAGAATATCAAATATGCACAAATTGTGTAATGGACACATCCGACTCTCGTATTACTTTTGATAAGGACGGTGTTTGTGATCATTGCAATGATTTTTATACCAATGTCCAACCAAACTGGCATACAGACGAGCGCGGCAAAGCCGAGATGAGAAAATTAGTTGATAAAATTAAAAAAGACGGAGACGGTAGGGATTTCGATTGTATATTAGGAATGAGTGGTGGCGTGGATAGTTCTTATTTATTGCATTTAGCTGTTAGAGAACTTGGTTTACGCCCTCTTATATTTCATGTTGACGGTGGATGGAATTCTGAACTGGCAGTTCATAATATTCAGGTCATGGTCGATAAATTAGGTTTGGACCTATATACCGAAGTGATCAATTGGGAAGAGATGAAGGATTTTCAACTTGCCTTTTTTAAATCCGGTGTTCCGCATATTGATATTCCTCAGGATCATGCTTTTATTGCAACCTTATATAATTTTGCAGATAAATATAAAATAAAATACATATTAAACGGTGGTAACATATCAACCGAATGTGTTCGTAATCCAATGGAATGGCTTTATTATGGTACCGACATGGTACAATTAAAGGATATTATGAAAAAATTTAGCACAGTTGAAATGAAGACATATCCTTTTAGTTCTATCCTACGTCATAAGTTCTATTTGAGATATATAAAAGGAGTTCAAGTGGTGAAACCACTTAATTATATGCCCTATATCAAGGAAGATGCATTGGAGTTTTTGAGTAAAGAATATGGATGGACACCCTACTCGCAAAAGCATTTTGAATCGAGATTCACAAAGTTTTTTGAAGGTTATTGGTTACCTGAGCGATTTGGATTTGATACGAGGAAAGTTCAATTCTCAAGTCTCATCCTCACTGGACAAATGAAAAGAGAAGATGCGTTGAAGAAATTGGAATTTCCGGCTTACAATCCTGAAACAATAGAAGAAGAGTTTGATTATATTTCTACCAAATTAGGTATTACTTCTGATGAATTAAATAGTTATTTGAAAATGCCTAAAAAATTCTATTGGGATTATAAAAACAATGAATCAGTATTCAATTGGGGAGCTAAGTTCCTCAAATTTATTGGGGTAGAAAGATCAATAAAACGATGATTACAATAATAGATTACGGATCCGGAAATATTAATGCAATTGGGAATATCTACAAGAATCTGAAAATTCCATTTAAAATATCTGCATCTCCAAATGAGGTTATCGGAGCCGAAAAATTATTTCTCCCGGGAGTTGGCGCATTTGACGAAACTATTTCGAAACTTGACGAAACAGGTTTTCGGTCTGTGCTTGATAATGAGGTTCTTGTGAATAAGGTGCCTATTCTGGGAATATGTGTTGGTATGCAAATACTCGCCGAAAGTAGTGAGGAAGGTACATTACCAGGTTTGGGTTATATTAAGGGGAAGGTAAGGAATTTGGATAAAGCCTTGTTAACTGATAAACCAAAGTTACCTCATTTGGGATGGAATAGTGTCAGTACATCAGGTTCAAATCTTTTATTTGATAATATTGATCCGGATGTCGGGTTTTATTTTTTACACACTTATTATTTTGAATGTTCGGATATCAATGATGTTATAGGCACTACATATTATGGAAAAACATTTGCTTCTGCTGTAAATAGGGATAATATTTTTGGGGTACAGTTTCATCCTGAAAAGAGTCACCGTAATGGCATACAGTTACTTCATAATTTCGCTAAAATTTAAGAAATGTTGCGATCCCGCATAATACCTTGTTTATTGGTCCATAAAAAAGGATTGGTAAAAACCACTGAATTTAAAGACCCTAAGTATGTAGGAGACCCAATAAATGCTGTTAAAATATTTAATGAAAAAGAAGCTGATGAGCTAATGGTCCTAGATATTGATGCTTCTGTAGAAAGCAGAGGACCAGACTTTGATTTGATACGCAATCTTGCTGTTGAATGCAGAATGCCATTCTGTTATGGGGGTGGAATAACTTCTATAGTGGAGGCAAAAAAAATCATTGGTTTGGGAGCAGAAAAAATTGCAATTAGTTCCGCAGCTATTAAAAATCCTATGCTAATAAAAGAAATTGCAAAAGCTGTTGGAACACAAAGCGTAGTTGTTGTCTTAGATGTGAAAAAGAAAGAACTCATAGGTGATTATGAGCTGTTTATTCACAATGGTAAAGAAAGAACAGGGATCAAATTCAAAGATTTTTTAAAAACTTTAAAAGAAATTGGAGTAGGAGAATTAGTCATTAACTCAATAGAGGATGATGGTAAAATGACTGGTTACAATTTTAAGTTATTTGACATTGCACGCGAAACGGTTGATTTTCCTATGACGATATTAGGGGGTGTTGGAAGTTTAGAAGATATTCAAGCTGCGATTAAAAAATATAAAACAATAGGTGCTGCTGCTGGTAGTTTATTCGTTTTTAAAGGTAAATACAAAGCAGTTTTGATCAATTATCCCACCAGGCAGGAAAGAAATAATCTATATCAGTTGCAGAAATAATGAAACAAATCATACAATCCTTTAAAACAGGAGAAACAATATTGGAAGAAGTGCCGGCACCGCAGGTGAAAAGAGGGTGTCTGCTGATAAGAACATCTAAATCTTTGGTATCATTGGGCACGGAGCGGATGCTGGTGGAGTTCGGGAAATCGAATTATCTGCAGAAGGCAAAGCAACAGCCGGACAAGGTGAAGCAGGTGCTGGACAAGG
>CAZQOT010000054.1:0-7412 GCA_964595115.1 uncultured Muribaculaceae bacterium | reverse complement strand
TCCTGTTTTCCCGACCATTAGAATATGAACCCTTATTTTATAAGGGTTTTTAAAAACTTTTATTATCCATAACTGATATATAAAATAGTAATTATTAGATATTCAAAATTTAAATAGCAACGATTTATGAACATAAAATAACATCTCCATGTAGAGACGTTATTTTTAATATAATAGTTGTTTTTGTAAACGTGACTTGGCTCATATAATGATTGCGAAGAATATAGATTTTAACTTTAGTTGTACCAATTTCTTTCAGAGGCTTGAGCTTCTGCTTTGGTTTCATGAACAGTACCAAAAGGATGATTCGGTGGTGCATATATGCTATATAACTTTAGGGGCTTATCACCTGTATTGATAAGATTATGCCATGTTCCAGCAGGAACTATAATGGCGAAATCATCGGATACTCTTGCTTGAAAATCCAATCTATCCTTATTTTTCCCCATTCTTACTAAACCATGACCTTCTTCAATGCGCAGAAACTGATCTGTATTAGGATGCACTTCCAAACCAATATCATCACCAACATTAATACTCATCAATGTAACTTGAAGGTGGTTTCCAGTCCACAAAGCAGTACGGAAATTATTATTATGTTTTGCAGCTTCTTCAATATTTATTGTAAATGGTTTAGTCCCATAATCTCTTATGGGAGTTGGCTCATAGCTTCTTACAGCATAATTTGAATTATTATTTAGTTGGTTAGTATAAGGATTATAGGAGTTATTATACTGTCCTACAAAATCTGGTACATGCTGGGATTGATCCATAGGATAGGGATATAAAAAATCGTTATATGGATTATAATTATTATACATATTCTATTCATTCCTTTCATATAATTTACACTATTATCATATGCTCAAGAATTAAATCAGTGTTTAACTTTACATTTTAGTTATACTTTTTCCTTTAAAAAGCAAAATAAGTAGTAAAATGCATGAATTTAATATTATTATCAGTTGCTTAATGCTTCTTTTTATAACACTCTTGAATCGATAAATATGTCATTACTTAATGGGATAAAAGAATGCGAAGGATATGAAGATACTAAGATTATAGGGAGCGTTGTTACGAATGAAATTGACGTCGTGGTATATCTAAAAATGAAAATGGGTATTATCCATCAGAAGGAAGTATGTTACCAAGAATATGCTAAAGATGTAACACTTATTTTGGAAAAATTTTGTATATAGTTTTCTGCTGCAGCAAGTTTTGTTAGAATGTAATACAATGAAAAGAAATTATAAAAAGTTATATATTAGCAAATCGCCGAATTAAATCTTGTTTTTTGATGTAATTAGGGTTTGTTTCAACACAAAATGGGGAAAATGTGATATAATTAGTTTATCAGCGAGTAGCTATTTTAGGCGTAAGTCCAGTTGAGATAGCTACTTTTTTATTATATGTGAGGTGATTAAGGTGTTTGAAGTAGGAGGATATTTAGTTTATAAAAGAGATGTATGTAAACTAGTTGAAATTAAAAAAAATTGTTTTAGTAACGATGATTGTTATGTTCTAATACCGTTATTGGACGATTCTTTGAAAATAGAGGTACCAATCTCAAACATTAATAAAAAAGTGAGACCTTTGATTAGCAAAGAAAAGGTGAATGAGATAATTAAAGAAATTCCAAATGTTGAGACTATAAAATGCGATGATAGTCGATTGATTGAAAATAAATATAAGGAACTCATTAATTCTGGAGAACTCATTGATTTGGTGAAAGTTATTAAAACTACTTATTTGAGAAATAAAGAAAAAAGTGATAATAAAAAGAAAATGAATGATAGAGATAATAATTATCTTTGTTTGGCTGAGAAATATTTATATCAAGAATTTTCAATTGTATTAAATATGAGTTATGACGACACTAAAAAATATGTTATAGATGAAGTAAGTAAATTATGTAATTAAAGTGGGGAGTAAATATGCTTAATATATTTTTGAAAGAAAAAATAAAAGAATTAGAAATTGATTCTAATATTGTAAAAAAATTAAATGATAATAACATCTATACAATAAATGATTTATGGATTTTAAATCGAACAGAATTGAAAGTACTTAAATTAGATGACAATCAGATTAATCAAATCAGTATTAAAATGCAATTACATGGTATAGATTTAAATAAGCGGACATATAACAAAAATTAGATTTGGTCTGTCATATCTAAAAGATAAAAACTGTGAAAATAAAAGTTCACAGTTTTTGTTTTGCTAACATATGAAATATATAAATTACATCCCAATATGTGATAATTGTTGAAACTACAACAAAAAATATTTTTTTCATAAAATATTATATGGAGGTGATAAAGTGGAAAATAATGAAAATATTATCTACAAAGCTAAAAAAGCCACATCTATATTTTTTCTTCCTATTGTTTTTCTTATTATATCTTATGGGATTAATAAATTATTGTTACTACTGGCTATTCCAATATTAATTGTTTATGTGCTTATATATTTAACAACAATTTTAGTTATTACAGAAGATAAAATATTTGGACAAACAGGTATCTTTAACATACATAATGTAAATGCACTGCTTGAAGATATTACAAGTGTTTCTATTGAAAAGTCATTTCTAGGTAGGATTTTTGATTATGGGAACATAATAATAAATGTTTATGATAAAAAAATAATATTTAGGGATATTAGGAGTCCAGAAAAATTTAGGGATATATATTATGATTTAGTATCTTAAATAAAAAACAATTTATATTTTATAATTGTTTGATAATTAGCCCTTGTAAATAAGGGCTTTTAACATTTACAATTTTTAATGATTTTTCAATTTAACCTTAAACAGTACATTGTAGTTAAGAAATGTGCTATTATGTTATATATAATATATTAAGCATACTACGGAGGATATTATGAGTGTAAAGAATATTGTTGTTGATGTCATAAAATCAATATTGCCAATTACAATTGTCATGCTTTTGTTACAAGTGTTTTTAATTGAAATTGAATTTGGTAATCTTTTTACATTCATATTTGGCGTTTTCATTACTATTATAGGTTTTACTTTATTCTTAATTGGGGTAGATAATAGTTTGATTACACTAGGCGAATTGACAGGGAAGAAAATGATACAGAAATCTAAACTGTGGTTTATTTTATCCATTGGGATTGCAGTGGGATTTGCAGTAACTGTTGCGGAGCCAGGAGTTCAGCTTTTAGCTAATCAATTAGATTTAGTTTCAAGTGGAAGTTTTGCAAGTAAATATGCCTTAATGATTACTATATCATTAGGTGTTGGAATATATTTAGGTTTAGCTACTATCCGTTTTGTTTACAAAGTATCTTTAAATAAAATTTTAATCTTTAATTATGCTTTAATTTTTATTTTAATACTTATTAGTCCTAAAGAGTTTTTAGCTATTGCTTTTGATGCTGGAAGTGTAACCACTGGACCTGCTGCTGTTCCTTTTATTCTATCCTTGGGAATCGGAATGGCTTCTTTAAAAGGAACAAAACAAGAAGCATATGAGAGCTTTGGATTTGTCGGACTTGCTTCAGTTGGACCAATATTAGCCATTTTAATCTTGGGGGTGATTATCTAATAATGAAAAATTTAATAAATGCTTTATGGGATTCTTTTATTGCTATTATTCCACTATTTATTATTATATTAATCCTTCAGATTATATTATTAAAACTAAATAAAAAACAGTTTATGAAAGTTTTATACGGTTTGTTCCTTTCCTTTGTTGGGCTAGCATTGTTTTTATATGGTGTTGATATTAGCTTGGTAACTGTCGGAAACCATATAGGGACTGCGTTAGGTTTGATTAATGAAAAATGGTTTGTAATTTTAATTGGATTTGTTTTAGGTTTTGTTATAACCTTAGCCGAGCCATCGGTTAAAATTTTAAATAATCAAATAGAAGAAGTTACCTCTGGTTTTATAAATAAAAAGCTAGTGTTGTTATTTCTTTCAATTGGTGTTGCTTTTTCAATAGTTTTTTCAATGATTAGAATATATACGGGTCTTCCTTTGTTATATTTTATTATTCCTGGATATTTGTTAGTATTTATTTTAGGTAAATTTACTAATTCATTATTTTTAGCATTAGCTTTTGATGCTGGTGGTGTAGTAACTGGCCCTATGATAGCGTCTATCCTTCTTTCAATAATGATTTCAATGTCAAATGCTATAGAAAGAAGTAATCCGTTATTAGATGGATTTGGACTTTTGGCTTTGGTGTCATTAATGCCAATATTATCTATTATGATATTAGGCATTATATATGAAATAAAAAATAAAAGGAGGCAATTATAGTGGAGAATAATCTTAATTATTTAGACAAATATAAGTTGATAATTATTATTGTAAAAAAAGGACTTGCTTCAAAAATTATTACTAAATTAAAAAAAGTAGGTATAGAGGGTAGTTCCGTAATGTATGGTAAAGGAACAGCAGAGAAGAAAATATACGAACAAATTTTAGGGTTTAAATATGAACCAGAAAAAGAAATTATTTTAATAGCAATAGAAGAATTTAATGTGGATAAAGTATTAGATTTTATGATAAAGGAAGAAAAAATTAATAAACCAGGATATGGTATCGCTATTGTTCTTAATTTAAGTAAATGTGTTGGGATAGCAAGATTGTTAAATATCAAATTGCAAGAGAGGAGATAAGAAAATGAATAATTCGAAAGACTTTGATTTAATTATTATTATTGTAAAAAAAGGTTTTTCCGAAAAGGTCGTAAAGGTTGCTCAATCAGTAGGGGCCAAGGGAAGCACTGTGATAAATGGAAGAGGCTCTAGCATTCATGAAACAACAAGAATTCTTGGGGTCCCAATAGAACCAGAAAAAGAAATTATTTTAATTGTAGTTGAAGATAAAGATACTAATATCATACTTAATGAAATAATTGATAAAGTAGGGTTGAATGAACCAGGAGTAGGAATAGGTTTTGTGTTGGATGTTGAAAGAGTAATTGGAATACATGAAACTCAAAATAAAAGAACAGAAGTTGAATAATAATTTATATTTGTAACAAATGATATTGAGAATATATCATAAATAATAGGTGGTGTGTTTGTGGAAAAAAATATCTTTAAGAGCACTAACTTAATAAATATTAGTAATTTATCCGTTGAAGAAGTGTTGGAGAAATTTAATACTTCTGATAATGGTCTTTCTAATCAACGTGCTGAAAAGTTGCTTTTAAAAAAGGGTAAAAATATTATTGAAACCGAAAAAGAAGATAAATGGTATAAACTATTGTTTGAATCATTTTTTGATCCTTTTAGTATTGTTTTATTTGTAATAATAATAATATCAATTCTTACTGATGTGGTTTTTACAACTGATAAAACTTATTCTAAAATTATCATATTAAGTATAATAATTGTAATAAGTGGCTTAATACATTATGTACAAGGCATTAAAACTAAAAAATCATTAACAAAATTAAAAGAAATGGTTTCAAATACTACAGCGGTCAAAAGAGATGGAAAGATAATAGAAATACCTCCAGAAGATATTGTGGTTGGTGATGTTATAAAACTTGCAGCAGGAGACATTATACCTGCAGATTTAAGAATTATATCTAGTAAAGATTTATATATAAACCAATCGGTTCTTACAGGAGAATCAGAACCAGTAGAAAAGCATACAAATAACAAAGATGATTCAACTAATATTTTTGAACTTCCAAACATTTGTTATATGGGAACTAATGTTATTAGCGGAACAGCATATGCAATTGTTATTGCAGCAGCTAACGATACATATTATGGTAAAATAGCTAAATCTTTAACTCCTAAAAATAATGATACTGCTTTTGATATCAGCATAAAAAGAATTACATCCCTACTTATTAGAATGACTATTGTAATGGCAGTGCTTGTCTTTTTGTTTAATACTATTACTAAAGGACATATGATTGATGCCCTTGTTTATGCTGTTGCCGTTGCAGTTGGAGTCATGCCAGAATTATTATTAGTAATTGTAACTTCTAATCTTGCTAAGGGATCTATTGAGATGGCAAAGAAAAAAACAATTATAAAAGAATTACAAAGTATTCAAAATTTTGGGGCTATGGATGTTTTGTGTACTGACAAAACAGGAACACTTACAGAAGATCATGTGGTTTTACAAAGATATTTAGATGTTTATGGTAATGATAATATTAAAATACTAGAGGATGCTTATTTAAATAGTTACTTTCAAACAGGCTTAAGAAATTTATTAGATGTTGCTGTTATTGAAAAAGCAGAAGAAAATGGATTAATTAAAATATTAAACAAATATAAAAAAATAGATGAAATACCATATGATTTTTCAAGAAGAAGAATGTCTGTTATTGTAGGTAACTCAAAAGATAAGAATATAATAATAACCAAAGGAGCAGTCGAAGAAATTTTATTAGTTTGTTCTAATATAAAGACTAATAAAGGCAAAAAACGAATAACTGACAAAACAAAAAAAGATATACTTAATATTGTTCAGAAATTAAATGAAGATGGCTTAAGAGTAATAGCAATCGCTAGAAGGATAGAAACAAATTTAGAAAAAACAATTTTTAGTGTTGAAGATGAAAATGAAATGGAATTAATAGGGTATGTTGCTTTTTTAGATCCCCCCAAAGAAAGCGCTAAAGAAGCAATTGCGGCTCTTCGTGAACATGGTGTTAAAGTTAAAGTTATAACAGGAGACAATGAGATTATTACCAAAAAAATATGTAAGGAAGTAAACATAAACACAGAAAATATTTTACTTGGACAAGATATTGAAACTATGACAGAGGAAGAATTTAGTAAAGCGGTTGAGAAAACAACAATTTTTGCAAAAATTTCGCCCCTACAGAAATCTAACATTATACAGATGCTTCAAAAGAATGGCCATATAGTTGGATATTTAGGTGATGGTATAAATGATGCACCGGCATTACTACAATCGGACATTGGTATTTCAGTGGATACTGGAACAGAAATAACAAAGGAAGTTGCCAATGTTATTCTACTTGAAAAAAGTTTGATGGTTTTGGAAGAAGGTATTGTTGAAGGCAGAAAAGTATTTGCTAATATTAACAAATATTTTAAAATGGCAGTAAGTTCAAATATAGGTAATATGTTTAGTTTGTTGATAGCTAGTATAGTACTTCCATTTTTACCAATGTTACCTATACATGTGTTGATTCAAAATTTATTATACGATTTATCTCAATTAGGGATACCATTTGATAATGTTGATAAAGAATATGTAAAAAAACCAAAAAAATGGGAGATAACGGGAATAAAAAAATTCATTTGGTGGTTTGCTCCAATTAGTACAATTTTTGATTTAATAACGTTTGCAGTACTATGGTTTGTTGTAGGGGCAAACTCTATAACTAATCAAGCATTATTCCATTCTGGGTGGTTTGTGTTAGGTTTATTATCACA
>CAZQOT010000053.1:4300-7937 GCA_964595115.1 uncultured Muribaculaceae bacterium | reverse complement strand
ATTTTTGTGTTCCATTCTCATACCATTTTACTGGAATCATACCTGTTGCCAAAACTGGCCCATTAACACCTTTTGCAGTATTATAATCAAACAATATACTATTTTCATAAACGTTTTTAGCTTGTTCTTTTAAATTGTTCAAAGCACTTTGGCGATACCATAAGATAGTAAGCAAACTAACAAGAAGCAATAAATAGAAAATCAAAAGTGCATATATTAATCCAGATAAGACAATACCCTTTTGATTACCTCTTAATCTCACTTACATCACCACCTATTATTCTTTAATTATTATACAACAAAAGAAAATTATAAACTAGTATTTTATAATTTTTTTATCTTTAATATCCGTATTAAGATTGGTATCATTTTTAATGACAATTGTATTTTTATTGCCATCTGATATATAACGACTTGATTTTAGATTATTAAATACTCTTTCGATGTCAGCATCTTCACCGTTAGCATCCCATGCTCTTACTCTCATGATAAAAGTCTTATCAAATTTTTTGTGAAAAGGTGAATGATTAGCATCCCATCCTACTCTTAATGTCCCTTCGGTTTCATATTCATAATCATCACTAGTTCCACTTAAAATAAATGGAAAATTAGCATGGCTTTTAGAGCCAGGGGATCCATATGGCAATGCTATGACATGAACGTATTTTTCAGGTATGATTTCATCAAATAGTTTATACATATAGGCTATTTCTGATTGACTTGTCTTACTATCTGCTTTCGAAAAATCCACATGATTTTTAGTATGGTTACCTATATCATAACCATTATCTACTAACCATTTTAATATCTTTTCATTGTATTGTGGTTGGCCAAATAATCCTTTATTTAAGAAGAATGTTGCAGTGACATTAAAATCTTTATATTTTTGCCTAAACTCTTCTAAAATACCAACAGCACAATTAGGATCAATTTCTAAATTCCCCTTTTCATCTATCCCAAGAACATTAAAATTGTTAGCATTACCATCATCGAATGTTAACACAATAGGACTTTTACCTAATTCAACATCAATATTACCATTCATGTAATCAATTAGTCTAATCATTCGATAATCATTTTGATAATACATTTCTAAATCGTTCTTAAAAGCTTCTATCGTCCTGTTATAACCATCTTTGTCAATGTTACCACCCGTATATACTGTTTCATTTTCTTTTCTATTTCTGATGCCATGATACATCATAACAGGAATATTACCAAGTTCATTAACTTTATTTTCTTGATAAACAGAAACAGGTATTGGTCCTTTAGAAATAACAACGACTAATGCATCGTTTGCTTTTATAATTGTATCTTTTTTGATACTTTGACTAATTACAGTGTCTTTAGCAATATCAAAATCATATTCATCTTTTATTGTTAATTCAAGTTTATTTTCTTTGGCATACTCTTGTATTTCTGTTATTGTCATGTTAGATAAATCAGCCATCTTTACACTTTCAACGACATCTTTTTTATTGAAAAAAAGGAAAAATGCTATTACTAAAATTATTACTACTAATAAAATTTTCTTCATCTTATCATCCTCTTAATTATTATAGCATAAAAAAAAGAAAAGGATAAGAAATATTCTTATCCTCCTAGTACTTTAGCATTTTTCTGTCTTTTAGGACTAATTTTTAAGGCAACATCTTCAGCTCTCTGTGTTAAATAATTTCTAAACATTACTACTTTTTCTCTTAATAAACTATAGTGTTTCATATATGTCTCAGTATAATTAGTATCTGGAGATTTAAGTGCTAGTATTCTTACCATAACAGAACAAGGTAACATGACATATGATTTGTTAGCAAACAAAATATTTGCACAATAATTAAGTGTTCTAATATAACTTAATATAGTTTCATCATTTGTTACTTCATATTTTGCTTTTAAAAAGTCCACATATTCCATACATTCGTATTTTTCGATAATTACTCTTTCATTATCCAAACTCATTGTATACCTTCTTTCATTTAATATATATTATATCATATAAAAACAGAAAGTAAACAATCATAAATTAAGTACATTTTTTTGTTTTAACATGTTCTTTCAATACTGGTTGATATTGTTTTCCTTCAAAAGCAGACTCCACAGTTGGAACAGTTAAATCATAATGCGCTATTAAAGATGTTGGTTTTTTTTCATAATCATCTTGCCCCATTGGTATAAAAAAAATATTTTTTCTATTTAATAAATTCATAATATTCTGTCCATTTGCGCTGAGACCATCGTTAGTTGATACGCCAATAATTATTGGTTTTCCATTGCGTAATGTAGCTTTAGTGGCCATTAAAACGGGCGAATCAGTTATCCCGTTTGCTAGTTTAGCAATTGAATTACCAGTAGCAGGGGCTATGATTAAGGCATCTAATGGATTTGAGGGACCAAATTGTTCAGCTTCAACGATGGTTGACACTACTTTATGATTAGTTGTTTCTTCAATAACTCTTTTTATATCTTCTCCTCTACCATATCTTGTATCGATATTTATGACTGCTGGTGAAACAATAGGAATGACCTCATAACCTAACTCCATTAATGCAATGATTTGTTCTAACACAGGATCAATTGTGCAATGTGATGAAGTGATGGCAAATCCTACTTTTTTCATGATTTACTCCTTTCTATAATAGATTCTATTTCTTTAGCTAATATTTGGCCGGATGTTTTAGGAGCTACTTTAGCTGGAATACCCATATATAGCTTATTTCTAATTTGCAATTCATTAGCTGTTTTAAAATCTACTCCATGGGGATGAGATGCTATATCAAGGATATAGACGTTTTTATTTACACATCTTAAATAATCTTCATCTAATATTACATCAGGTACTGTGTTAACGATAATGTCACTAATAGGAATAATTTGATGCATTAATTTACGATCATTAGTAATAATTGCACTCATATTCTTACCAATAATATCTTTGTATTCTTCTTTCGTTAAAACACCCACTGTTAGTATTGCCCCTAAAGCTTTTAATTTGTCAGTCAGTTGCTTGCCAACATGACCATAACCTAATACAAATATTTTAGACCCATCGATAGTAAATTCCGTATTCATAATTAAATCCGCAATTATACCTTCTGCTGTAGGTATACTATTTCTTTTCTTAATATCTTCTTTGTCCATTAACACGATAGGGTCCCTTCCGGTATACTTAAGCATCTCATCTAAGACCTTAGTTTTTATACCAGTAAATATAATAGCTTTATCATTTATATTTGTTAATAAATCTGGATAAATAATTAATTTTTTGTCATCAAAATCACTTACAACAGAATAATCATCATATACACCACTAACTGGAAAAATAATTACATTATATTTATTCATTTTTAATCTATTCAAATCTACTTTCGTAACATTTCTATCAAAATTATATTTATCATATCCAACAACATCAATATCATGTTCATTATCAACTAAATGATTGATGATTTCTAACTGACGTTTGTCACCGCCTAAAAATAATACTTTCATAAAACACCACCCATTTTATAGTATGAATTAATTGATATTTGTTTCTATTAGCACATTGAAATATCTTACATAAACTACAAGAGGAGATGATTATATGTGTGGCTTTGTTGGGTGGATTAATAACAAAGAAAACTTAAATAATAGAAAA
>CAZQOT010000053.1:0-4200 GCA_964595115.1 uncultured Muribaculaceae bacterium | reverse complement strand
CATAATTTTATCTTTGCTTCAGAAATAAAAGCTATACTAGAAAGCAAAATTATCAAACCTATAATTAACAAAAAATCATTACAAGAGTTATTAGCACTTGGACCATCTAAGACACCAGGTAGTGGTATTTTTAAGGGTATATATGAACTAAAACCAGGTTATCATTTAACCTATGAAAAGAATAAATACAGAACATATAAATACTGGGATGTTAAGAATGAAAATTTTAATGAATTATTTGATGAATGTAAAATAAAGGTTAGAGAGATGCTTGAATCAGCTGTTAAAAGACAAATGGTGTCTGATGTACCTATCGCTACTTTTTTAAGTGGTGGAATTGATTCAAGTATTATAACAGCCATATGTGCCAGTGAAATGGCTAAAGAAGGTAAACAATTAACAACCTATTCAGTTGATTATGAAGATAACAGTAAATATTTTAAGGGTAATGAATTTCAAGTATCAGAAGATAACTATTACATTGATTTAATAAGTAAAAAATATAACACAGACCATAAATATATAATTATTTCACAGCAGGAATTAGCAGATTCATTAAGAGAAGCTGTGCTAGCAAAAGATTTACCTGGGATGGCCGATATTGATTCTTCCCTATACTTATTTAGCAAAGTTATTAAACAAAATCATACTGTTGTTTTAAGTGGAGAATGTGCCGATGAAATATTTGGTGGTTATCCTTGGTTTTATAGGAACGAATTAATATATAAAAAACATTTTCCATGGATTAGTAGCTTAGAAGAAAGATCACTTCTCTTAAATAAAAAATTAAGACGTAAATTAAACCTTGATAAATATGCTTTAAAGCAATATAAGAAGACTATTAAAGAAGTACCTAAAGCCAAAAGTAAGGAAAAACAAATATATAATAATTTGTTCTATTTAAACATGAAATGGTTTATGGCAACCTTATTAGACCGCAAAGATCGTATGACCATGAGAGCATCATTGGAAGCTAGAGTGCCTTTTGCTGATCACACATTAGTTGAATACTTATGGAATGTACCATGGGAATATAAGTATTATCACCAAAAAGAAAAAGGATTACTTAGAGAAGCATTTATGGATGTGTTACCTGATGATGTTTTATATCGTAAGAAAAATCCTTATCCCAAAACTCATAATCCTAAATATACAAAAATAGTTTGTAATCTTCTTAAGGAAAGACTACAAAATAGAGATTCAATAATATATAAAATATTTGACATTAATAAAATCAATGATTTAATAAACAGTGGTGGTGAAAATTATAAAACGCCATGGTTTGGTCAATTAATGACCGGTCCTCAGTTAATTGCATATCTCTATCAGTTTGATATATGGGCTTGCGAATATAATGTTATTTTAGATATTTAGTCATTTACATTTACAGCAGTTTTACTCATTGTTTACAAATGTGTATGCATGTCTTCTATTATATTATATAATATCCTTAAGAAGGAGAAAAATAATGGAAAAAGAAGAAAATAAAAAACCTAGGTTAATTTATATCTTACTAATTATAATTATATTGTGCTTAGCATCATATATTGTATATGATAAGTTTTTAATGGAAAAGGTAAAACCAGCCACAGTCTCAATAATCGATTTCAGCGATTGCATCACAGGCAAGGAAAGTGTGTGTACCCAAAACACAGTGCTAGATGGAAAAAGCATAAAATTAGAGACTACATTAATTGAGGATACGTCAGAAAAAAGTGATGTTCCTTATTACGAATACAAATACATATACAGAAAGTTCAAGCTCAAAGCAAATGGAAAAGAAATTGGCGAAGGCGAAGTTCATGGATATGAACATTATATTGGTGGAAATTTGGGATCTTTTATAAACACGGGAGATTTACTTATACACACCGAATGTTTTCTTTGGGGATGTGAAGGGTATGACTTTATAGATTCAGATGGCAATGTCTTTCATGCTGGCATTAACATCGACCCTAAATTACCTGGAATGGGAATACCTATAGCTGCCAAATATGAAATACTAGGGGCAAATAAAATAAGAATAAAAGGATCTAGAATACAAGATGTTCCAGAATCTGCTAGTGTTATGAATTTAACCGGTGATATAAAGGACGATGTTTGGGTCTGTAATACAGATATATTAAAGGAAGAAAAAGGTCTTACTAATGATACTATAATAGAAGCAGAATATGAATTAACATATTTAGGCAATAATGAATATAGCTTTGAAAGAATAAAAGGCACTGAAAAGAAATATTCTGAAATGAAAGATTTGTTAGAATATTGCGAAGATTTATAATTACTAATACTAAAAAGATATCTTGGATGATATCTTTTTATTTCCTTTTATAATTTATAGCATACTTTATACTAGGTGATGCATATGTGGAACTGGTTTAATTGTTTTCCTCCTCGTAAGGTGTTTTGGATAATAGTTGGCTTTATTTTAACTATCATCATACTCTATCAAACTATTATAACCTTCCTTATTCCACTACGCGTTAATGTCGCAATCTTGTTTTGTGAGATATCAGCTTTTCTCATCGTTTTGTGGCGTATAATATGGTGTAATTAACATTTCTGTCTTATATATATAATCAAGTAGTTTCCTAGCATCTCTGATATTCTCTATTTCACTATTCTTATATTCTAATTTTTTAGGTATTGACATAAGTATAAACAATAATAATTTTTCATCTTCTTGTAATTTATATTTACTTTCATACAAATTAAATAATTCTTCAAAATCAAAATCTAAGGCATATTTTTGATAAAAATGTAATAAATCATATATAGGCATATCTTGTTTTGTTTTATTCCAACTTAAAAGATAGATGTTATCATTATGAATAAGATGATCTAAATCTAAATTATTATGCAAAGTGACAACTCTTTTTTTATGTTTGTTTTTAGTATATTCATACCATTTATCTATTTCTCTTCTAGCAAACATAATAGAGTTAAATATTTTAGTAATATTTCTAGCAATTAAATAATCAGTAGGACTCATATATATATCTATTTCAATAGAAGTAATAATATCATTATAGTAATTGTTTATATATTCAATATCTTTGATGATTTTCTCATATATAGCTTTATATTCATCTTCATCTACATCTTTATAGAAAGTTGTCTTATAATGAAGATTAGATACAATAATCATCATATCTAGGGCTTTTTGTTCTCTTGGAGTATCAACCTCTTCTATGTATTCATATATATCATAACGATCGTCTTTATTTATTAAATTGGGAAAAGATAGAAAATTACGCGATTTCAAATATTTAAATAGTTGTTCCACATCATTATTTGTTTCTCTTTTTTTAAAGACAAAATGCCCATCATCAGTGCCTATGATTGTGGCATTTTTCTTTATGGTATAGCGACGTGGTATGAAAGCATAATGATTAGTAATATCACGAACACTATTCATCTTGACTAGCAGGAATAACTATTTTATCGCCTAATTTTAATTCGTCAATTTTATTGTAAGCTGCTATTTCTTCTTTGGTGGTATGATATTTTTCAACAATCGTATCAATCGTATCTGTTTCCCTTACTATATGAACATGATAAGTAGTGAATGTTTCTGTTGAATCATCGAATGAATCAAACAATGACTTAATTTTTTCATCTGTTGCAAGACTAGTTTTAAATTCTGGTGCAGATAAAGGAATAGCGCTATCCCCAATCGCTATATCAATAGCAGGTGTTTCAATTTCTTTAAATAAATCGATTACCTCCCTTTCTTCATTAGAAGATGTAACATTTAAGTCTAATTCTGTCTTTTTATTATTTTCTGTTGGTTCTGGCATATTATCACTCTCTCTTTCTATATTAAAAACACTTTGTAATTCAATGCTGTCAATTAATATATCAATATTAACGCAAAGGACCCTATCATTAAGTATTTCATAATAAAAATCATCAATATCCACTTTAGCTTTCTCAATATTATATTTTGTATCTAGTGCTATATCAAAAGGTAAATTATAAGAAAAAGGCTCCTTGTTTATACTTATATCTGTTATTCTATAATTCCCACTAACAATGAATTCACCCATAATATGGTCATTTTCAATCATTTTTAATGCATGTTCTAATGAAATGCTTGTTATTTCCCCAATCTTAGTACTAAATGGTATTTCTCTTCTAAAAGATATTATTTGTTTCATTTAAGTCTCCTTTCGTCAATTAAATATATGATTAAAAGAA
>CAZQOT010000052.1:0-8015 GCA_964595115.1 uncultured Muribaculaceae bacterium | reverse complement strand
AAATAGTATTGTTTGGTTTAGATAATTTGCCTTTATATATGACAACTGTAACGGCAGAAGATGGAAAATTTTCAATAACTTTGCCTCCAATATCTGGATTAGATGAGGGTACATATAATATTAAGATATCTGATTATGAAGGAGTTGATACTTCGACTGGAACAGTTGAAATTACTGCAGAAGCCAATCCCCAAACATCGGATAATGTAATTACATATATTATTTTAGGCTGCATATCTTTTGTTGGAATAATTCTATCTTCTACTTTTATTTATAAATTTTCTAAACAAACAAAAAATGGCCACAAAAAAGTTGATGTGTAACATCAACTTTTTTGGTGAAATATATTTATTATATTTAAAACTAATCCCTATGATATAATCTAAGTGAAAGTAGTTGAAGCATTGTGAAAAAAATGTGTGAAGAAAAAATTGCACATTAGGTGATATTCACTATGATAATTATCCCGAGGAGATAAATTGGTAATATGGAAATAAAAAAATATTTAGTAAAGAAAGATAAAACCGATTTAATGTCTGCGCTCAAACAGATAGATAATAATACTATTCAAAATATGTTAAAAGAAACTGAATTAAATAGTTTCGAAGAATTATATAGCTACATTATAGATGATTTTAAATTATTAATTGAAATGTCTAAAGATGATTTTTTTACACAATTATATTTTATTAGATTGTTAGAAAATGAAGACAGTATAATGTTTTCAGCATACGAATCTGATATAAAAAGTTTAATAGTATTTCCATATGAAAATAATGGTTATTATTCTTATTTTATTCCAAATGAAATTAAAAAGATTATAAAAGACATTTTTAAATATAATCGATAATAAGTCAAAGAATAATATTTTTTTTAGGTAGCAAAATTTTAAAAGCACATAAAATTATTAGTAATATTTTAAAAAGGCATTACAGACAGTATAGCAAATTATTACTATCTATTATCAATGGTTTGCTTATAAAGAAATTACAATCCAGTATAATGTACAGTTAAATGATATTTAATAAGTGTTAGTGTAAAGAGGAAGTTTATGCTAAAATATTATTAGGAGTTGATTTTGATGAGAAAAGGCTTTAATTTACTTTTGTTATTATTGTGCTTTGCATTAAGTGGGTGTACTACTAATTATGAAACCAAAGATGGTAGTGATAAAGCTGGAGGTTCAGAATTGATTTTTATTAGTGATGAAATTAAAGAAAACTTATCGGCAACAAAGACTGTAGTTGTAAAAGGAATTGAGAATAAACTTATAAAAACAATTACAGATATAAACGAAATAGAGAAAATAATCGACATTATATCACAGGCTACCAATGTAAATGGAGATATAACTTATGAAGGTGCTAGATATAACCTTGAGATGTATAATGCTGATAATCAATTAATAGATGTTATCGAGACATTTAATGAAAATATTGGATTTGAAAGTGATATAAAACACCGTTATAAATTAAATATGGAAGATTTAATAAAAGCAATTGGAAATTAAGAACTAGAATTGTACTTCAAGTTTTTTATAACCAAATGTAAAAAAGGATTATTTTAAAATTCCTTTTTTATTATATAAGAAAGTACGGTAGCGACTATCAGAATTAAGGCCTGTGAAGAAAGCAGGTAACGAAGCCAGTAAAGTGGAAACCAAGTTCGTGAGAACTAGGGTGTAAAAAGTTTGTTTTTCACTTTTGTTCTTGTGATTAAAGGGATAGAGGGAAAAATCAATATCTCTAGTCAACAATTAGGTTCCATTTTTATTCTACTAATATTTTGTTTTAAGATTCTTTTCTTTATATTTTTGATATTCTAATAAAATATGTTGATTCTCTTTAATAAACCTTGTAAATATATCAAAATATTTTAATGTTTCATCACTAATTGTATGTTCAATCTTTTCTGTTTCTTCTAGAAGGGATTCATCAGCGGTTCCTAACGTCTTGAGTAATGTTTCAACAACCTTATGTCGTTTTAATAATAACTTTCCTAACTCAGAACCTTCTCTTTCAAGCAGAATAATGCCATACTTTTCATACTTCAAAAGCCTTGATTCAGCTAGTTTTTGTACCATTCTAGTAGCTGAAGGTGGTTGTACATTTAACGCATTAGATAATTCGTGTATTCTTGTATATCCCGTATTTTTTGATAATCTACAAATCATTTCTAAATAATCTTCCATAGAAGCTGTTAATTCGGGTTTTATCTTTTTCATATACTCTCTAAATGTATGAAAATCTTGATTATTCATAAATCGTTCCTCATATCAGTTAATAAATATATGAAAAAGAATTAGTAAATATGATAAAAGTCCAACCAAAATAATATCATTCTCATAAATTATAGTGTTCTAACAAAATTAGAATTACCTAACTTATTGAGGAGCAAATATATGAATGAAAATAAAAAACAACGTTTAAAACATTTGATGAAATTCCTAGGACCTGCTTTTATTGTTAGTGTTGCTTATATTGACCCGGGTAACTTTGCTACAAACATAAGCGGTGGATCAATCTTTAACTATAATCTTATTTGGGTAATTTTGTGGAGTAACTTAATGGCTATCTTTTTACAGATTATGTCAGCTAAGTTAGGCATTGCTACTAATCATAATTTACCTGAACTGTGCGGTATGACGTTTAAAAGAAGAACTAATTGGTTCTTATGGACTTGTGCTGAAATGGCTGCTATGGCTACTGATCTAGCAGAATTCCTAGGTGGTACATTAGGCTTTTACCTTCTTTTTAGAATACCTATGGTGTATGCTGGATTATTAACTGGGGTAATTACTTTTGCAATAGTTTATACAGAAAAGTATGGCCAGCGAGTAGTTGAACTAATTATAACGTTATTAGTAGCTACAATAAGTATTGCTTATGGTGTGGAATTATTTTTAGCTAAACCCGAGTGGTTACAAGTGGCTTTTCATACCATCATACCATCATTACCTAACGGTGAAGCGGTCTTGATTGCTGTTGGTATGCTTGGGGCGACTGTTATGCCACATGTCATATATTTACATTCACAACTAGTACAATGTCGAAATCATGATACTAATATAGAAAAGAAAAAGCACCATTTAAGAATGGAAAAAATTGACATTATGATTGCTATGAATATTGCTTTTATAGTAAATGCAGCCATGGTAATAGTTTCGGCTGCGGTATTTCATAGAAATGGAATGGTAGTAGATACAATAGAACAGGCTCATCGTTCACTAGAGCCCTTATTAGGAGCACTATCTAGTGGTGCTTTCGGCATAGCCCTTCTAGCTTCTGGTTTATCTTCATCAGCTGTAGGAACAATGGCGGGTCAAACGATTATGAAAGGTTTTGTTGGGTTAAATATACCAATCAATATTAGAAGACTAGTTACAATGACCCCGGCGATAATTATTATAGCTTTAGGAATAAATCCGATGAAAGCGCTTGTATTAAGTCAAGTAACCCTTAGTTTTGCTTTACCACTAGCTATTATTCCTATGCTTATGTTAACTAGAAGGAAAAAATTGATGGGACCTCTAGTTAACAAACCTTTAACTAATATTATAGGATATGCTATTACAAGTATTATCATAGGTTTAAATGCAATATTGCTGATATTAACATTTACAGGTAATGTTTAGAAGTTTAAAACAAAAATACTAAATCGAGGTAACATTATGCATACTATTGAAAATTGTAATAATTTAAACTTAACAAACAGAAAAAGATAGTGATAGTTTTATTATATAAATAATGATCATAAAATTTTGATGAACAGAAGTTAAAAGATTATTATGAAATACACTTAAAGGAGTTCTCGAAGGAGGACTCTATTTTTAATAGAGGTTGAAAAATAAGTGGGTATTGAATTGTAAAAAAAATATGTTATAATAATGTTTATTGATTGGGGTGTATAAATATGCTGGAAATCACCAAAGGGAAAAATGAACACGGCTACATCTTTACTATTTTAACTGATGAGGGAAAGTTTGATATAAGTTTTGCAGGGAACCTTGATTTATATTGGGGTTATGTTTATGACGGCAATTTATTAGAAATACCAAATGTTAAAAAATTTAAGATAACTAAAGAAAATTATTATTTATATTCTTTGTTTGAAGAATTATATGAAGATATAAAAAACTGTAATATTTTTACATTAGATGAATCTGATATATTCTTTTGTGAAACTGGAGAAGAGATAGAAAACAGAAGAATAGAGATTGAAAGTTTAAACGATGATTTGAGAAAAAGTGAGTCTTATAATCCAAATCGACTTTTCCGTAATGGTAATATTGAATGGCATTGTGATGATTTTCCTTATGAAGAATCTAGTGTAGTGAAAATAGCCAAGAAAGAAGATACTTTTATAGTAACATTTGAAAAAAGCAAAATCAAAGATATTTACTTAACATATTCTGTTAGATTTAGAAATAGTGGAAGTAGCTATGCACCTTTTAATATGGTATTTATGAAAATGTATAACAAACTTATTGAATATAATCCAGAATATCATCAAATTCATATTGAAGAATATTTATATCAAAAAAGAAAAAAACATAAATAATTTGGAGGTTTGTATGATAAAAAATAAAAAACATCTTATTGATGAAATAATGGGACAAAGTCGACATCAATTTATTTACGGTTATAATGGTAAGGAGAGGGAAGAGTTTCTGAAGGAAGCTATAACTGCATATCCGATTACTTTGGATTTGCCTAATCCTGTTGGGATATATATTTGTGATAAAGGATTGCCCGAATTACCTCAAATGAGTGATGAGCTTAATAAAGTGAGTATAGACATTTTAAATCGTGGTTATGTGGAATATTTGATAGCATTTAATGTTATTGATACGGCTATCCAGCAAATAGATAAAAAGATATTGGCTGATCGTTCAAAGGAATTCTTGGATAGAGTAAATAAACTTTTTATTTCAGAAGATCGAGAAAAAGCAACCAGTTTAATTGAACTATTAAGAATGTTAGAAGAAGCGAAAGAATTATATTACAATGAGTATGTTAAATATATTAAAGGTGGTAATTTAAATGATTTTTACGATAAAGTTTCAATAAGAATAATAATGATGGAGCATTTTATTGAATACTTTAAAAGAATGATAAATACTACTTCATATTTAGGTATAATATTTGACCAACAGAATTTGCTTTCAAAAGGGACTCAGAAAGCAATAAACAATTATGTTGGATCTAGGATTAATGCCAATATGTCAATGAATATTGCTTGTGAACCGGAAGAATGGAAGACGTATTATAATCAAAATGGCGTTTTAGTTGAAGCCACTCATGATTATGGTTGTGTTGAATTAGATAGTTGTCATAGGGATTATATCGAGAAGATAAAAAAAAGAAGGGGAATCATTTTCGATTAGTTTAGATTTTTAAGCAATGGAAAAGTAATCACACTTAATAATAATAAACCATAAGAGTAATTATAAAAAATAGTATCATATAAAAACTTACTCCTGAAGGAGTTCTTAAAGGAGGACTCCATTTTTCTTTTCCTTGATACATACAGGATTTAATTCTGGTCTATTGGATAAACTTGATAAGTGTTTTTTAAGTTTTTTTATTTAAGTCAAAATCGTATGCCTTCAATGCAACTCCGAGTGATATTGTAGCACCTAACACCCAAAAAATTGAACCAAGTATACGCATTCTATCTATAGTCAAAGTCTCATTATTATCCAAATTTATCACCCCTATATATTATCTATTGTATAATATTGTTTCATGTTATATTAGTTACATATTTGAGTCAAAACATAGTATGCTTGTAAGCATACTATGCAACTACTATTACTAAATTTCAAGGTATATAATTAAATATTATAGGCAACATTTCATTAAAAATAGAACCAAAGAAATGCACTTTAAGAAGGATTCAAAATAAAAAATAAGCAACAAAATCATTAGCTTATTTTTGGCATAAAATATCAATAATTCATAATTTTATTTGGGAATTGCTTTGCAATTCCATTTATATAACTATCTGCCATCATTAACGCTTGTTTCTCTATCTCATCAAACAATGCTATCCCTTCTGCATATTTACTAGTAAGTATTGCAACAGCTTCATTTTTTGTAAGAGATAAGTGGTCATACATCATTTGCTGTATTTCGTTTCTGCTCCAATTAGGATTTATACTGTTAAGAAAAAATGCTATATCATCTGCATTTTTATGCCACTTCCTGTCAATGTCAATAACAGCATTGTTATCTTGCTTTTTTGCAGCTATAACTAAATCAGCAGCGATTGATAGGTGATCTCTCATTAGTTGACTGAATTCTTGAGCAATCTCAGGGCTGTAGAAATTAGTAAATAAATTTCCAAAATCTGTTGCATTTTTCAATAACCTATTAGAAACAAGTTGAGTATCCGAAGAACTATTTGCTATGCTTATGATAGCAAGTCTAGTCCAAGTTATATGTTCTTCCCATAATTGACGAATTATATTGTTTAGTTCTAGGAAAGATATTTTATTGTAAGGTGAACGATTATAAGGTTGATACAAATTATCATAATAATTATTGTACATGATTTTCCCCTCCTATTTTTAATATATAATATGAAAATAACACAAAGGGGTTATTAATATTGAGATTGATTATTATATACGATAGGATTAGTGGAACATCTGTTTTTTGATAACCATAATATTGTCACCTCCCTGAAGGAGTTCTCGAGAGAGTACTCTATTTTGTTTGTATATTTATGTTTATAAATATATCTTTAAATGAACTGAACCAACAGTTCATTTATTTTTTCTCTTAATATGTTACAATTATAATAGAGGGAGTAATACTATGGATAACAAAAAGATTGGATTATTTATTGCATCTTTAAGAAAAGACAAGAATATGACTCAAAAAGAGTTAGCTGATAAGTTATATATTAGTGATCAAGCTGTTTCTAAATGGGAAAGAGGCTTATCAATGCCAGACATCGGTTTAATAGAAAAACTATCTAATTATTTAGAGGTGAGTGTTAGTGAAATATTAAAAGGTGAAAAAATTGATAATATGACAAAGAAAAAATCCGATGAAATTGTAAAGACAAGTGTTTCCTTCTTCCAAAAAGAGTATTTTAAAAACAAAATTATTTTTATTATGGCAATTGCTATTGTGGCAACATTGATATTTGGAACTATATTTTATATACTAGGAACAGTAGATTATATTAGAGTAACGAATGGTAAAAAACCAATATTTGCTTATCGAACAGTAAATGTTCTAAAGCCTGATGTTAATATAGAAGGAACTGACTATTATGGTATAGGATATAAAGTCTCATTATGTGATAATAAAACTGAAAATTATATTTTTCAATTAGGTCATAAAGAGAAAAGACTTTGTTATAGTAGTCTAACTTGCTGTGAAGATGAGAGGGGTACATTAACATTAACTGATGAAGGCACAGTAGCATATGTCAAAAATGATAAGCGTTCATATAAATTCTCATTTTTTGAAGATATACTATACCTAATAGATTCAACTCATCTAATACCAATTAGTGCGATTGAAAATGAAGAAACATGGGCTACAGAGATGTTGGAGTATTACGATGTGCCAGGCATTGATACAACAATCAATAAGATAAATGAAACAACATACGAAATGAAACAAACATGTAATATAACCGAAATATTAATGGCTGGTTCTAAGAATGTATGCTCGATGGATTATTTTGGCGAAGAAATTTTTGGGCTACGAAAAATTGACATTCTTGATCAATATCATAAAGATGCATGCAAATAAGGGATTAAGAGTTGATTATTGGTGGCATCAAAGTTAGAAATTTAATAAATTTTGATATTATTGTTATAGCAGGTGATTAAATGGAAAAGAATCTTATTAAGAATATTTTAAAATATGTATTTACAGTTGTATTAATAGCACTTACTTTATTATTTATAGGTATATATGATACTATGTTAAATTATTTTGATGTGATAATAAAAAATTATTCACAATTATTAGAAAATAAAAATGAACAATTCA
>CAZQOT010000051.1:0-8064 GCA_964595115.1 uncultured Muribaculaceae bacterium | reverse complement strand
TATTCTCATCTTTATGGTTTTATCATCCAAACCCATTTCTTTTAATAATAATATTTCTTTTTTAATATTATTAATAATCTCATCTATTCTATTACCAATAACATTTTCTATATTATTGGAAATAAAACTTCCTTTTCCCATTACAGTTATAATTACACCCTTACGTTCTAACTCTGTATAAGCTCTTTGAATGGTGTTAGGATTAATACCTAATTCGAAAGCTACTTGTCTAACTGATGGTAATTGATCATTTTCTTTGATGATGCCCGAAATTATGAATTGTTCTACTTGAGAAACTATTTGTTCATATATTGGTATTCTACTTTGAAAATCAATACTAAACATACACTACTCATCCTTCGAATTACTTGTTTTAGCTCTTTCAAGTAGCTTTTCATAATTAGCATCTTTGGGAATATATATTTGATAAGAATCAACATTTTCATATTTAAAGTATACATTAAAATACCCTATATCATCTTCATCATATTTTGAAAAATCAATATCACTTCTTATGTTATCATTGATATAACGATATACTAATCCTTGATTATTAATTAAAAACTCATAATATGATGATGTATCTTCATCGTTATAATCAAATTCCACAGAAATATTTAAGTAGTTAATATTCACTTTTGCATTTTTCACTTCATTAATATACCGTCTATTTTTCATTTGTATAACATAATTTATTAATTTTGGATTAATCATAGTATTAATTTTATACACTTTGATACCATCATCATAAACATATAAACTAATTAATAAGCTATATCTATATTGAATATCGTCAAATGGGTCCATATAAGTGTTATTAATTATATCACTAGCATTAATATTTTTATAACCCTCTTTAATCAATTCAATTATTTGCTTACTTACCTCTTTATCTTGATAAACATTACCTAATTGAACTCCATATATTTTATCATATGGTATATCTTTTAAAGATTTTGTATAATTATTATCCTTATTCATTAATGATAATAATTCGTCGTAAACTTCTGTTGTTAGGCGAATGTTAAAGTAATAATTCATTCCATTCTTAAGCCCTAGACGAATTGCTACTTGCTTGCTTTTGCCATCAATATTAGGTATCTTCTTGTTGGCATTATCAAATATTAAATCCATTACTTCTTTATCAGTGATTTTCTTTTTTAAGATACTTAAATCTACATAGTTACTCTGATAATAATCAAAAGAATTAATAAGGGATAATCCTATATTAGCAACATCATCTTGCTTAATAACCTTTTTAGCTTCCAATTCACTTATTTTATTAAATCCCATATATATTATTATGGTTGCTAAAACAAGACCTAGGAAGTAGATAACTGATTTGGTGAATTTACCACTGTTACGATGAGTAATCAAATCATACACAACGTAAATTGTTACTGTAATAGTCCCCATTATCCAAAGTGTAATAGGCTCTTTTGTTATACTGAATAGTGACAATGTTCCTAAACAGACAGGAAATAATGTTAAACATTTAACCAATTGATGGATATTTTCATTCTTAAAAGTTGTTTCAGCAATTTCCATTTTTCTTTTATTATATGCATATAGCCCTAATATAAAATAAACGATGGATAAAATAAACATCTTTAAAATCGAAGATAAATTATAAACACTAGAAACTTCATTTTGATAATTCACTTCAACAGATGACATATCAAATAGTGCTCTAGGTACCGCATTTATATATTTATATGGTAAAGTCTGACCATTAGTCATACGATATGATTTTTCAATTTTAAAATTATTATATATTCCATATGGAGAACATTCCGTGTCATATGTTTCACAAATTGCATGATTATAATCGTTAACGTTATTATCATATAGACGACTACTATAAAAATCAGATATAAAACCAGGAATGAATAAGAATATTAACGTAAGTGCCACATGAACCATTCTGCTTCCTGTTAATGCAATAGCAAAACTAGATACTAAAAACACATAAACATAGGCTATAAAGAAAGTTATAAAGTAATGAAAATACATGCCACTAGGTATTACTAATTTTTCAAAAAATAAACTACCTAAAAACATAATTAAAGAAGTAATTAAAAATATTAACAAAAAGTATATAATACCCCCAATAATATTCGTTATAAAGATAGTACTTCTCTTAAGGGGTAGAGCATTTATAAAATCAACACTATCTTTTTTGAATAAATAAGTAAATAATGTTACCGCAATTACAAAAGGAGCTATGTACATAAGAATGATGGATGGTATTGATAAATCTAAGAGGGTTGGAAATAAAATCTTATTACAGCCAAATGTTGATGAACATGCCGAAGTATTATTTTGTAAAAGCATAAATAAATAAGTAAATATAGGAATGATGAAAATGAACAAAAACATAACACCTTTAGACTTTTTCATATTTTCTTTTAAATAATTAAAACTAAAGAATGACGCTTTCAAATTCATAACCTAACACCTCCATTTCATATATAAATACTTCTTCTAATGATAATGGAAGAAAATCTAAGATCTTTGGTTTTTTAGATTCTAAATATTTTCTAGTCTTATCTTTATCTCCCTTAATAATGATAGTTGCTACTGACCCTTTTTTCTTAAAGCTTAATATTTCTAATTTAGAAAAATCACTTTCATCAAAATTTTTATCTAGTGATATTTGAATTTTAAACATTTTTGTTTTTAATGTATCAACATCACTTTCAAATAAAATACCACCTTTGTACAAAAGACCTAAATGATCACAAGTATCTTCAAGTTCCCTTAAATTGTGAGATGTTAAAATAACAGTCGTATCATTTTTAGCAACACTTTCACATATTATTTTCTTAACTAAATTCCTGATAACAGGATCTAAACCATCGAATGTTTCATCAAAAAATAAATATGAAGCTTTAGTTGAAATAGCTAATATCAAAGCACTTTGTCTTTTCATTCCTTTTGAGAAAGTAGATACCTTCCTGCTCATATCCAATCTAAAAAGTTTACATAATTCCTCAAAATATTTCATATCAAAGTTTTGATAAATATTTTGATAGAATATTGCCATATCATGTAAATTATAACCTTGATAAAAGAACAAATCATCTGGTACAAAAGCCATTTTTTCTTTGATGTTAGGATTATCATAAGATTCTTCACCATCAACTAAAATAATCCCACTTTCTTGCTTATAAACCCCCATTATTAATCTTAATAAAGTTGATTTACCAGCACCATTAGCCCCTACTAAACCATAGATACTACCCTTTTCAATCTTACAATTAAGATTATCTAAGACCGGGTTCTTATCAAAGCATTTAGTAACATTTGTAATTTCAATCATATCTTCCCTCCTATTTTAATTATATACTGTATTAAATGTATTAGTACAGTTATATTTTATACTCTATAATAATAATTGTCAATTAAAAAACATATTATTAATATGCTTTTTATGTTCTAATTACAAGCCCGTTTCAACAAGTAAAACTGCTCGCCATGTAGTATCACTACCTGCCCCGCCTCCGCTTCTGCCAAAGCCAAATATTCCTTGGTAATCCCCAACATAATAATCTCCACCTCTAAGATCCCAAGAGTAAGAATCATCCATCATTTGGGAATAATCTCCATACCAGGAATTAGGTGTTCCTACTGAAAAGCTTGTTTCATACTTTGCATCACCATATTTAGCATCGCTATAAGATGTATATCTGTCTATATACTTATCTGCAACACCACTGGGTGTCAATCCTGAATTAGCTTCTTTTTTGTTATAATTTGCCATTGTATATTCATATGAACAACCAGCCATATCATATATGCCATATACATTTCCCGTTGTACTTTGATTAATGTTTGGGATATAAGCATCACCCGTTCCGCCACCAGTATAATAACTTGTATTATCGTTTAATGCAACTTCACTATTTTTACCATATTCAGATTGTGTCAAATATGCAGCTGCTCCCCATTCAATGTTCTTCATCATATGAGTATCTATGTCACTACCACTTTCTCCCCAACCATATAGCGCTTTAGTTTCAAGATTTATTCCAACTGTATATTGTGTCCCAATCTGAGCATATCTCCATGAAATTTTATTTGGAATAAATTTAGGTAATAAATTTGTTGAATTACAATTAGTACTCTTTTCATTTGAGAACTCTTCATCTGTATAACAAGTTGTCCCTTCAACACTTGGTTCAAATTTAGCTACCCATATACCCGTTAATTGGGTATTGTCAAAAGTAAATCCAGGATGTTGTATGTAATTTGTTTGACTATTTCCAACATAAGTTGGTATTGTATCTACGGTATTATTATCATTTGTTATATTGGTACTACCTTTTAAAAACTTTACGTTTATTGTTCCAGCATTTTTTCCTGTTTGCGTTTCGCAGTCGCTTCCATTCATGTGATAGCATGTTGCTATTTGATATGCATATCTTGGTATCCAGACCCACATACTACATGTCTCAATATTTGTTGGAACTCCGTTTACTATTTCACAATCCCTTGTTATAGCATTTGCCCATCTCTTATTAACATTATAATCATACCATTCTGGATCATTTTCAGTTGTTGTTATCCAAGAATTATTTTCCCATTTAATTGGAATCATACCTGGAGCTAATTTGGGTTTATTGACTCCCTCGTTCTTCATATAATCAACTGGAATGCTGGTACAATAATTATTATCGCTTTTTGATAACACTACCATACTATCCTTTGTCCCACATGCTTTTAAATTAGGCCATTTCCCTTGGCCTGTAATGATAACATATGGTTCATTAGATACTAGTCCGACTTGTAAATCAGCATAGTTAGAAGTTGATATACCATAATCGGTAATAGTATCCTCATTAATATCTTCAATGCTAACTTCCGAATCCGCCATTCTTATATAATCAATTTGCCTTATTATAAACTTTGCATCACTTTCAAAAGCGCTTATTGTGGAATTTTTTATTATGTTAGATATTCCTGGTACAGCTATCGCAAGAATAATTGCTAATACTACGATAACTGCCAATAATTCAACTAACGTGAATCCTTTTCTCATATATTTAATCATCCCTTTATATATATATATATAATATCATAAAAATATAAAAAAATCCACTGAGAGTGAACTTTATGTAGAAACAAAAATCTTTTTACTAAAAACTAGAACTCATCTAGTTTTTTAGTAAAATGTTATTATAGACCTGCTTTAACGAGTACAACAACACGCCAACTGTTGGCACCCAATCCGCCATCCCCGCGATCGAAACTGAAAAGACCAGCGCCACTACCACTACCATGATTTGCACCACGTATAAACCAAGGGTAACTTGTGCCAGGCATCGAGGAAAAATCACCATACCAAGAAGCCAGCGTACTTCCTGAACCATCTATATAAGCACCACCACTTGTTTCATATACGACATCTCCATACATTGTCGATGTGTATCCTGAAGAAGTTGTTGGATATCTATCTATATATTTATCAGCTAAATTGCTAGGTGTTATTTTCGAACTGCCAGCTAGATTGTTATAATTAGACATTGTGTATTCAGATGACCCGCCACACATATCATAAACACCATATATATTTCCTGTTGTTGATGATGCTTTTCCATATGTTGCATGAATACTTCCTGTACATACATTTCCCGTCTTACTTGAACAATTTCTGCCATCAAAACCATATAAGGTTGCTGAAGGAGTACCAGAGGTGTCAGTGGTACTTGTTTGTGAAAGTGAGTCCCCCCTCTTCCTGTTATATAACTAGCACTTGGATTAGAATATATTTCATTATCTATTCCATATTCTGATTTAGATAAGTAAACTATTGCCCCCCATTCAGTATTCTTCATCATATGAGTATCAATATTATTGGTATTAGTAGTAAAAGTTCCATTACCATTTAAAGTGCCACTTTCTTGAACCCATCCATATCTATTTGTTTTTTCCATATTTCTTGACGCTGTAAACATACTTCCTAAAGCAATAACTCTTAAGGACGCTACATTAGGTTGGGAATTTAATGCGGAGGTTGTTCCACTCATTTCAAACTTGGCTACCCATATTCCTGTTAACTCTGTTGATCCAAAAGTGAAAGCTGGATGTTTGATGAAGTTTGTTTGAGATGATTCGTTATAGGTTGGTGTTATGGCTACTGTTGTATCATCACTAGCTATATCCGTACCATTTTTTAAATATTTAATATTAATTGTACTAGCTGTATTGGTATTATACCCACTTGCTATTTGATAAGCATATCTTGGAATCCAAACCCAATATGAGCCATCGGCTGTTTTGGCGTTGGCCCATTCTTTGTTTGAATAATCATACCATGACGTATCAGTATCAGGGTTGGAAACCGTTTGCTCAGTAATACCATTCCATTTAATGGCTTTCATATTAGGAGCTAATTTAGGTTTGTTAACTCCTTCACTAGCAATAAAGTTTGATTCAACATTGACCGTTCTTATCACTTCAACAGCTGTATTACCAGCGTTATCACTAACATTGTAATATACATAATATGTTCCAATAGCATTAACATTAATGGTACCTGTTGTTATTACGGAACCCGTTCCACTATGAGAATCATTAACTGTGGCACCAGCATCAGTATATTCATCCCCTTGATCAATAGTGATGGGAGAAGAACCATTCATTGTTATGATTGGTGGAGTATTATCAAGATTAAAGACATTGGTTCTTGTTATAGTTGTATTATCTTGATTGTCTTTAGCTATTACCCATAAATAGTATCCACCTGTTGCATCTACTGGACTATTTATTGTTGCTTCATTGGTGAATGTTGTTTGAAAATCTTCTTCACTAGGTTCTATTAAACTTGTATTCCACAAGTATTTTAATGATGTATCATTTACTTCTCCAGCATCACTTACTGTTACCGTTGTGCTTCTATTCTTGGCCCATTCTTCATTACCATTTGCTTCAAAAGTTATTACCGGCGCTACATCATCTATAACATTTACTGTCCTAATTTCCGTAGCACTGTTGCCAGCGTTATCACTTACTGAGTATGTAATTGTATAAACTCCTGGCGCGTTTAAATTAACTGTCCCTGTTACAACTATATTGTGAGTTATATCACCATCAAGATCGTCTTCAGCTGTTGCACCCTCATCTAAATATAATTCTCCAACAGATAAGTTAATTGGATTATCACCTAGAATTGTTATGACTGGTGGAACTAAATCAAGCGAACAATCAGAAATTGATTCTGTCACCATCATATTATGAAAAGTCCCACAAGCTATTAATCCTTGCCATTTGTCTTTGCCAACAATACTAATAACCGGCAAATTATTTTCCATAGTTATTTTAACACTTTCATAGTTTTTGTTTGACAAGTTCAATATACTCGATACTTTAGTAACATCTATACTAGTTATATCGAAACTGTCGTCATTAATTCTTTTATAATCGGCTGCCTTTAAAATCAATTTGGCATTGCTTCCCATAGCACTTTTTGTGGTTTTTTTAATAATACCTGATATTCCTGGTACTGCTATCGCTAAGATAATGGCAAGCACGACTATTACCGCTAATAGTTCTACTAATGTAAATCCTTTTTTATTCATTGACACGCACTCCTCTATTATATTGTTATCTATATATTAGAATATCATGCATGTGCGCTTTTTGCAAACGGCATATATTAACGGGTGGTAAAAAGCAATGAGTTACATTTACTTGCTCATTGCTTTTATCATTTGATTTTGATTATTATTATTATTTATGATAATAACCCCTAATACACGATATATTAATTAATAATAGGTCTACAAAAAAAGAATCATCAAGATTCTTTTGTGCTTTCTAATACCTTCTTTAAACCTCTAACTGGTAGCAAGGCACACTTTTTACGATTAGGCTGTTTATATATTTCATCATATACAACAGCCTCACCTAAAACATCTGGATTATATTCTTTCTCATCAATCATATTTTCATAGTTGGAAATAATATATAATGCTTCAGTAATATTTTTATTTAACATTGTTTTGATAATAATAGAAGTAGCTGAAGTTGATATAGCACAAGCTTCGCCATCAAAACGTATAT
>CAZQOT010000050.1:7270-8220 GCA_964595115.1 uncultured Muribaculaceae bacterium | reverse complement strand
TGAACCGGACGCTCTAGCCAGCTGAGCTACATCGCCATAAAAAAATAAGCAATATTAATATACCAAATATATATTAATTTGGCAATACATAATTGCTTATAATATATTATAAATATTATTTAGTTTTATAATCACCACAAGTTAAGTGGTTTTCAACTGTATAATCACCTTTTTGCTTTCCTTTTTCATCGGTTGCATAAACAACAAGAGCGTAAGAATCTTCTTTGTCGCACTTTTTATCTATGAAATTTTTAATATCGACCTTATCAACTTCCAATGCTTTTAATGTAACTTTTTGTTGTACTCTTTCTTTAGGCCCTGGAAATAATGATCTGTCTTTCATATTCTTTTCATAGTATTTTGCTGCTTTTTCCTTTAATTCAGTTTCTAATTTCGCAAAATTATTACCACAACCAGCTAATGAAAGTACTGAAAATGCAATTAAAACTGTTCCTGCTATCCTTTTCATAACTTATTCCTCCTCTTATTTTTTATTGGTGCCAGTAGTCGGACTTGAACCGACACGATGTTACCACCACCAGATTTTGAGTCTGACGCGTCTACCAATTCCGCCATACTGGCTTATATTAAAGAAGATTATTCTTCTTTATACCTTGATAAAAATAAATCTGTATCATCTAAAATTTCTTCAGTCATTAATTCTTCAAACTTTGGAAGATCCTCTTTCGATGATAATCCAAAATAATCTAAAAATTCATCAGTAGTTTTATAAAGAATCGGCCTACCTGGCATATCAGAACGCCCCACTTCTTTGACAAATCCTTTAGCAACTAATTTTCTTATCATCTGTGAACTACTAACACCTCTAATACTATCTACTTGAACTCTAGTTACAGGCTCATTATACACTATAATAGCAAGTATTTCAAGGGCTGATTGAGACAAATTATTGTTTTGACCATGCTCTGGTGTAATGATTGTGTTGTTTG
>CAZQOT010000050.1:0-7260 GCA_964595115.1 uncultured Muribaculaceae bacterium | reverse complement strand
ATATTATCAAATTATTGTTTTGTGGATTTTCAATTAATTTTTGATAATATTCCTTGTGTTCAACTTTTGTTGTTAACTTAAAAGTGTTCCCCAAATAGTTTATTCTAATACCTCTACTATTATCCTCATACTCTTTCTTTAAGTCAAATATTAATTCTTTAGCTTGTTCTTCATCTAGTGCCATGATATCCATAACTTGATCTAAAGTAAGTCCATCATCACCAACAACATATAGCAAACCCTCTAATATCGCTTTTAAATCCATATCATGCACGTCCTTTTAATTTTATTTGTATTTGATCAAAACTATTATTTTGATCAATTATAATTTCTTGTTCCTTAACCATTTGTAAGACTGCTAAAAAAGTAACGACTAAAAACTCTTTTGTATACACTTCAAATAACTCCTCAAAAGTTATCTCTTTTTTAGTATGTAAAATATTTCTAATACTATTTATTCTATCACTAATTGACATTTCTTTTGATGTAACTTTCGTATGTAGGGGTTGATGTAATTTGTTACGTTCTAAGAATTTAGAGAACGCATCCAATAACAAAGATACTGAATGAGTCTCTTGATTAATATTAGAGGTTTTATATTCACTGATATCAGATGGTAATTTAGTGAATATCAAACTTCTATCATATTCTAATTCTTTAAAAGTAGAAGTTATTTCTTTATAATGTTTATAATCAATTAATTTTCTAATCAGATTTTCTTTTGGGTCTTCTTCATATTCATCTTCTAAATTGTTATTGTTAGATGGCAATAGCAACTTTGATTTCATTTCAAGGAGTTCCGCTGCCATAACTAAGTATTCACTAGCAACAGATAAATTTAGGGTTTCCATTGCTTTTATATAAGAAAGATATTGCTCAGTTATTTCACTTATTTGAATATCATATATATCTATATTTGATTCTTTAATTAAGTGTAATAATAAATCAAGTGGTCCTTCAAACTCATTTATTTTTACTTTGTATTCCATTTTATCACACCCTACTAATTATAAAGCACGTCTACTATAAGTGAAAGAAAAAGATTCAGCCGCCATTGGTGGCAAATTATATAATCCTTGTTCATTTAATAGTGAACTGTCTACTTTTTCATCTGTTGCCTTATTAAATATATAATTATAAAAATAATCATCAGGCATAACTCCAAGCATTTTTTGACCCACTTCGATGCTGCGATTATACCCATATACAAAATTGTCTAAAGATTCTTTATCCCTATATAATATCCCTCTTGTTAAATCAACAAAATACCATAAACCTGTTTCTTCGTCTTCTATAATGTTTAGCATATGGGTTCTTGGATTTCCATCATCACATAATACTAATTTTACATCGACACCTATTTTTTCTAATAACCATTTATAAACGTATGAAATGGATTCACAAGTCCCTTTTTTTAATAGAAAATAATAATAACATCCTTGAATTATATCATTACCATGCTTACCAGATATTAAACCTTCTAATTTTTTTTCATCATAATCTGTCCTTTTCATCAAGTACCGGTAAACAGTGAAGGCTTTTTCCATTTTATCTAATCTTTCCATATCAACGCCTTCAAAAATTCTTTTTAATTTGTTAGATGCTAATTGATTAAAATCTATTACCTTATCTTCCATATTCATCTTCCTATCATTTACTCATTTATTATAACATAAAAAAGAATACTATCGCTAGTATTCACAAAAATTAAACTTTACTACGTTTTATAAAAGTAAGATCAATATTTTTTCTTCCGTTTAATCCAATATTTTTTTCACTTTCGATCATTTCTTGAGTCCAATTAACTCTTGTTACTTCATACCTCAATTTATTAAGTATAGAATTATCTATATCAAAAACAATATTACCAAGTTCATATTTATAATATATTCGCTCACATTTTTCCCTAAATTCCGGCGTTGAATTTAAATTCATCTTTTCAAACAATTCTATGGTGCAGGCATTTCTTTCTTCTAATCTTTTTATTCGCGCTTCTTCATTATTTAATGCTCTTCTGACACAATCAAGCATATTTTTTTGGGCAATATAATTCCTTTTTCTTTCTTCTAACGAACTTAACAAAACTTCTGCATTTCTTGTTTCTTTTTCCATAAAACCTCCCTATTTCTAATCTCATTATATATCTCAATGTTTTAGCTTGTCAATCTTTATAATTCCACAAACTTAATTTGCCAGTTGCATCAATATATTTATCAAATTTTATTGGGTTATCCAACTCCCAAGCATAACCTCTTTGATTAATGACATCCCCATATATTAATTTGTTATCATTAAATAATTGATGTTTAAATTTTGTAGTCATATCAATACAATCTTTTAGTGTTACTTTACCAAGTATTTTTCCTAATGGATATTCTAAATTTAAATATTCTACCTTATTCATTGCTTTCTTATCAATACCCTTACCAGCATGTATTAATAATTCCCCGCGATATTTAGTTTTCCAACTTCTAAACTCATGTTTTTTATAACCGTTAATAATTAATGTTGCCCATGGTTGTTTAATCGTAATTGCTTTCATATTATCACCCATAAAAATTATAGCATATAAAAACGACCTTAGGTCGTTTAATGTTTTGGTTTAAAAATTAAAGCTAAAAAGAATGATATGATAATGGCTGAGATAATACCGGAAGCTGTTAAATCAAACATACCCATACTTAATCCTAAGATACTAAAATCTTGAGCTTTATCTATAGCTCCATGTATTAAAAGATGCCCAAAGCTCGTAATAGGTACAATGGCACCACCACCACACCATTCAACAAATTTATCATATATAGCAAACACGTCTAATAAGGCACCTATAACAACAAATAATGATGTTACATGGCCATTAGTTAGCTTGGTATTATCTAATATTATTTGGCCTATGACACAAACAATTCCTGCAAAAAGAAAAGCATATACATAAATCATTCGATCACCTCCAAGCTTACAGCATGAGCAATACCTGGAATGGTCATCTTCTGATTAACAACTGTTGGTGACATCAAAGCCCCTGTGGAAACCATTAATATTTTGGATATTTCGCCTTTTTCCATCTTATTTAAGATATATGAATAAACAACCAAAGCACTTGAGGCTGGTCCACTAGCTCCAGCAAAAACAGGTTGACTTTCAAGATCATAAAGCATAACACCACAGTCATCATAATTATGACTTAAATCGATTCCATATTGAGTTTGCATGTAATCAATTAGTATCTTTTTCCCATATATACCTAAATCACCTGTTAGAATAAGATCATAATATAATGGTTCCCTTTTCAAATCAGTCAAATGCCGATAAATAGTATCAGCTGCAGCCGGTGCCATGATAGCTCCCATATTAAAAACATCTTTGATACCTAAGTCGATAGCTGTTCCAATGGTTCCACTTTCAACCTTAATATTATTTTTTTCAGATGATAAAAGGATACTACCTGCTCCTGTGCAAGTAAAAGTTGTACGTTTTGGTTTAGGAGCACCATATTCAGATGGATAACGAAATTGTTTTTCGGCTGCTGTGTTATGAGAACTCACAGAACATATACAGTTTTTTATTTGATTATTTGATAAAAAGACAGATCCTAAGATAATCCCCTCAGCGGCACTAGCACAAGCACTATAGATACCTAAAAAAGGTAATTTAAGATAAGTTGCTGTATAGTTAGATGCTACTATTTGATTTAATAAATCGCCTGAAATAAATAAATCTACATCTTTTTTTAATAACTTTATTTTATTGAGAAGAATATCAACACTATCTCCTAAAATTTTCATTTCGGCTTGTTCCCATGTTTTAGCTCCCATATATAAATCATCATAACTTTTGTCAAAATACTTGGTTAGAGGTCCTTTAGCTTCATAAGGCCCTGTTACCGTACTAGCTCCAGTCACATAAACATTTTTAAATTGTATTGTCATATCTTACCCTCCAAACAAAACATATCTAAGAATCCCAAAAACATAAGCTGCTACAACGCCATATAAAATAACACTACCTGCTATTTTAAAAATATTGGAACCAATGCCCATTACCAAACCTTCTTTGCGATATTCAAGGGCCGCACTTGACATAGCGTGAGCAAACCCTGTAATAGGAATTATTAAACCCGCTCTAGCCCAACCAACAAAAGTATCAAAGAAGCCTATAGCAGTACATAAACTAGCTATAAAAATAAGAATTATTATCATATATGTACTAGCTTGTTTTTCAGGAACGTTAAGCAGATGTACAAAAATGTCAATTATTCCTTGACCTAAAACACCAATACTACCACCAACAATAAAAGCCTTAAAAATATTATATAATTTATTTTCTTTAGGCATATGTTTTTGAATCATATCGTTATATCTTTTTTTATCCATCATCATCACCAATAATATTATGGATAAAAAACTGCAATAAAATTCACAAAAAAAGCCTTATGGCTTCACTGTCCCACTATATACTATTAATGCTGAAAAACAAAATATTTGTTCTTCAGCAAAAACACCAACACTTACTTGATATTTAATATCAATAATTTCACCTTCTAAATTAGATAGAAAGGTGTTTATAGATTTCTCTAAATCTTTTTCATGATTCTCATCAAATATTTTCACTTTCATATAATCACCTATAGAAATCATATATGATGAAGATAAAAATTATTGTCTATTTGTGATATTCATAATATATTTTTTTAATCTCATTAGCATTATTTTCATATTCAATAAAAACATTTATGTCAATCTTTAAATCATCTAACTTACCTTTGTAGTCAATATAGCCAATAAGAATAATTCCTTTAGCATTATTTTTTTCTAAATCTACATTGTTTGGTATGAGATTTAGCGGTTCTTCAAATATTCCACTTGTCGGATAAATATCTTTTGTTTTTAAGTTATGAGTGGCAATAGCCTTAATCTTTTTTACTTCTTCCTTTGGATTATCAATTATTATTCGATAAGTAATTTCATCGTCAAGCACTTGTTCACAATATACTTTTATATCAAATGGTAAATCATTACTCCCGTTTCGGTCTTCTTTGGCAGACATTAAAAAACGGTTATACTCTTCTATTTGTTCATTTTGTTTTGAATTAGTACAACTAACAAGCAACAAACAACATAAAAATAATATAATCCGTTTCATAAAATCACTCCATTATTTCACTACAATATTAACTAGTTTTTTTGGGACTGTAATTATCTTAACAATTTCAGTATCTTCCAAATATTTAGATACACTATTATTCTTAACAGCGATATCCTTCATTTCTTCTTCTAAAATATTTACTGGTACTATTTCGCGACCTCGTAATTTTCCATTTACTTGAATAATCATTTCAAAAGTATCATCTTCTGTTTTAGATTCGTCATATGTTGGCCATTTTGAATTACAAATAATGTCTCCAAGCTTCATAATTTCATTTATTTCTTCTGTTATATGAGGCGCTATTGGATTAAGTAAACACAAGAAAGTTCTTAAATCAGATTTTGTAATATGTGCTAATTCCTCGTACTCATTTAGCAATGTCATTAAAGATGATATAGCTGTGTTAAATTTCAAGGTTTCAAGATCGTTGCCAACCTTTTTAATAGTTTTATTAATGCTTACTTCTAATTCTGGGGAATAATTATTTCCATCAAGAACTTTATCTTGAATTCTCCACAATCTGTCCAAGAAACGCTTGCAGCCCTTTAAGCCGTTCATACTCCATGCTGTATCCATTTCGTAGTCTCCAATGAACATTTCATACGCTCTTAGAGCATCCGCTCCATATTCAGCTACAATATCATTTGGATCAATACCATTACCTTTAGATTTGCTTATTTTAGAACCATCCTCCCCTAAAATCATACCGTGAGCGGTCCTTTTTAAGAACGGTTCTTTTGTTGGCACTATTCCAATATCATATAAGAAGCGATGCCAAAATCTTGCATACAGCAAATGCCTTGTAGCATGTTCCATACCACCATTATACCAATCTACCATTCCCCAATATTTTAAGGCTTCTTGGCTCACAAATTCTTTTTCATTATGTGGATCCATGTACCTTAACCAATACCAAGAAGACCCAGCCCAGTTAGGCATCGTATCGGTTTCCCTACGGGCTTGCTCGCCACATTTTGGACATGCAACAGCGTACCACTCAGGCATGTTTGCAAGTGGACTCTCACCATTGTCAGTTGGTTCATATTGGGCTATATCAGGAAGTAACACTGGTAAATCTTTTTCTGGTACTGAAACCCATCCACATTTTTCACAATAAATCATTGGAATTGGTTCACCCCAAAATCTTTGTCTTGAAAAAACCCAATCTTGAAGGCGATAATTAGTTGTTCTTTTTCCAATACCATTAGATTCTAAATAATTAATCATTTTATCAATAGCTTCTTTTTTATTATCAATTCCATTTAGAATGTCAGAATTAATCATTTTGCCATCGCCGATATAAGGTCTTGGGTTAGTCAAATTATCAAAAACTGTTTTGTGAAGTTCATCTTTAATTTCTTTAATTACCTCTTCTTTTGACACCCATTCAATATCAAAGCAATCCATTTCATCTTCATCAAGATTTCCACTTTCTTTTTTATCACTTGATAATTCAAAATAAACGCCAGTAGCTTCTATTTCAAAATATTTTTTCTTATTATAAGCATAATAATGGTGATTAATCGGAGATGAAGAACCTACATATTTCAAATCAACATAATCAGTTTCTTCAGCAATTTCCCTCTTTGCGCATTCAATAAAATCTTCATCTTCCTTAATAGTACCACCAATTAATAATCTCCCACCTTTATCTTTCCAATTAAGGGTTAAATATTTGTCTTTCTTAGGATCATAAACTAATGCTACTATGCTTCTTTTGAATGATTCATTAAGAGCTTTTTTACCTGTGATCTGTTCAATAACCGGTATAATTGGAATATTAAATTTTTTAGCAAAATCATAATCCCTATCATCATGAGCTGGAACAGCCATAATAGCACCCGTTCCATAGCCCATCATAATATAATCAGCTACCCATAATTCTATTTTAGAATTATTAAGAGGATTAACGACATGAACACCTTCTAATTTAACGCCTGTTTTCCCTTTAGATAATTCAATTCTTTCAAATTCAGATTTTTTTGAAGATTCAATCTGATAATTTTTAACTTCATCATAGTTTTTGATGTTGTTTTTTAATGTTTCAATAATAGGATGTTCTGGTGAAATGGCCATAAAAGTAACGCCATAAATAGTATCTGGTCTTGTTGTAAA
>CAZQOT010000049.1:7717-8250 GCA_964595115.1 uncultured Muribaculaceae bacterium | reverse complement strand
GGAATATTATCCAGGTCTCGATGAAGCGAAGGAAGTGGATCTTTCATATGCTTTAGAGCTATTTCAACTGCATTTTCTCCTTTGAAAGGTAATTTCCCTGACAATAATTCATACATCAAAATTCCTAATGAATAAATATCGCTTTTGATTGTACAACCCTTACCCGATGCTTGTTCTGGTGGCAAATAATGAACGGAACCCATTACTGAATTAGTTTGAGTTAATTGAGAACTATTAAGGGCCATGGCAATACCAAAATCAGTTATTTTTACCAAACCACTATCTAATATTAATATATTTTGTGGTTTGATGTCCCTATGAATTATATACGCATCATGAGCATGAGCTAAACCATCTGTTAATTGTAACATAATATCAATCACTTCAGGTGCTGTAAGAGACCCTCTTTTTTTAACTAACTGTTTTAAATTACGTCCTTCAATATATTCCATGACAATATAAAAATCGCCATCATCTTCACCTACATCATACATCTCAACTATATTTGGATGAGAAAGACTAGATGCTGACAA
>CAZQOT010000049.1:4800-7707 GCA_964595115.1 uncultured Muribaculaceae bacterium | reverse complement strand
GATGATTAAGGGAAGAAGCTGCTAAAGCCTCACGTTGAAAACGTCTAACAAATTTTTCATCGCTAGCCAAATCACCTCTTAAAACTTTAACCGCTACTTTACGACCTAAGATAGTATCTTCAGCTAAATAAACATTAGCCATACCACCCTCGCCTAATATTTTAACAATTTCGTAGCGACCATTAATTTTTTGCCCCTTTACAATCATATTTATTCACCGCTCTCTTTCACTAGATAAGCAATTGATATATTATCCGTCCCCCCACGATTATTGCTTTTTTTAACCAAACGCATTATTTTTTCTTCAATTGATAATTCCTTAGTTTCTAAAACTTTCAATATTTGATCTTCACTTAACATATTTGTAAGTCCATCACTACATAGCAAAATAACATTAAAGTTCATATCAACAACATCAAATATATCTATTTCTATTGGATTATTAGCTCCTAAAGCTCTCATTAAAACATTTTTTTTAGGATGCATTTTAGCTTCTTCATTTGTTAATTCTCCAGTTGATACTAATAAGTTAACTAAAGTGTGATCTTTCGTTACTTTATATAATTTACCTTCTTTCAGTACAAAACCAGAACTATCACCAATATTGCCAAACAACAAATATTCGTTTGTCAATATTGCCATAACTACTGTTGTCCCCATCCCTTTACTATCAGGATTTTGTTCAGTATATTCAAATATTTTATTATTAATATGATTAACACTATCTCTCATCCAATTGACAGCTTTGGCTTTATCACCAATCGTATCCATACCTAAAAAAGCTTCACTTAAATATTCGACTGTTAAAGTTGATGCAATCTCACCAGCTCTATGTCCCCCCATACCGTCAGCTACAGCCATAAAATATTCGTTTTTATCATTTTTTACAATAATGACATTATCTTCATTATGCTCTCTTACTTTACCTGCATCAGTTAAATAATATGTTTGCATATCCTTCACCACTTTCTAATTGGTAGCTCTAAGTTGTCCACAAGCAGCGTCTACCTCACTACCAAATTCTCTTCTCACTGTCACATTAATCTTTTTCTTCTTAAGTATATCATAAAATTTCATTATATTTTCATTATTACTTTTCTTAAATTGTAAATTACTCGTTTCATTATATGGTATTAAATTAACATAACAATTAATACCTTTTAATAGCAAAGATAATTCTTCAGCATATTTTTCATCATCATTAATACCTTCTAACATTATATATTCAAATGTTACGCGCCTATTAGTTTTTTTAATATAATTTTTAATGGCATTTATTAATGGTTTAATACTATATACTTTATTAATTGACATTAATTTATTACGCAACTCGTCATTAGGAGCATGAAGACTAACAGCTAAGTTAACTTGTAATTTTTCATCTGATAAAACTTCTATTTTAGGAATAATTCCACACGTTGAAATAGTAATATGTCTCGCACCTATATCTATCCCTTTATTATCATTAATAATTCTAATAAATTTCATAACTTCAGCATAATTATCAAAGGGTTCACCAATGCCCATCAAAACAACATGAGATATACGTTTTTTAATATCTGCCTCTATTTTTAACACTTGCGATACCATTTCACCGGATTCCAAATTACGAATTTTCTTAAGCCTTCCACTTTCACAAAAGGCACAATTCATATTACAGCCTACTTGAGTTGAAATACACAAGCTAAGACCATAGTCATGAAACATAATAACAGCTTCTATCTTTTCCTCATCATCTAATTTAAATAAATATTTACATACATCCTTACCTTCTTGCTTTTTTAGTATAACTAAATCACCAAAGAAAAAAGATTGTTTTAAAATTTCGATAAGATTTTTACTTAAATTAGTCATTTTATCAAATGAGGATACTCTTTTTTTATATAACCAATCAAAGATCTGGTTTGCTTTAAATGGTTTTTCACCAATACTTAAAAAGTAATCTTTCATTTCTTGCATATCTAAACTATAAATGTCTCTCATTCTATCTCTCCTAATTTAAAAAGAGTGAAATTACTCTTCCACCACAAAGTCTTTAACACCATTAATATTTCGATACTGTAATAATATATTGTAGGGTGAAAGTTCAATATTAATTCTTTTTAAAACACCTCTATCACCTATAACTTCTATATCAATATCAGCAAATTTATACACGTCACTAGTGCTACCATCAAAATTAGGTTCTGTTTTCATTAATTCAGCATCACTAATAATGTTTTTTAAATAGTTTATATCGAGCCATTGCTCATCAAAGGCTGTATCAACTAATGTTAAATCATCAATGTCCGCCCACCCCTCATCGGTTTTTGTCTTAATGCTATCATAGAATACATAAAATTCACTTTCAACTACATCATTTATTTTTTTAGTAAAAAGCTTTTTATTGTTATATTTCTTTCCTTCTATTCTAATAACTTGTCCATTTATATTAGTTATGCTATATAAATATTCATAATTATTGTTGATATTAGCTAAAACATCCTTTACTTCCTCATTATTATTGTTTGAATTATTAGTTGGTAAAGAAAAAATGAACGCAAAGAAAATAATATAAAAACCAAAAAATAATAACGGTTTTGTATATTTATTTTTCCAAAGTTCTTTAAATTTTTCTCTTTTATTATTATAATCCTTCTTCTACTAATACTACAGCACGGAACCCGTTGCCGATAAGCACCCCGCCATCGAAGCGGAAGAAAAAGAAGGCGCCCGCACCGGATTGATCAAAAAGACTGCCACCAAGTATGAACCACGGGTAATCGTTCCATGTCATATATGATAAATCATTATACCAGCCTATTCCAGAACCCGTACTGCTGGTTTCCCAGATAGCATCTCCTTTAGAAAAGATGGTTAAAGCATAGTTGTTTGATTCATCGTCAGTTGCTCCTACAGCATATACAT
>CAZQOT010000049.1:0-4790 GCA_964595115.1 uncultured Muribaculaceae bacterium | reverse complement strand
ATTCTTGTACTTTCCATTTGCATTTAATATATTGGATCCATTATCTAAGTTAGTATGACCATTATTAACATAAGATGCTGTGTATTCAACTCCAGCACCAGACATATCATATATGCCATATATATTACCGGTGGTTGATGATGCTGTTCCATATGTTGCATGGGTTGCTCCCATACACACATATCCTGTTTTACTTGAACATGATTTTCCATCATATCCATATAGAGTGTTTGAATTACTTCCTGCGGCATCAGGAGTACTGGATGTTGAAACAGTTGTTCCTCCTCTTCCTGTTATATAACTAGCACTTGGATTTATCCATATCTGATTGTTCTTGCCATAGATTGATTTAGATAGATAGGCTACAGCACCCCATTCAGTATTTTTCATCATATGAGTGTCTATTCCATTGCCTGTGGTTCCCCAGCCATAGGTAGCATCTGTTTCCATAGATCTCGTTACGGTAAAGATGTTGTTTACTGTTATATTTCTCCAAGATGCAACGTTTGGTATTGATTTCACTTTCAAGTTAGTAACATTCCCTCCACCACTTTCTGCAGTTGGCGTGCTGCTACTTGCCTCAAACTTGGCCATCCAAAATCCTGTCAGTTCTGTATCCCCAAAGGTGAAGGCTGGATGATTGGTATATTTATCTCCATTTTCTGAGGCATTTGATGCTTCGGATCCTTCTCTTAAATCAATAGCCCCATGCCAACTATCATCTACACCTTTACTAAACTGAATATCAATGGTTCCTGCTTGTCCAGCTGCTAAGCCTTCTCCATGCCAACCACTGCTTATCTTATAAACATATCTCGGTATCCATACCCACATTGCTAACACATCATTTTCTACATCAACAGTGGTTTCAGGTGTAAGATAGCCTTCTCTTGATTCACTTGTTGCTTGAATAGCATTAGCCCATTTTCTTGTTTCTAGGGTAGTTCCATATTCATACCATTCAGGGTCATCTTTTGTTGTTGTTACCCATCCATTTGTTCCATTCCATTTTACCGGAATCATTCCCTCGGCTAACACTGGTGCGTTGGCCCCTCTTACAAAAGCAGTTACCGTATCATCTAACCTTGTATTTGATTTAGTACCTGATATTGTCATATCCTTCCATTTATTTTTTCCTACTATCGTTACATAAACAGTCTCGTTCATTTTCTTTACTGTTAATCTTTCATAGTTACTGTCATCTATGTTTAAAAGTGATTTTACATTTGTTTCATTTATAGTTGCTGGATCAAAGGTATCATCCTCAATCATCTTGTATTCCACTGCCTTTAATACCATCTTGGCATTATTCTCAGCGGCCCCTTTTGTTGCAGATTCTATCACATTTGAAATACCTGGAATAGCGATAGCTAAAATAATAGCTAATATCACTATTACTGCTAACAATTCAACTAATGTAAATCCCTTTTTCATACCTTCACTTCCTAATCAAATATCTTACCTATCAATAATTCCTTGTCTTTTAATCCATTTAAGAAATCAGACGTCTTCATTCTCTTACGGCCTTCTAGCTGTACTTCAGTTAATACTATTTCCCCATTATTTACTTTTACACCAATTCCATCTTCATGTAAATGTACTATTTCCCCATCAAACTTATTGGTGAATACCTCATCACTTATTCTTATATCCCATACTTTAAGTATTCTAGATTCTAATACACAATATGCTCCGGGAAAAGGGTTTAAGGCTCTAACTTTATTATAAATTTCCCTTTTTGACTTTTCAAAATTAATGTGTTCATCTTTTCTTTCAATAATTGGTGCATATGTAGCTTGAGATTCATCTTGCTTTTGAGGATTAATATTTCCAGATATTATATCAGGTAATGTATCTATCATTAAATCACAGCCAACAATACTTAAACGATCATGTAAAATACCAACATTATCAGTAGATAATATTTTTACTTCTCGTTGTTTAATAATAGGCCCCGCGTCCATTCTCTCAATCATAAACATAATGGTAATCCCCGTAACTTCATCACCATTCATAATTGCTCTATGAATAGGAGCTCCACCTCTTAATTTTGGTAAAAGTGAGGCATGAACATTAACACAACCTAAACGAGCTGCTTCTAATACTGGGCGGGGTAAAATTTGACCATAAGCACATGTAATAATGATATCAGCACGTAAATTTACTATCGCTTGAAAATCACTCCTAATATCTTCTGGTTGAAATAATGGAATCCCATTATCTAAAGCCACTTGTTTGATAGGTGATACTTTCTTATTTGGTACATCTGGTTGACATACAACTAAAACAACATTATAAATGTTAATTAATTCTTTCAGTAATGGCACTCCAAATTCAGGAGTTCCCATAAAAATAACATTAATATTTTTCATATGATATCTCCTATATCCATCTTGTAGGGGTTATTGCTGCACTACCATCATCATATTCTTTAAAGAATGCTATGATGTATTCCATTAACTTATCTAAGTATGCAAAATTATCCCTTGTTACAACATCCACATCAAGTCTTTCTTTGAGTCTTTTAGCAAAATGATAATCATCCATGTATTTGTATATTGCCTCATCCAAATCCTTAATCAATACTAAATTTTCATCACATTCATCAAGATTAAAAATATAATCTTGATAATACTGTATTAACTTTTTAGTTAATATATCTTCTTCAAAAAAATCATAATTAACTATATCATCAAAATGAACACAGCAAGTTACAACTCTTATTTTACCTTTCATATAACCACTCCTATCCTAACTTACTTATATCTTGGATAGTAACTAATATCATTAAAATTATTAACAATACAAAACCTATAGCATGTATAATATTCTCAACTTTAGGATTAACCTTAGAGCCTTTTATTTTTTCAATGATTAAGAATATAACACGACCTCCATCAAAAGCGGGAAATGGTAATAAATTGACAAAACCAACGTTAATACTTAGGGTTGCTATTAAATATATAATATTTATGAAGCCCGCTTGTGCTCCTTCACCAACCATATTATAAATACCTATAGGTCCAGCTAATCTATTAATTCCCATATTACCAGTTATAAGATTAATAACAACTTGACCCATCATTTTAACAATAGAGCCAAATTTAGTGAAAGCAAATTTTATAGATGTACCCAAACCATGATTAATCTTATCAGTAAAAGCTATCCCATATTTATATTCTGTCTCTTTATCCACTATTTCTTTTTTAGGTGTTACTTTATATGTTTCAATTTTACCACTGATTTTCTTAATTTCAAACGTTAATTCTTGGCCATTACCATCAAGATAAAATTTCATTAACACATCTTCAGCTGTTTTCACTGATTTTCCATTAATTTTTAAGATCAAATCTCCTGCTTCAAAGCCTGCTTCTTTGGCTGGATAATCATCAAACACTTGACCAATATAAGGTTTTTGCTCAGGAGCACCATATATTAAACCTATTAAGAAAAGAAATAATAAAGCTAGTATAAAATTAAAAATACATCCGGCAATAATAGTTAAAAAGCGCTCTAGCCATGTCTTTGACTGTAAACGTTTATCAGACGGAATATCTTCATCAACTTCAATTTCTTCTCCTGCTAATTGAGTCATACCTCCAATTGGAATTAAACGTATTGAATAAAGTGTTTCATCATTTTTACGCTTAAAACTATATATTTTAGGTCCCATTCCAAGTGCAAATTCATGTACATATATACCTGCCTTTTTAGCAAAGATATAATGTCCTAATTCATGAACAAAAATAATAACTCCTAATATTAAAATAAAATATACTAATGTCATAATTTAACCCTTTCTACAAAATGCTCATAAATAAAGTGTAAGCGAGTAAGGCAAAGATAAAACTATCTAGCCTATCTAAAACCCCACCGTGCCCTGGCATAAGGCCTGAAAAATCTTTTTTATTATATAATCTCTTTATCGAGCTAAATATTAAATCACCAAATTGAGCTATTAATGATAATAAGGTAGTTCCAACAATTAAATAAAAAATATTAATTCCATTATCTATCGTCATATAATAAATAGTACATGCTACTAAAACACCTAAAAATGTCCCGACGATAAAACCTTCCCAAGTTTTTTTAGGCGATACATTTTCTAGTAATTTATGTTTACCAATGAGAGAACCACCAATAAAAGCATAGATATCAGTCATCATTGTAATACTTAAAAGGTATATAACATGCATTAAGCTATATTCTCTTAACATAATAAATAAATTAAAAGCTGTTCCTAAAAAAAGAATAGTACCTACTAAAAATAAAGCATTATTAATATTATAAACACGATTATCATGATATATAATAATAGGCATCATTAATACAAACATAATCAAAGCAATACTACGGCAATCTATTAAATAAGTAGCATCTCCTCTGGTTATAGTATTAGCAACAAAGAAAATAAATCCACCAAAAGTAACTAATTTCATCATAATTGGTAAATGTTCTTTACTTTCTTTTATATCTAACATTTCTTTAAGACCAATTATTCCTAGGAACAAAATGAAAAGGTTGAAAACAACACCTCCCACAATTAAAATGGGTATAAAAATAATTGATATAATTATTGCAGTTAAAATGCGTTGTTTCATATATAGCCTCCACATCATACTTATATTATAATTATAATACAACAAGGAAACTATTACAACCAAAAATATAATTAATATCTCGTATAACAAAAGTAAAAAGTAAATTTTTTACATCCTAGTCATCATGAACTAGGCTTTCTGCTTCACTGGATTCGTTACCTGCTTCATTCACAGGCCTTAATTCCGATA
>CAZQOT010000048.1:0-8342 GCA_964595115.1 uncultured Muribaculaceae bacterium | reverse complement strand
TACGCTTCCTGAGCTTAAAGAGAGAGGTCTTAATGAAAGGTTTGAGTTTATTGAACGTTTCTTCTTTAATGAAGCTAGTGAAAGTAAGCGAAGTATTCGTGTTAATTCCGAAGCTTTAATAGCTTTGCTTCTTTATCCCTGTAATAATATAAAGGTCTTACTTCATGACATCAAACAAGCTTGTGCTAGTGCTTATTCGCGTGAACTAGATGAGAATGATTTAGAGATTAAAGTTTTAATTACTGATTTTTCTAATAATGTTCGATCTGGTTTATTAAATTATAAAAATATGATTATGGATATTGATGAAATTATTCAAGGTGAATCAGAATATGTCTTTAATTCTGACAATCTTTCAATTTTAGATACTAAACAAAAAAAAGATGAAACTATTTATGATTGGATTAATAATAAGAGAAACGAATTAAGCCAAAGAGGTTTTTCTTTATCAGAAATTAATACAATTGTTAATGCAGGTATCGAGACAGAGATAGATAAATACAAACAAAATTTAATTAGTACTCCAATTAATCGAGAACAATTAGCGCAAATAGTTGATTCAGAAATAATTAACTTAGTTGAAGATTTATTAAATAATGCAAGCGCTCGTTTGAATAGATATTTTGCGACCTCAATTCATTGGGGACTTTGCCTTCATATCCAAGCTTTAATTGAAGGTAGGGTTTCTGCTAAGCCAATTAAAGTTGAAAAGATGATGGACTTCATCGAACAAAATAAAGAAGAATATACTTTAGCAATGGCTTTTTGTGATAAGATATCTGATTCGTATAATATAGAGCTTCCAATTGATGAAGTTGTTATTATTGCTATGTTTTTGTGTGATAACAATTCTAAAAAAGACGAGAACATGCATCCATCTTTATTTGTAGCGATGCATGGGGTAGGAATTGCTAAGGCAACTGCTGAAACTCTTATGATACTAAACGATATTACTGTTTATTATTATGATTTGTCTTTAAATACTAAACCTTTAGACGCATATGAAGATATTAAACAAGCAATTATTAATACACCACACGAAAAGGGTATTTTATTATTTTATGATATGGGTTCATTAAAAGATATTTTTAATATGATTTCGATTGAAACAGGAATTATGATTAAAATGATAGAACTACCAATAACTTTAATGTTGATGGACGCTAGTAGAAAGGTTTTTCTTTCTAATGATGTGGAAGAAGCTTATGATGAATTATCTGATAGATTTAGATTTAGAGATTTATCGATTAACTTTGAAGAAGACAATAAACCAAAGGCAATTATTAGTTTTTGTATGACTGGAAAAGGCGGTGCACTTCAAGTAAAATCGTATATTGAAAATAATTACATTTTAGACGATGTGGAGATAATTCCAGTACAATTAACTGATCAAAATACATTTTTACAAGAATTAAATTCTATTAGTAAAGAAAAGATTATATTATGCATTATTGGTACCTTTAACCCTAATATATATGGAATACCTTTCATTCCTTTTGAAAGCGTCTTTACACCAAGTAATAAAGAATTAAAAGCTTTATTAGATATAGAATCACAAAATAAGATTAATCTAATTAACAATATTGATACAGTATTTGAACATTTAGAAGAAGATTTAAAAAATGTCGATATGAATCTTGTGAAGGTAAGTATAAATAATTTTTTAACAGGACTAGAACAAGATTTAAGGAGTACTTTAGAAACAGAACAAAAAATTGGCTTAGTAGTTCATATAGCTTGTTTAATAGATCGTCTCAAAAGTGGGAAGTTGATTCCACTTAGTAAAAACAAAGACGAAATAATTTCTAAGAATATTTTACTTTATCGCATGATTGCAAAAAGAGTGAGTAATTTGGAAAGTGAATATAATATTAATATTACAGATGATGAGTTAAGTAATATCATACTCATTATTAAGAAGTTTAAAATATAATTTTCTAAATTATTTTCGATAATTGAATATATCAAATAATTAATAAAAAAACATTGTATATTAAAAAAGACTTTATTCCAGGTGCTTTGATACACATTTTCTATTAATCTTAAAAGTGTATATATTGAATTTGAAATAGTATATATATTCCTCTTGGAACAAACTTAATAAAAATTGATGATTAGATACAACATAGAAAATGTGTATCTTTTATGTATTTTATGAGGTTTGACAAAGCAAATTAATACTGATAAATTTGAGATGTTAATAGAGTGTATATATACAACTATAAAGAAAGGAGGGTTTGATGGTTAATAATGAGCTGGAGTATTCGATTATGCAAATCATAATGAATAGTGGTAATGCTAAAAGTCTAGCCATGGAGGCTATAAGAGCATCACGTGAAGGGAAATTTGAATCTGCAAAATCAAAACTTGAAGAAGCTAAAGATGCAATTAATTTGGCCCATCTTGAGCAAACCAAATTATTGACGCTAGAAGCGAGAGGGCAAGATTTCAATATTAGCTTACTTATGACACATTCACAAGATCATCTAATGAATTCTATGACCACCTTAGATTTAGCTGAAGAAATTATCAGTTTATGGTTAATGCAAAGTGAAAAAGGGGTAAACTCAAAATGAAAAGAATAATTTTATTATGTTCTGGAGGCATGTCGACGGGCATCTTATTAAGTAAAATGGAAGAATATGCTAAAAAAATTAACTTTGAATGTGAAATTTCAGCTCATGGAGTTAATAGAGCAGGCGAAGAGGGAATGAATGCCGATGTTATTCTTTTAGCCCCACAAGTTAGATTTGTAGCGGACGAAGTTAGAGCTCAATGTCCGGATGCAATTGTGGAAGTAGTGGATATGATGGATTATGGAACAATGAATGGTGAAAAGGTCATTAAACATATCATCAATATCTTGGATGAAAAGTAAAACACATATATTTATAAAGGAAAGGAGAAATTATGAGTTTTATGGAAACTTTGGCAGATAAACTTGGGAAATATCTAATGCCAATTATGACCAAAATGGCGGGTAATCGCTATATTGGAGCTATTCGCGATGCTTTAATCGCTACGATGGGATTGACTATTATTGGATCTATGTTCTTATTAGTGGCAACATTCCCATTCCCAAAAGCTTATGTTGATTTTCTAGCTGCAAATCCGGAAATCAAAGATATTTTATTTATTCCGTTCCAACTTACAGTAAGTATTATTTCTGTTTATGTATCTTTTGGTATTGGCTATTATTTATCAGAAAGATATAATTTAAACAAATTAGTTGGCGGTCTTTCAGCAACATTTGTATTCTTTATGATGGCCGGTGGAATCTCTGGGGGATACCTTGGTGCTACTGGAATGTTTACTGCAATCATTGCAGCAGTCTTTAGTGTAGAAGCAATGAAGTTTTGTATTGATAAAAATATCGTTATTAAGTTACCTAAAGAAGTTCCAGCTAATGTTGCTGGTGGATTTACTGCTTTGATCCCGGTAGCTTTACAAACTATTTTTGTTATTGTTTTAGTTTATGTCATTGGATTCGATGTTAATGGAATTTTAGCAAGTGTCTTGACACCGCTTATTACAGCAGCAGGTGACTCTATTGTTACTGCACTATTATATGCTGTATTAGCTACTTTAATGTGGTTTGCAGGTCTACATCCTTCTATTCTTGCATCAATATTGACACCAGCATGGACTATTATGCACGTAGCTAATATGGAAGCTGGCTTAATAGGTGCTGCTGTTCCACATATTTTTACTAAACCATTTTATTTTACATTTGTATTTATTGGTGGACAATGTGGAACTCTAATGTTAAATCTGATTATGTTAAAATCTAAGAGTAAAACACATCGCGATTTAGGGAGATTAGCTTTACCTGCTGGACTTTTCAATATTAATGAACCAATCTTATTTGGACTACCAATAGTGTTGAATCCTGTTTTAATTATTCCAGCTCTAATCGGACAAGTTGTGACGGTCTTTACTACTTGGGCAGCCTTTGCGACAACACTAGTCCCAGGGATGATTAATCCTGAAGCTGCTGTATGGAATTTCCCAGCCATTATTGGAGCTGCCTTAAGTACCAACAGTTGGCAAGGCCCGGTCTTAGTTGTCGTTAATATGATTATTCAGGGTTTAATCTACTATCCATTTTATAAGGTAGTAGAAAGAGATATGGTCGCCAAAGAAACTGGCGTTACCGAATAAATTGGTATTAAGAAACAGGAGGAATTAAATGAAGACAAACAAAAAAAAATTTCCTGAAAAATTTATGTGGGGAGGAGCGACAGCCGCTAATCAATGGGAAGGAGCTTATCTCGAAGGAGGCAAAGGATTATGTGTTGCCGATATTAATGAATTTAAAGGTAATCTACCTCCTGAAGAAAGAACTAATAATGAATTAAGCATGAAGGAAGTTGAGGAGTTATTAACTAGTAAAGACAAATACTTCCCGAAAAGATATGGTATTGACTTCTACCATAACTATAAAGAAGATATTGCCTTGTTAGCTGGTATGGGAATAAATTCTTTAAGAACATCAATTAACTGGGCGAGGATTTATCCAAACGGTGATGATGAAAAGCCAAATGAAGAGGGTTTAAAGTTTTATGATAATGTAATTGATGAAATGTTAAAGCATGGTATTGAACCATTAATTACTATTTCACATTATGAAATGCCCTTAAACATCGCTACTGAATATAATGGTTGGTATAATCGTAAAACAATTGATATGTTTGTTAATTATTGTACTACGCTCTTTGAAAGATTTAATAATAAGATTAAATACTGGATCTTAGTGAACCAAATTAACTTAGTTGATGTTGAAAGCTTTAACCATTTAGGAATTCCTAGTGATAGAGTTGATAATCTTGAAGAGGCTAAATATCAAGGGCTACATAACGAGCTTGTGGCATGTGGCAGGGCAATTAAAATTGCGAAAGGTATTAATCCAGATTTCCAATTAGGGGTCATGGTATCTTATCATAATGCATATGCAGACCTTCCAAGTTCTGAAAATGAAATGATCGCTCTAAAAAATAACCAACTTCAGTTTTATTTCACTGATGTTGAAACTAGAGGAAAAATTCCTACATATATGTATCGCTTCTATGAAGATAATAATTTCAATATTGAGATTACAAATCAAGATATTGAAGATTTAAAGAATACTGTTGATTTTGTAAGTTTCTCATTTTACGGAACTACTCTCATTGATAACGATAAAGTTAAAGTTCGTAACAAATTTAGTAGTGTTGTCAATGAGTGGGGTTGGAGTATTGATCCTGAAGGCTTAAGATATGGCTTAAACTTATATTATGATCGCTACCAAATGCCTATTATCGTGGCAGAAGTTGGTATGGGATTTTATGAAAAACTTACCGAAGATGGAAAAGTTCATGATCCTTACCGTATCAATTGCTTAAAAGAGTATATTAAGCAAGTTAAAGAAGCTGTCCATGATGGGGTAGATGTTATCGGATTTTATCCTTGGGGGCCAATTGATATTGTCAGTTGCTCATCAAGTGAGATGGAAAAACGATATGGCTTTATTTACGTAGATTATGATAATAATCATAATGGGACAGGAGATAGAATTTTAAAAGATAGTTACACCTGGTATAAAAGAGTAGTTGAATCAAACGGCGAAATTTTAGATTAATTATAAAGTCCGTCGCTTATAGTGACGGACTTTTTCAAGAGTTTGGAGAATAAAGATGAAATGTGTTATCACTGATTTAGATGGTACTATTGTTCATAATCATAAGTTAAGTGCAAATAATAAAAGAGCAATTAATCTCTTACTAGAAAATGATATTAGAGTTGTTTTTGCGACTGGCAGAAGTTTAAATCATGTTTCTTCTGTTTATGATCAACTTGGCTTTAAATGTGATTCAATATTATTTAATGGGGGTTGTTTCTTAGAAGCTGATGGTAGTATTTCTAATATAAATTATTTAAGTGAAGCACAAATTGATGAGGTTGCGACAGTATTTATACAGAACAATATTTCAACGATTTATTATAGTTTAAATGAAATCTACACTTTAGATCTTGAAAGTGTGAAAGAGTCATTTAGAAAAGCTATGGTCTTAGAAATTAAGAAAGATTTTGACGCTAGTTATTATCAAAATATGATAGTTTTAAATAGTATTGAAGAATTAAAAACTAAAAGGATTATTAAATGCGAAGCAATGGAGGCAGACCTTAACCTTTTAAAAAGATGTAAATTAGAATTAAATGAAATTGAAGGATGTTCTGTTGTAAGTGCACTTACTAGAAATATAGAAGTGACCTCAAAAGAGGCTACTAAAGGTGAAGTCGGGAAATGGTATTGTGATAAAAATAAAATATCATTAAAAGATGTTGTAGTTTTTGGGAATGGCAGAAATGATATTTCTATGTTTGAGATATTTAAGAATTCTTATGCGGTAGAAAATGGTGCAGTAGAAGTTAAAAATGCTGCTAATAATATTTGTGGATTAAGTTATGAGGATGGGTTTTACCATCAAATAAAATTATTGTTAAAAAATAAAGGAGGATAAATGTCAGAAAAGCTTAAACAATTCCCTGAAAATTTTTTCTGGGGTGGGGCGTTAGCTGCTAATCAATGTGAAGGTGCTTGGGATGAAGATGGCAAAGGAATGAGTATTGCAGATATTCATATTTATAATACAGAAATTGATAGATTAAAATCTCATACTAAAAACGATGAGTTTACTCTTGAAAATATTAAGTTTAGAATGCATGATACAGAAAAATACCATTATCCAAAAAGAAAAGGAATTAATTTCTATCATACATATAAAGAAGACTTGCAATATTTTAAAGAAATGGGTATGAACTCTTTACGGATTTCTATTGCATGGACTCGTATTTTCCCAAATGGTGAAGAAGAAGAACCAAATGAATTAGGTCTTCAGTTTTATGATGATTTACTTGATGAAATGAATAGACTTGGCTTAAAGCCACTAGTTACGATTACTCATTATGAAATGCCTCTTGCCTTATCTTTAAAATATGGTGGTTGGGCCGATCGTAGAGTTTTAGATTGTTTTAATAAATTCTCAAAAACAGTTATTGAAAGGTATAAAGATAAAGTAGAATATTGGATTGGATTCAACCAAATTAATACAGTATTTGGAGAAGGCTATAATGCCTTATCAATTCCATTTGATTATTTTGATGATTTTAAATCTGCGACTTTCCAAGGAGTTCATCATCAAATGTTAGCAAGTGCTTTTATTAAAAAGACAGTAAGAGAAGTTAACGCAGATATGCAAGTTGGTAGTATGGTAGTTCATGGGATAACATACCCAGCCACTAGTAATCCTGAAGATGTCTTAGCTAATTTAAAAAGAAATCAACTTCAATATATGTTTTTAGATGTTTTACATCTTGGAGAATATCCAAGCTATTTCCCACGTTACCTTAAGGATAATAATATTAAACCATTTGTAATAGTTAAGGACGACTTAGAACTTTTAAAAGAGAATACTTGTGATTTTTTAACATTCTCCTATTATGGAGCTGGTGTTGTTTCCTCAACGATGGATGATGCTCAATTAAAAATGCGAAATCCATACATTAAGACCAACTCATGGGGTTGGACTAATGATCCAGTTGGGTTAAGAATTGCCTTAAATAATTATTATGATAAATATAAATTACCGATCTTAATTACTGAAATTGGATCAGGCTTTGACGAAAAACCAAACGTTTATGGTAAGATTCATGATCAATACCGTATTGAATATTTTCAAGAGCATTTTAAACAATGTCAAGAAGCAATTACTGATGGTGTCAAGTTACTTGGGATATATCCTTGGGCTCCAATTGATATTGTAAGTTGTACGTCAAGTGAAATGAGTAAACGTTATGGCTTTGTTTATGTTGATTATGATGACTTAGGGAAAGGTACCGGTCAAAGACTTAAAAAAGATTCTTTTGAATGGTATAAAGAAGTAATCAAATCAAATGGTGTAAGCTTATAATAATTAAATTAATATTATAAATCGCTTGATTATAAGCTTGTTGATTAATTGATTAATAAGCTTATTTTATTTCTTCACAATTTTTAAAAAGAAATACAATATACTAAAATTACTTTTTAAGGGTATAACTCAGCTATGAAAGATCTTAAGTGTAAATCATAATCTCAGCTGTTTAAACCAATTTATCAACACAAATAAATTAAAATTCTGTAAAATAGTTTTTTCTCTACATCAAAAAAAGAGCGAAGACTAATAATGTGAAAAAGAATTCATGTTTAAGGAAAAATATTAAACTTAATAATAATTTTGGTAGAATTCTATCAATGAAGTTATTAATCTGGTACTATGTCAATAATTCGGACAGTTTAAACTTATAATAACTGCTGTTTTGAC
>CAZQOT010000047.1:0-8367 GCA_964595115.1 uncultured Muribaculaceae bacterium | reverse complement strand
TAAATGATGTTTATAGTGCAATTCATGTTATTCAAACTGAAATGGGAATAACAGGAACAACAGCGGCAGAGGCAGAAAAGACTATATCAGGATCATTAAATGCAATGAAGGGTGCTTTTGAAAACTTAATAACTGGATTTGGTAATGCAGATGCAGATATGAAAGTTTTATGTCAAAATATGGCTGATTCAATAAAGACAGTAATTGATAATATTGTACCAGTTCTACAACAAATAGTAGCAGCACTTCCAACGGTTGTTGATTCTCTTTTAAGTGCAATAGCACAACTATTACCAATACTTGTTGAGGCAGTAACTGGATTATTTTCAAGCTTACTTGAAACCATCCTACAATTAATCCCTGAACTTATTCCGACAGTGGTTACAGCATTAACCACAATAATTGAAACATTAGTGGAAAACCTACCTCTTTTGATGGAGGCAATTGTAGTTATCTTTACTTCATTAATAGAAGGAATAGGAGAATTACTACCAACATTAATTCCATCTGCAGTACAAGCAATTATTACGATTGTTAATGGGTTGATTGAAAATCTGCCAATGTTACTTGATGCAGCACTTCAATTAATAATGGGATTAGCACAAGGATTGATTACTGCATTGCCAATTTTAATAGCAGCACTTCCTGGAATAATAAATGGAATAGTTACTTTCTTATTAAATTCAATTCCAGAAATAATTCAAACTGGAATAGAATTACTTACATCTTTAATTGCAGCATTGCCAGAAATTATAACTTCAATAGTAGAGGCAATACCACAAATAATTGATGGCTTAATTACTGCTTTAATTGATGCGATACCATTAATTATTCAAGCAGGTATAGATTTGCTTATTTCTTTAATTCAAGCATTGCCACAAATTATTACAACTATTGTGAATGCTATTCCAAAAATAATATCAGGAATAGTTAATGCTGTAATTGGAAATATAGATAAAATCATAATGGCTGGTGTTCAGTTATTTGTTGCATTAATAGAGAACTTACCAACAATTATTGTAGAAATTGTGAAAGCAGTACCACAAATAATATCTGGATTAGTACAGGCTTTTAAGAGTGGTATTGGGTCAATGGCTGATGTAGGTAAAAATCTTATAACTGGACTATGGAATGGTATCAGCAATGCCAAGGATTGGGTATTAAATAAAATCAAAGGATTTGGAGAAAGCATATTAAATGGAATTAAATCATTCTTTGGTATTCATTCTCCATCAAGGGTATTTAGAGATGAGATAGGTTCTAATTTAGCTCTTGGTTTAGGGGAAGGTTTTACACAAGAAATGAATAGTGTTTCTGATATGATGGAAGACTCAATTCCAACTGACTTTAATGTAGGAATGAATGCTAATGTAGATAGTTTAGATTTTAACAACAATTCATATTCTAAAGATAATTTAGTAACTGCTTTTCAACAAGCATTAAGTGGTATGACAATAAGAATATCCGAGGATTTATTTGGGGAATTAGTAGTAGATAAAGTTGAAAAGGTGGTGTATGGATAATGGCAGAGATTATATGGAAAAACAAATCAAGTAAAGAAATAGAAGGTCTTATAATTACTGAAACACCACCAATTACAAAACCAAAAATGAAAGTAAATAAAATTGAAATTGATGGTAGAGATGGAGATATTATTGAGAAAGTGGGCTATGAAAGTTATACAAAAAATATAGGTATTGGTTTGACTAGAAACTTTGATATTGACGAAGTAATAAAGTATTTCACAGGAGAAGGAGAACTTATCATAAGTGACGAGCCAGATAAAGTGTATCTAGCAAGTATATATGATAATGTTGATTATGAAAAATTGTTAACAATGAAAAAAGCAACAATTAAATTTCATGTTCAGCCATATAAGTATTTAAAAGATGAAAGTAAAGTAAGTTTGGATGTTACAACACAAAAATCGGTTAGTGTTACTAATAAAGGCTTAGAAGTATCTAAGCCTATTTTAGTGCTTGAAGGTTCTGGGGTAGTTGAAATCGCAGTTAATGCAATAAATATATTTAAGTATACATTTCCAAGTAATGAAACAAAAGTAACAATTGATAGTTTGGAAGAAGAAGCATACCAAGATGGAATTTATAAAAACAGAAATATGCTAGGAGAATTTCCAAAGTTGGAAGTAGGAAAAAACACTATATCCTGGACAGGAACATTAAGCAAAATTGAAATTGATCCGAAGTCGAGGTGGTTATAATGATTAAAGTATACGAACCGACAGAAGTGGAGTTTAATCACAATGGACTTAAGATATTACACCCTAGAAAAGCCGAAATTTATATCGAAGATAATGGAGAATACTACATAGACATAGAATCTACACTAGATGATTTAGAGTATTTACAAGAAGGTATGATAGTAAGAACAGATACAAGATGGGGGGAACAAGGATTTAGATTAAAAAATCCACAAAGAAAAAATAATAAAATATCTGTAAGGGGTAATCACTTATGGAAAGACTCATCTAATTACATAATAGCCGATTCTTATGTTGTAAACAAACAATGTAATGATGCACTAGATCAATTAAATAGTGCTTGTGATACAGGAACACCATTTACAACAATATCAGATATAACAACTATAAATTCCACAAGAATTGTAAGACAAAGTTTAGAAGAGGCAATTGCGACAGTAGTTGAAAAGTGGGGTGGACACTTATATCGTGATAATTGGGTAATAGGAGTAAAAAAGACAATAGGACTTGATAGAGGTGTAGTGATAAAGTATGGAAAAAACTCAACCAATATTGAAGCAAATGAAGATTGGAGTAATGTAGTAACAAAAATGTTAGCTGTTGGATATGACGGGATAACATTACCAGAAATATATCTAGAATCCACACAAAAATACGATAGACCATATACAAAGGTCATTAAATTTGAACAAGATATAAATAAAGACGATTATAAAGATGAAAACGGAAATCTAAAGGAAACAGAATACCAAGAGGCATTACTGAAGGATTTAAGAGAACAAGCAGAGGCATATATAAATGAAAATCAATATTTGAAGTGTAACTATAAAGTAAAGGCTCATATAGATGCAGTAGTTGATTTAGGAGATGTAATTGTTGTAGAACATGAAAAATTAGGAATAAACCTTACTACGAATGTTATATCTCTAAAATATGATTGTATTCGAGATAAATACATAGAAATAGAATTTGGTAATTTTAAATCTAAACTAAAAGACCTTGTAAGTAATATCGATAAACAAACAAAAGAGACAGTAGCAAATGCAAATGAAGTTGTGAAGGTAACACTACAAAATGAATTAAATACCGCAACATCAAAAATATGGGGAACTCTTGGAGACAGTTATGTTATATACGAAGGAAACCGAATACTTGTAGTTGATTCATTACCAAAAGAAACTGCAACCAATGTAATGATGATAAATGCAGGAGGAATAGGATTTTCAAATACTGGGATAAATGGTTCTTTTAATTCAGCATGGCTTATAGATGGAACGCTTGATATGCAGGCAGTAAATTGTATAAATATGACGGCTAACTTGGTAAAAGGTGGAACATTTAAAGTAGGATCACATTTAAATGAAGCGGGTAGAATAGAAATCTATGATTTATCAAATGTATTAATTGGAACATTTGATGAAAATGGAATAGTTGTATTTGGTAAAGATGGAAGTAAAGTAGTTATAAATCCTAATGAATTTGCAGGGTATGATTTCAATGGTCAAAAAACATTCTGGATGAATGGTGATGAGTTTCATATGAGAAAATCAGTAGTTGAAGAAGAAATCACATTGTGTGGTCTAGCAAGATGGCTAGGAATAAATACAACAGATAATAAGGGAATAGGAATAGTTCCATTAACATAGAAAGGGGTGGTATGAATGGCAAGTGAAGGTTCTTTTAATACAAGTGCATATAGTAATAGACACTTAACTTTTAGTTGGTGGGTTAATTCTCAAGATATTGGAAATAACAAAACTAACATAGGTTGGAAACTAGTTGGTGCAGGTAGTAAAACAGGTTATTATAAAGCTGGTAATTTTAAAGTTGTTATTAATGGAAGTACAGTTTATAGTTCAAGTGACCGTATTGAGTTATGGCAAGGAACTCAAGTGGCGAGTGGAAGTGTAGATATCTATCATGAAAGTGATGGTAATAAAAGTTTTAGTGCTTCTGCAGAAGCGGGTATATATTATGTTGCAGTCAATTGCAGTGGTAGTGGGTCGTGGTCATTACCATCAATACCTAGACAAGCAAACTTGACATCAGCCCCAGATTTTAATGATGAAGCAAATCCTACTATAAATTATTCCAATCCAGCAGGAAATAGTGCATCTTCATTACAGGCGTGTATATCACTTACAGGTGAAAATGCAGATGTAGGATATAGAGATATCTCTAAAACAGGAACATCGTATACTTTTAATTTAACTACTGCAGAAAGAAATGTTTTAAGGAATGCATGTACTACAAGTAACTCTAGAAAGGTTACTTTTTTTGTTAGAACAGTAATAGGAGGTAATACTTTTTATTCAACAATAGAAAGAACATTAACTATAGTAAATGCAAATCCGAGTTTTAGTGCATCAAATTTATCATATAAGGATAACAATAGCACGACAGTTGCAGTTACAGGAAATAATCAGCATCTAGTACAGAATTTATCTAAATTATTAGTAACAATATCTGCAGCTACAGGACTGAAGGGTGCAAGTATAAGTAAGTATGATGCAACTATAAATGGGGTAACCAAATCAATTACTTCTGCTGGAAATATAGACTATGGTGTAATTAATTCGGGAAGTAATTTAACATTATCAGTAAAAGTAACCGATAGTAGAGGTAATACGGCAACAGCTACTAAAACGGTTACTTTTTTATCGTGGTCATTACCTACAGCATTAATAAGCTTGAAAAGAAAAAATAATTATGAAAATGAAACATATTTGAAAGTAGATGGTTCTATTTCAAGTGTTAATTCAAAAAATACAATGACCATACAATATCAATATAAAAAAACGACAGAAACATCTTATTCAAGTTTAGCAACACTATCAGATAATGTGCAGGTAACAATGACTAAGGATAAGGAATCTGCATGGGACTTTAAAATAATAATAAAAGATAAGTTTGGAACTACAACTTACAATACGGTTCTTCCAAAAGGTAGATTTATTTTATTTGTTGATACCAAAAAGTTGTCAGTTGGGATAAATTGCTTTCCAACCAAAAATGAATCGTTGGAAGTTAATGGTGTGCAGATGCTTGAATATGACGAGATTGCGAGTTGGTAGTTATGAGTAAAGCGATACAATTTAGAAATAAGAATAATGAAAAAATATATCCTTGTCCATATTATCCCGTAGGCAGTGTATACATATCTGTAAATAATACAAACCCCACTACTTATTTTGGAGGAACATGGGAACAAATAAAAGATAGATTTTTGTTGTGTTGTGGTAGCACATATTCAGCAGGTAGTACAGGAGGTTCTACTACACATCAACACAAATATGGATTTCAATATGGTGGTTATTATCGTGATGTTGCATTAGAACAAAATGGAAACTCTGGACTACTGAATTACTCAAATTCAAGTGATTTTTCATTAACAGGTGGGGGAGAATCAGCTGGTTCATATACAGCAGAGATAAATAATGGATCAGAATCAGCTATGAAATCTACATCTATGTCACATTATAGAATGACTGCAAAAACAAGTGCTACAAGTACACTGCCACCATATCTGGCAGTTTATGTATGGAAGAGGGTGTCGTGATGGCTAAAGCAATACAATTTAGAAATAAGAATAACGAAAAAATATATCCGTGTCCTTACTATCCAGTAGGTAGTATATTCAAAAGTAGAAATAATACAAATCCATCAACATACTTTGGTGGAACATGGACATTAATTAGTAGTACACCTGATAGAAAGTATGTGGGGTCTCAGCTTATTTACTCTGGGAAAAGCGGAAGCGGTCTTGTTGGAAAAACAGGACTGATAGGAGCATATGATTATGGAACAATTGAAGGTGTATTTACAGGAGTACCATTACCAACAGGATACCATAGAGAGTATAGGATTACATTTCAAGGATATACAGGTAATGATACTAAAATTACAATATATTTAAATAACATAGCAACAAATGGCATTGGAACTTGGTCAGGAGACCAATTTAGAATAATTGGTGCAAGTGGATTTTTCAAGCAATCAGATATTACGCTAGAAACAACACTTGGTTATTCAGGTAAAGGAACAAATCTACATTATTCCGTAACTGGAGCGAATACGAATTGGCAGTTTTGGAATGTTCAAGTTCATGGTTATTTGGCGAGTGATGAAAATGAGTATGTTTGGAAAAGAACAAAGTAAGGAGGAAAAAGTAAATGAAACATATCTATAATTTTTTTACTAGTACATTTCTGACAACAGTTGTGTACTATTTAGGAGGTTTGGATGCAGCTTTGAAAACATTATTAGTTTTAATGGTATTAGATTATATTACAGGGTTATGTAAGGCAATAGTTAATAAAGAAATTAATAGTATTATAGGTGCAAAAGGAATTATAAAAAAAGTAGGTTATTTAGTTATTGTAGCCGTATCAGTATTACTTGATGAAATAGTAGGTAATACAGGTGCTATAAGAAACTTGGTAGTCTACTTTTTTGTTGCAAACGAAGGAATATCAATTTTAGAAAATTGGGGGAAGATTGGGCTGCCATTACCTCCAAAAGTATTAGAAGTATTAGAACAAATTAAAAGCGATAACGGAGGTAAGAAAAATGGAAGTTAGAGGAATAGATATATCATCATATCAAAAAGGCATCAGTTTTGATGCGATAAAATCATCTACAGGATTTGCAATATTAAGAGCAGGTTTTACTGGATGGGGTGGAGATGGAACAGGAAAAAATAAAGATTCTTGTTTTGAAGATTTCTACAAACAAGCTAAAGCTAAAGGAATACCTGTTGGTGCATATTGGTATAGCTGTGCGAATACTTATGAAAAAGGAAAAGCAGAAGCGGAATATATGTATAAGAATTGTTTAAAAGGAAAACAATTTGAATATCCAATTTGTATGGATGTTGAAGAAGATAGACATCAAAGAGTAGGAAAAGCTAAAATGGCAGAAGCAATCAAAGGTTTTTGTGAATATTTAGAAGGGAAAGGTTACTATGTGAGCATTTATGCCAATAGTAACTATTTTAATAACTTCATAGATACTGCAAATTTAAAACAATATGATAAATGGTTAGCAGTATGGACTAGCAATAAACCTTCATTTAAATATGGTGACTTTGGTATGTGGCAAAACTCATCAAGTGGAAATATTGGTGGAATGAGAATCGATACTGATTATGCTTATAAAGATTATCCTAGTATAATGAAAGAAAATGGTTTAAATGGATATTCAAAAACAACAGCAACACCTGCAGAACCAGTAACAACAAGAAAGACAAATGAAGAATTAGCTAGTGAGGTTATTGCAGGTAATTGGGGAAATGGAGAAGATAGAAAAGTGGCACTAACAAATGCGGGATATAATTATGATGAGGTACAAGCCGTTGTAAATCAAAAAATGGGAACAACAAAAGCACCATCTAAAAAATATCATACTGTAATAAAAGGTGATACTTTATGGGGAATTGCACAAAAATACTACGGGGATGGAAATAAATATAAAGATATAGCAAAGGCTAATAACATATCTAATCCTGACATAATCCATGCAGGACAAAAATTAATAATACCATAAGAAAAGGACAACTTAATTGTTGTCCTCTTTTTTTGTGTTCAAATTTTCTAGACTTTCACCTAATTCAGTGTATTCATTAAATAATTTTTTATCAAGTTCTTCGATTTCGCTTTTTACACTGTCGATTTTTTCTTGCCATTCTTTGCGAATGGATTTGAAAATTCTTGGTGGTTTGCCATCTTCTAAATCAGCTAAAAATTTATGTTTTAATTTGATTTGCTCTTCAAGTGACTTTATAGAAATCTCACTCATTTTGATAGAATGATATTCCATTAATTGTAGTAAACCTTTAGAAATTTCTTGTGATTCTTTAAGAGCAGCAATTAGTTCTTCTTTTGATAATTTTTCGTAGTCCATAAGGTTCCTCCTTTTCTATTTTTTTACTGCAAATTCATTATACCATAAAAATGGAAATTCGGCACGAAAGGTCACTTATTTTTTATTAAAAAAATGAAATAATACATGTGAAGGTGATTGGTATGAAAGAATATAATTTCAATAAAAACATCAAATCAGTAATATGTCAAAATATTAAAAAATACAGAAATGAAAAGAATGTAAGACTGATGGATTTAGCTGAAGCTGTGGATGTAACTCCTGAT
>CAZQOT010000046.1:0-8482 GCA_964595115.1 uncultured Muribaculaceae bacterium | reverse complement strand
TACTTCACCACCACAGCGTTCACATCTGCCATGTTCAACATCTTCATTAGATAATCCTACCTTACAAGAAGTACACCAGTTAATTGCTTTCTTTGCCTTATAAGCAAGACCATGTTCATAAAATTTTAAAAATTGCCATTGTGTCCATTTATAATACTCTGGATCAGTCGTCGAAACTTCGCGATCCCAATCAAAAGAAATGCCTAATCTCTGACATTGATTTTTAAATATCTTTATATTTTCCGTAACAGCATCTTTGGGATGAATATGATTTTTAATAGCATAATTCTCAGCTGGCAAGCCAAAAGCATCCCATCCCATAGGAAATAATACATTATATCCTTCAAGTCTTCTTTTACGCGCTACTGAATCAAGAGCTGTATAACTTCTTGGGTGCCCAATATGAAGTCCAATTCCAGATGGATAAGGAAATTCTATCAACACATAATATTTGGGCTTTTCCCCACCGTTGTATGCCTTAAAAGTCTTATATTCTTCCCAATATTTTTGCCATTTTGTTTCTATTTCTTTAAAATTATACATTTTTCTTGTCTCCTTTTTTTGTTAGCATCTTACTAATACCAAAATAAATAAAATAAATAACAGGTAATAATAGTACAAACATACCTAATAATCTTAATAAATAATTTTCAATAAAACTTGTTCCCACAAGAACGATTGAGAAAACAAGTGCATTACCCAGGGCAACAGCATTTTGTAGTTGCTTAATAGTGTGCTTTGCAGTATCTACTTTAAAATGCACTCTTAATAGTTCCATTTCAACCGTTTTTGATAAATCTCTCTTTTGTATTTTTTTCTTTCTTTGAAAATAATAAAATATTCTAAATACTAAATAAAATGTTATGAAGTAAAGTAAAAAAGTTAAAACAATATCCACATGATCACTTCCTTATATTAGATTATACATGTTTTACAAATATTTTCAAAGAAAAAGATTAGAATTTTTTCTAATCTTCTTGTTTTTTAATCAACGTCCAAATAACCTTTCTATGTTGAAAAGTCATTGCATCCTCAATTACAAAAATTATTAATCAAGATAAAAGTTTTATTATTCTAATCAACTTGTATAATATTAATATTTTATATCAAATGGATTTTCTTTTGTTACTTCTCCTGATTTGTTTATAATACCTGCTTTTAAAGTGATTACCGGTCTTACTCCAAGTATGCCATAATTACCATCGGCTACCTCACCACCATCATAACACTGTTGGACTATATAATAAATACCATATTCTGAATATGAGCCATTAGCAAAAGTCCAAATACAACTAGTTTGTAAAGGATTAACTATATAATATAGCATAAAATCTAATTTTAAAATATCATTTACTGAACTGTAATAAGTTTCACTATCATCATAAACTTCATTACAAGCATTATTCCAAAGACCACTCATATCAGTGCAGTTAAAATATCTAGTGCTTTGAGCATAATTTGTGTTTAAATACTTCGCATTTGGATTTGCATTTACTAAAATATCTATCATTTGTTGATTAATCGTATATTCTGAATTACTTGGGCCTGGCAAAAAGCATTCAGGCGTACCTGCATGAATCAAAGTAACAACACCTTGTTCCCCTGTTCCTGACACTGATAACACACGCCAACCATTATAACTTGGGTTTTCACCAATTTCAGGTACACTACCCAGACAGTTTAAACTAGTTGATTTACTTTGACCAGCCGTCCAGCCACCAAAACCACCGCCCGTTATTGCTTCTGTTGTTTCCCAAGTACCTGCATCGTAAGCCACATAATCGCCAACCGAAACAGTATCCGCTAAATAAGGATCTGTTATTATTTTACAACTTTCCTCATCATCAATCAATACAACTTTCCTCATCATCAATCAATACAACTTTTATATCTTTTAATGTCCCACATGCTTTCAAACCTTTCCATTTATTTTTACCAACTAATAATACAGATACTTCCCTATCTTCCATTGTTACTGTTAATCTATTGACATTAACAGGATTGATGTTTAACTTTGTTTGTAAATTAGTTTCATTTATTGACGTCGGATCAAAACTAACGTCCCAAATCATTTCATATTTGATTTTATCGATAATTCTTTCAGCATCAGTAACCATTACCTTCTTTGTTGAATCTAAAAGAACATTGGAAACTACTGGAATAGCAATTGCCATAATTATAGCTAATATAACTATAACCGCTAACAATTCAATTAATGTAAAACCTTTTTTCATACACATCCATCCCTACTATAATAAATTATAGCACATTCATTTATTGATTATCAAAAAATAAGAAATAATTGACATTATTTCTTATATTTTTTCAATGTATTCTAATAATCTAATAAACATTCTGATAAACTTTTCTTCAAGTTTACGACGTCTTAACTTCTTTATCTCAATGCGTTTCTTCTTAATAGGAAGTTCACTAAACAGAATATTACCTATATTATCTTTTAGTTGAGTTTCGATTGGTAAATCACTAATAATACCATCAATATCTTCATTTATTAAGCGAACTGCATCTATTTCAATAGCTTTTCCTTTGCAATTAATAGTTACTTGACCAATGGTTGTAACATTTTTTACTTCAACGATAAAGTCATTCTCATCAACATAGCATTTTGTTTCTATAGGATTATTGTTTACATATGCTATTACTTCTTCAGTTTCTTTGGTATTTCTAAATCTAATTTTATAATTTCTCAGTTTAGGAACAATACCACTTTTCCCTTCTAAAGCTCTGATAATAACAGTATAATTATTTTCTTGATAATTATAATCAATAGATGTTGTAATATAAAAACCCTGTTTATATAAATTGGTTACGCCATCATCTTCATATAATTTGTATGTATTACTACGCCCTGGGAATATGTGAATTTCCATATTCGCTGGGGGATTAGTATTATTGGTAATATCATTTGATAAAACAATAATCGAACCCGCTTTAGCGAAAACAGGATAATCCTCGTCGCGGAAAAAAGATACATAACTATGATTACCAGGAAACTTTTTGCCCGTTTTAAAATCATACCACGTCCCTGTTGGTAAATAGAATTTATGAATGACACGATTCATAACAACATCTTTTTTATCAACTAAAGGTGATACCAATAATTCTGATCCTAAGTAATATTCATTCTTATACATTGGATCATCATAAATAGCTGGATACTTATAATAAAGTGGCTGAATTAATGGTGTTCCAACTTTGTAATATTTATATGCTTCAGTATATAAATAAGGAATTAAACGATGACGTAATTGCATATAATTTTTAATTATTTGATATGTTTGAACATCCCAACGCCAAGGTTCTCTCTTATAATATTTTCCTTGATCAACATGAATTCTAAAAATTGAGCTAAATGTCCCTAACTGAACATATCTAAGATATAATTCACCATCTTCTACTCCAGTATGAAATCCCCCTATATCATGACTCCACCAAGATAATCCCATGTTAGATGAAGAGGAATTATAAAATGGTAATAATTTCAATGTATTCCAACTAACTTTAGTATGGCCTGAATATAACACTCCATAACGATGACTGCCTAAAAGAGCATTACGGCTAAGAAACATTGCCCTTTTAGCATCACTACGCCCCGCATCTAAAAACTGATAGTGATTTAATAGCCATAATGATTTAATATCTTTTTTATCATAATAATCATTCCAAAAGAAATCAATACCTATATTTTCTAATGAACGAAGCATTAAATTAAAATACATTTCAAAGTATTTAGTACTATATGCATTAAAAGGAATTGGTAAATTACCCGCTTGTTCCATATAGGTAGCTGCTTTTTGATAATTTTCCTCATGAGACATTATTCCTTCAATTGGATTAACCCCTAAACCAACTCTAACACCTAGAACATGCATTCTTTTAATAAAGTCAATTGGTGAGGGAAATAATTCTTTGTTAAATGTATAACCTGTAATTAAATTCTTTTTGGTATCAACATTTCTAATATGCCAATCTTTATCTAATAATAAAACAGAGATAGGAATTTCATGACGAGAAAATTTTGAAAATAATTTTAATATTTCCCCTTCATTATATGCAAAATTTTTACTCCACCAATTACCTAAAGCATACCTCGGTATTAATGGTGGTTTACCTGTTAAGTCAAAATAATCTTTCAAACATAAACCAAAATCTTTATTATATGCAAAAAGATAAGTATCTATTTCTGCCTCTGCTCTTGGAGCAATGGTACCATCGTTTTGGATTACCATATTCTTAGAATCATCAATACTAACAAAACCATCACTTGAGTATAAACCTCTTTCAAGATTTATTTTATCCCCTAATTCTTCAACCGAAATGTTAGTAGATCCATAATTACGCACTTCAGGATGACCAAAATACCATATTTTACCCTCACCGGCATTTAAAAGAGTAACTCGTAAATTTCCGCCAGGAATCATTTTGTTACCTAAATAATTTTTTTCTTTGGTATATTCAATCTTACAATATTTTGTAGTTATTTCTAAGTAGGTGGCATCTTCCCTTACGGTAAATGTAGGCACATCAAAAACACGATTTAATACTAATTGTGTTGGTCTATCCTCAAAAATGCCATTTTTATTATACTCAAAACGGATAAGTCTATCAGTTAAAAGGGTAATACGATACGTTTTACCTTTTACTATTGCCTTATCATGTGCTTTACCTAATGAAGTGTCAGATATAAGTTGTGGCATCGTAATCCCCTCTATTCTTATAATATATTAGCATATTTATTAATGAAATACAAGTTTTCAATTACAATAAAAATACCACTTTTTTAAGTGATATATATTTTAGTCTATGGTTGTTTAGCCCACGTTCCTGTTTGAGAGCCTGTATATGTTCCTAGTCCATCTGATAGATACCTTGTTCTAAAATTATTGTTGTTGTATGCCAACAAATGATCACCAATTGTAACGCCATTACCATTGATAGCGATACTAGTTAAAAAATTTGAACTAAAACTTCCTGCTCCAATTGTTGCAACACTACTTGATATAACTACACTTTCCAATTTATTCATCATGAAGGCATAAGATCCTATGTTAATAACTCCATCAGGAATAATCAAATTTGTTATATTATTACTCATAAAAGCGAAAGCTCCAATCGTTGTGACACTACTTGGAATAGTAACACTATCTAAACCCATGCCGTCGAAAGCTGAACCTCTGATGGTTGTTACCGTATTTTCAATATTATTTGACATAACTTTAGTGCCTGACAATAGAATTGTCCCATCTTTAGTATACATTCCATTGTTAACTGATTTATAATAGGGATTATTATTATCAACCTTTAAAGTAACCAAATCACTATTTCTTTCCAAAACATTAGTTCCCATTTCTTCAACAGTGCTTGATATATTTACACTGACTAATCGATTTGCCATAAATGCTGAACTAGAAATCTTTTTTACCCCCTCAGGGATGTCAAGACTCGTTAAATAATTAAAAGCAAAGGCACATTCACCTATTGTTGTTACATTATTGGGTATTACTAGTCTTTCTATCAAACTGTATTCAAAAGAATTATCCTCTATTGTTGTTACTCCATTAGGAATATAAACGTTTTCTATTTGATTAAACAAAAATGCTCCATAACCAATCGTTTTAGTACTTCTAGGTAATTTTACAGCTGTAATAGGCCCTGGGCTTTCCCAATTGAGTTCATAGTAACAATAATCGTAACCATCACTTTCAGTATGGACATAATTAAGGCTCTTTTGGTCAGCATCACACCAATGTTCAAGAGGCGTAATAAACGAACCGGGGCCAATATGCTCTACCGTCACTCCTCCTATTGTATCAGGTATTTCAGGATTTTTCGGACAAGATGGATCGCTCAGATTATATTTTGTTATTGTTTTTGTGGCCGAATTAAAAGTAAAACATGATTCGGGAGCTAAAGTATATGTCCCTTTTTTAATCAATGTTAAATTATCTAATGTACCATAATACTCTAATCCTTCCCATTGATTTTTACCAACAATATCTACATATACTTCATCGTTAGTGGCAGCTGCTCTTAATAATTTATAATTGTTATTATCAATCCCTAATGCTTCATCAATATTATCAGCATTTAAACCATCGACATCAAAACTACTATCAGCTTTTCGATTAATATCTATACCTTTGATAATCATTCTAGTACTTTGTTCAAAAGTGCTAATTTTAGAACTTTCAATTAAACTAGATATACCTGGAACAGCAATAGCTAAAATAATCGCTAATATTACGATTACTGCTAATAATTCTACTAATGTAAAACCTTTATTATTCATCAATCAGCACTCCTACTACTATAATTTTACTATGCTATAATACAAAAGTCAATTAATCTAAAATCAGTAATAAACGATTGCATTGGACAATCCTTTATTGACAACATTTTTAATACGCAAAGACTAGATTTCTAGCACGATAAAAAATACTAATTAATATAAGTAGTATTTTAATTAAATAATTATTGTTTTGTCCAAGTCCCATTTTGCGTACCAGTATATGTGCCAGCACCACCTGCTGTATACGAGGTCCTAAAGTTGTTATTGCTAAAATTTAAGAGATTATTAGCAATGGTTGTACCTGTTCGTCCCATTGTAATACTGGTCAACGTGTTGCTAACAAATGCATAATATTCAATTGATGTTACACTACTTGGAATTGTTATTGAACTTAATTTATTCGTCGCTAAAGCAGCCATACCTATCGTTGTTAAGGTATTAGGTAAAGTTATGCTTGTTAAATCGTTAAACAAAAAAGCTTCATTCTCAATCTTCGTAACACTATTTGGTATCGTCACGCTCGTTAAACCCATTCGTTTAAAAGCCCCTCTTCCTATTGTTGTTATAGTGTTTTCAATATTGTTTGCCATTCCTTTAGTACCAACCACTAAAGTAGTACCATCTTTCGTATATATACCATTGTTAACGGATTTATAAACAGGATTAGCACTATCAACAACTAATCTCTCTAAATTCTGATTACCACAAAAAACACCTGCTTCTATCGAAGTGATATGACTTGGTATTGTCATGCTCGTTAGCAAATTGCTGCCCAATGCCTCAAAACTCAAAATAGTAAGACTCCTTGGAATATTAATGTTTGAGATATTGTTAGCGCCAAAAGCCCATGCTCCTATGGTTGTTAAACTATTAGGAAGATATACGTCAGTCAATAAATTGTTAGAAAAAACACTATCACCCATCGCCGTTACTCCATTAGGTATAAAAATATCTTCTAATTGATTATACATGAACGCTTCATAACCAATCGTTTTAGTACCTCTAGGTAATTTAACAGCCGTTAGAGGCCCTGGATTATCCCAATCTGAAATATAATAACAAGAGTAATAACCATCCCCTTCAGTATGAACATAATTAAGGGCTACGCTAACATGACCAGTATCGCTAGTACACCAATGCTCTATTGGTGTAATGAATGAGCCTGGGCCAAGATGTTCAACTGCTACGCCCCCTATCGTATCTGGTATCTCCGGATTACTAGGACATGATGGATTGTTCAAATTATATTTTGTTATTGTTTTTGTGGTCGAATTAAAAGTAAAACATGATTCGGGAGCTAAAGTATATGTCCCTTTTTTAATCAATGTTAAATTATCTAATGTACCATAATACTCTAATCCTTCCCATTGATTTTTACCAACAATATCTACATATACTTCATCGTTAGTGGCAGCTGCTCTTAATAATTTATAATTGTTATTATCAATCCCTAATGCTTCATCAATATTATCAGCATTTAAACCATCGACATCAAAACTACTATCAGCTTTTCGATTAATATCTATACCTTTGATAATCATTCTAGTACTTTGTTCAAAAGTGCTAATTTTAGAACTTTCAATTAAACTAGATATACCTGGAACAGCAATAGCTAAAATAATCGCTAATATTACGATTACTGCTAACAACTCCACTAATGTAAATCCTTTACTTCTCATTTAATCTTCACTCCAATACAGTATATATTATTACTTAATAATTCGTTTCAACAATTCAGTGAATTGCGTCTCTATTTCTCTTAATCTTTCTTCGCTTTTTGCCTCATATCTCGCAGTTATATTTGGTCCTGTATTAGATGCTCTAACCAATGCTGAACCATTATCAAAAAGAACCTTACATCCATCAATTGTCAAAATGTTGTATCCCTTTTCCTTACAATATTGTTTTACTTCTTCAATTATTGAAAACTTAATATTATCGGATACTGACATTTTTATTTCATTAGTAGCATAATACTTTTCAATGCCATCCAACAATTCGCTTACTTTCTTATCAGTTTTACTTAATATTTCAATCATTCTTAACGCAGCATATACGCCATCATCAAAGCCATTAAATTTGTCGTTGAAGAAAACATGGCCAGATAATTCTCCTGCAAATGGAAGGTTGTCTGAAACTACTTTTGCTCTTAAATAAGAATTGCCTGTTCGA
>CAZQOT010000045.1:0-8944 GCA_964595115.1 uncultured Muribaculaceae bacterium | reverse complement strand
TAGTAAGATACTATTTAATAAAAGTGTAATCGATAACTGGATCAATAGTAACCAGATAAATTCAATAAAATAACTATTGAAAAAACATCTTAAAAATAAAGATGTTTTTTTGTTTATAAAACACGGTAAAATGATATAAAAGGACAATGACATATTTTTTTGCAAAATCATATATCGAAAATAGGTGTTTAATACTTTTCAAACAATGGAAATCAATTTATAGAAAACCTTGGAAAAATCTGTCAGTTTCCACTGCTATGGAATATTTTTAATAAGTAAAAAAATTAATTTGTATCAACAATAAAAACACAGCAAAAAACAAAAATTATTAGTCCCATCAGTAATTGATAATATTGTTAAGTTTTTCATAAACTAAATATATAAAAGTATCCTCAAATACTTATAAAACAAGGAATAAAGGCTTATTGCTAGTTAGAATTAAAAACTTAGGCGAATATAGTGATTTGCCGAGTTTATTATTATAAAAAAGGCGTAAGAATTTATAACAAAGCAAAATAAGGTAAATTTAAACCTATAAGTGTAAAGTTTATCAAAGAATGTCAATCATGCTAAGTTTTCTTATAAAATGGAAAATATTAAACCTATCAAGACTTTACAAAATAAGAGTAAAAAACACTTTATGAATATCTACTGAAAACTTAGGCGAATCTATGTTTTTGCTAAGTTTATTGGCTTTGTAAAAGTGTAAAGTAACATTACATCTACACCCCCCCTGGATCGACATACTAATTAACTATGTGGGAACCGCTATAGGGACCTCCAAATAGCTGATTGAAAAATCCGAATAGGGGAGGTTAAAATGAGAGATTTATAAAACTACAATACTACAAAATCAATATATTATTAAAATGTAACGAACACATATTGCAAATATATTTAAAATGTGTTATTTTATATTTGAGGTGAACATAATGAAAACAAATATAAAACGAGAAAGATTTTTAAAAATTGCTGAACAAAGAACAAACAAGATAATAAGTACAATTAAATTGCTTGGAAATTGTTCTAATCAATCAAACTACGAATATAACGAACAAGAAGTGAAACAAATATTTAATGCAATTGAAGAAGAATTGAAAAGAACTAAGAAAAAATTTGATACCAAATTTGACACAAATTATTTTAAACTTAAGGGGGACAAATAATGGAAATTGGTTGGAAATTTCCTTCTGCTAATGATGCTGGAAATAACGGATTGAAAAATGGTACAGAATACTTTAAAGATGATGTTGTATTGTCTTTGGCTAAAGAAATATGTCAAAACTCTTTAGATGCAAGGATGGACTCTACAAAACCAGTAACTATTGAATTTAGTGATTTTTATATTGATCGTAACGAATTTCCTGGTTATGAAGATTTCGTTGAAGTCATCAATAGAGAAATTGAATTTGCAAAAGAAAATTATAAGAAGGACAACACCACTTTAAATTTTTATTTAAATGCAAAAGAAATTTTGATGAAAGAAAAAATTATTTGTTTAAGAATCAGTGATTTCAATACGACTGGATTAACTGGTAGTGATGTTAGAACCAGCTCTAACTGGAATAATCTTGTAAAAAATACAGGAGTTTCTGATAAGAATTCTACTGACGGTGGAAGTTTCGGAATTGGTAAATGGGCAGCTTTTGCATGTTCAAGAATATATACTGTATTTTATAGTACTATTAGTAATGATAATTTAAGCGCTTATCAAGGTGTTGCTAGATTATCTTCTTTCTCTGACAAATTCGGAGATATAACTCAAGGTATTGGTTATTATGGTAATAAAGATGGGCTAAAAAATATATCAAATGTCATTTCATTGGACAAATCATTTGAAAGAGATAAAACAGGGACTGATTTATTTATAATGGCTTTTGACGATAATGATGTTAAATGGAAAATTAAAATTGTCGCATCAATAATTGATAATTTTATGTTTTCAATATATAATGACAGTTTAATAATTAAAATAGGAGATATAACTCTCGATAAGAATAACATAATGGCAATTTCTGAAAAAATTCTGGAAGAAAATAAGGATTTATTTAATGAATATACTTCGAACTATTATGAAATATTAATGACAAATAAACATAATGTTAATAAATATTACTATACTATGTTTGAGGAAAATGATGTTGAGTTTGAGATTGCACTTGATCCTAGCATGAAAAATAGAATTGCTGTTGTTAGAAATAATGGTATGAAAATCTTTGATAAAGATCATCTTCCTCAAATAGCTTACTATAGTGGCATTTTATACTTGAAAGGTTCAAAAGTAAATGAATACTTTAGAAAAATGGAAAATCCACAGCATGATGGTTGGTCAGTTAAAAGGCATGAAAATCCCGATGAAGCATCGATAAAGTACAAGGAGTTATTCGAATTTGTTCGCACTATCATTAAAAGCATTGTTGAAAGTAATCAACCGGAATCTATGGATGCAGAAGGAGTAGGAGAATATCTTCCAGATGAATTAGAAATTGGTAACAATGAACAAGAAAAAGCTGAAGGTATCGTCGATGAAATGGTACGAGATTTGGAAATAGAAGAAAGAAATATTAATTCTAAAAAAACAGAGGTTAGTAAAGAGGAAGAATTCGGAGAAGATATAGAAGATGGTATAAATTCTACTGGAGATTCAAATACATCAACAGGACAGGGAGACAATAATGACGAGACTGGAGGATTAGGAACACCAAATAATGGCAGTTCTGATGAAAGTGGCAATTTAAATATCAATTCTGAAAATTTGATTACCACCTTAAAAAACAGGTGTTTTTATCACAATGGTGAATATAATTTTATATTTATTTCTGATTATGATATAAAAGATGTAACATTATATGTTGAAATTGCAGGTGAAAAAAGCAACAAGAAAACTGTTATTAAGGAAGCAAGAAGAGAAAAAAAGATATTTGGAAGGAATGTATTGAAAGTAGATAGAAATATGATATTTATTGAAAATGTTCTAAAGAATGAAAAAACTAAAATAATTTTCAAAATAGAAGAAACCGAAAAATGGACTTTGGAGGTAAAAATTTATGCAAATAAAAAATAACAGATTATTTCCTCATCCAGTTTTGTCAAAATTAAATGATGATTATTTAAATAGTAATTTTTCTGCATCTATAAAAGCAATAGAGACAAAAAAGGATATACTAATAGATATATCCATTTCACTATCAAATAATCAAATTATTGAACTGATAGAACAAAATATCGCATCGCTAGTATGTCATATTGAATGCACGAAGACTAAATTTAGAACAACTGAAAAATTGAATCTAGGTGAAAATCAAATAAAGTTATCAACTTTTATGATAAATGGAAACATTGAAATTGTACCGATGATAATAGCTTCAGAAAATATTAAAAATTACAAGAATGATGATTTTAATAAAGACTATGATAATATTGGGTTTGATATAGAAATAGGATCAATTTTAGCAATTTCAGATCAGTTTAAGATACCTGTAATTAAAGATATATATGATATGTCCAAAATCCCTTCAATTATATCCATAACCAAAAATTCTGACGAAAATGAAACAAAAATGAAAATAGAAATTCATGATGATAAGATTAGAATATTATTATCAAAAGATTCTTATTCAAAATATGTAAGTATTGGTAAAAGCGATCTTCACTTGCCAATTATACACTCAATGATAATTGTTCCAGCTTTGATATTTGTATTTGATGAATTGAAATCAGATACAAATATTTTGGAAAATTATGGTGGATATCGCTGGTTTTATACTATAAAAAAGAGACTTAGTATGGAAGGAATTGAGTTAGACGAAAGAGGAATAAAAAGCATAGAATCGTTTTACTTGGCTCAAAAAATTTTAGATATTCCAATTAATGATGCGATAAATAATTTGCTCAAATTAGGAGGCGACAATTAATGACAATAAGATTTATGAAAGACGATGCGGTATTTACTTTAAAAAATGGGATTAATTCAAATATAGAATATTATAAAAATGGTGGAAATGATTGGTTATTTAGTGTTACTGGCATGAAAGATTGTTTTATTGATTTCAAAACAAAGTTTGATGATTTTGATTTGATAATTTCTGAAAATCCAGAAAAAGACGATGTTGAAAACATAAAAATATTATATTCAAAATTAATGAATTTATCGGATAGTCAAGCATCGGATGAAAGATTATGGGCAGGGCTTTCACACGATATTTTTTGGAATTACATGAAACAGAGATGGCCATTGAAAAATGCTGTAGGTAAAGAAGAAAGATATATTAAGAAAAATTATTTCTTTGCACATGGAGATACAAGATCATTGATGACTAATGCTTTAGCAAGACTTTGGTGGATTGGTCGATTAACGTATGATGAAACATACAGAAATCCATTTGAATTGACAGAATATCTAGCGCAAGATATTAATGGTAGGGGTTTTCCACTATTTGGTAGTAATTTTTCAAATAATAAAAGAGTTCTAAGAATATTTTTAGATACAATAAAAGAATATGAGATTAACAACAATTTTAAATTAAACAGAGAGAATTTTTTAGAAATGATCAAGAGTATGAATATGTGGAGTGGCAAAATTGCAATTGATTGTTTAGAAGAAGTTGTTCTTAGGGAAAAACTAATAAATAAACTTAATATTTTAAAGTCTATACAAAATAGGAGTTAGTAAAATTCTACTACTCTTATTTTTTTAAACGATTCCATTTTTCGAGTTTAAGTGATATAATTAAAGTGTAATTATAAAGGAGGTAGTTTGTATGTATACATTGAATGAATTAAAAAATAATATCATTAATGGTGACTCAATCGAACAATTGAAATTAATACCAGATAACTCTATTGATATGATATTTGCAGACCCTCCATATTTTATGCAAACAGAAGGTGAACTATTAAGAAATGATGGCACTAAATTCTTAGGTGTCGATGATGAGTGGGATAAATTCACAGGATATGAAGAATATGATAAATTTTGTAGTCAATGGTTAAAGGAATGCAAAAGAATTTTGACTAAAAATGGTTCTATTTGGGTTATAGGATCTTTTCAAAACATATATAGGATTGGTTACATAATGCAAAATCTAGGATACTGGATATTAAATGATGTTGTATGGTCAAAGCCAAATTCTGCACCTAATTTTTCTGGAACAAGATTTCAAAATTCTCATGAGACTATGTTATGGTGTACTAAAAATAAAGATTCAAAATACACATTTAACTATAAAACAATGAAATATCTTAATGATAACAAACAAGACAAAAGTGTTTGGAATATAGGAATATGCATTGGGAATGAAAGATTAAAAGATTCAGAAGGAAAAAAGGTTCATTCAACTCAAAAACCAGAAAAACTGTTATATAAAGTAATATTGTCGTCAACAAAACCAGATGATGTGATTTTGGATCCTTTCTTCGGAACTGGGACAACAGGAGCAATTGCAAAAAAACTTGGAAGAAACTTTATTGGAATTGAACGTGACCCTAATTATATAAATGCGGCAAAAAATAGAATTGATAAAGTTGAAACAGATTTTAGTGAACTTAACAATTTAGCTCTTGAAGTTAAACCGCCAAGAGTTCCGATGGATAAACTGTTAGAGGTGGGCTACTTAAGTGTTGGTCAAAAACTTTATAGTAAAGATAAGCTTATACAAGTAATTGTGACAGAACGAGGAAAAGTTTCAGATGGTGAAGAAGAACTTTCCATACATAAAATGTCTGCAAAATATCTTGGAAAAACCAACAATAATGGTTGGGATTATTTCTGGGTTGAAAGCAGCAATGGATTTATAGAATTAGACAGATTAAGATATGAATATGCATCTGCTAATTCATAGCTTTTTTTCTTTTGCTTAGGAGGATGAACATGTTAATTGATTATGAAATTTTTGAAGAAACACTTGAAAAAACAATTTATAAAAATTCTAAGGCTGATTTGTTGAATAAGCTTGCTAATAATCCAGATAGATATATTGGTTTGTTTAGAACAACATCTCCTGAATTAAAATTAATTCAAAATATAACTCAATCTCACGAAATAAGTTTTGGAGATTTTGTAGAGAATATAATAACTATGTATCTTGGAATTTTTTATGAAAACTTACCAAAGCGAGTTAAGCATAATAATGAAAACATAATGTTCGACCAATTGTTTTTGTTTGATAATAAAATATTTATGATTGAACAAAAAATTAGAGATGATCACGATTCTACTAAAAAAAGAGGACAATTTTCAAACTTTATAAGTAAGATAGAATATTTGAAAATCAATTATCCTAATAAAGAAATTATCGCTTCTATGTGGTTCGTTGATGATTCTCTAAAAAAGAATAAAAATTACTATATTAGTATGATCAATAAAGATTATAATTTCAATGATGTTTCCATGAACCTATTTTATGGAGATGAATTGTTCAATTACCTTGACAAGTTAATTATTTGGGACGAGATGATAGTATATCTTCAAAGATGGAAAGATTTAGAAGCAAATCATATTGAGTTAAATTTTGAAAAAGATTGGAAAGATTCAAAGGCTGAAATAATTACCAACGTTAAAAAGTCAAATTGGAGAAGATTATTAAACAATCAAAAAATAGTAAATGAAATATTTCCTATACTATTCCCAACAAACAAATATTTAGAAATATGTGACACAGAGTTTATTTAATAATTTTTAAGCATTTATTGATAAAAACACAAAAATTATTGATAGCCTTGTCGAACAATTCAATAGATTCTTTAATATTTTGAATAAAAATTTTTAGATTGAAAGTAGGTTTCAAATAAATGCAAGGGGTTAATTTTAAAATTTATATTTCTGAAAAATATAAGGAACTGATAAAAAAGGAAAGTTATGAACTGATTGTATTGACAATTATTAATGAATCGAAGACGATTTTTCCAGGATCGTATATACACATTATAGAACAATCTAATGGTGAAAGTGATTACAAAAATATTGATACAGATGAACTTTTCGATGTAAAAGTTTTATTTGGTAGCGATATTTGTAGATTATTATCAAATGGATCTATGGATTGGTTTTCTATAATTTCTGACATTACTTCTGAGAATTTTCATGCAATTAAGGATTTAAAAAGCGAAGAAGAGAGATTAAACAAGATTTATAAAAGTAAAATTTGTATCGAATATGTCAAAAGATTAAAAACAATTAAGCAATCTGAGAAATGTATTTTGTTTTCACCCATTCCAATAAATATGGAATTATCTAAATCGATAGTTTCAAATATAATGTCCTCAACTGATCATTTAATAATAAAAGCAATAAAAAAATATAATTTAGAAATTATAGAACATAAAGAAATATATATAATTTATCCGAATTTAGAAAACAAAGTGATAATAAGAAAGCTTTTTGATGGATCCAAATTGGTATTTAATATTGAATTTTTGGATATGAATATCATAGACAAATATATATCTACGACAAGTATTTGTTTATAACCAAAAGAAGTTTTATAATTTAAATATTTATAAGGAGTTCGTTTTATGAAAGAAAATATAAAATATAAAAGAATTGAATTAACTGATATAGTAGTAAAGCCAGACCCAAAAAATTATGGTTTTAAGTCAATAAAAGAATATGAAACCGTTAAAAAGCATAATTATAAAACTTTTTTAAAAGCAATTAAAAAATCGAGAATAGCCATTTTTTTAATAATATCAATACAAATATGGTTATTACTGATGGTATTAAAAGATAATAATAATTTTTGGTTTGTATTATTTATTATTTTAGATATAATGTTTTTGCCATATTTAAGAAAAAAAATTGATTCGGAGAAGAAATATAAAAAAACACAAAATCAAGAAAAATATGAAAACGACTTAAGAAAATATGAAAGAATTATTGGAGATTTATGGTATGTAGATCACATAAAGGAAGAAAACGAGAAAAACGAAAAAGAGTATAACTTAATACCTTTAGCTTCTTATTTATCAAGAAAAACTTATAATGATTTATACATAATATATACTTTTAAAGAGCTAAAATATAGTCACGATTTTGTTATTAAATTAGTAGATGAATTGTTGATAAAAAATATTCTTCAAGAAGATGAAAATGTTTGGGAATTATCAACTGCATTAGGTTTACTAATTGGGCTTAATGTAATTTCAGAAAAAGAATCTAATGAAAGAGATATTGAATTGAAAAAATTGATTGAAAAAAATTAAACAAAATATATAGTTATATATTAGCAATATTTGTATAAAAACATTTTGTAATCAAAATTTTAAAAGGAGAATGAAACATGAAATTTCAAGACAATAGTACAGATATTTTTGATAAAATATTAATCGAAGTCCTAGAAACAAATTTTTTTTGTATGAATTGTAGTGGATTTGTTCCTAGAGAAGTGTCTGAAGAACTCGAAAAAACAAGGATAAATAGAGTTGAAGGAATGATAAACGTCTTAAAATTATTAAATAGAAATAATATGACTGAAGAAGAACTTATTGTTTCAAACGTTATTCTTGGCTCAATTGTTGAATGTTACTTAATGTTTTTTTATACTATATTTATCAATGATTATATAAAAGATATAGAAATAATTGAATTGCAGGAGCTAAAAAAAGAAAAACAATGTTATGATTTTATATATCGAAAAGAACCAAAAAACAAATTAGATAGTCAATTAAAAAAACCAAGCGAGATACCTTTGGACTTTTTAAGAGTTTTTAGTACAGGTAGACTTTTAAGTGATTGTGGAAGTGATTCTGAATGGAATAAATGGATAGCTGATATTCAATATAAACGTAATACCATTCATATTTTTAAAGATAGAAATATTGGCACGCAAGAAGAAATTTATCAAAACATAGAAAAATTATTTGAATTTATAAATTTTATTAATAATCGCTTGCCAGATGTCAATTAATTTATATTAAGATAAAAAAGCCACCATTTCGCCACCATTTT
>CAZQOT010000044.1:0-9015 GCA_964595115.1 uncultured Muribaculaceae bacterium | reverse complement strand
ACCCTAGTCGGTGTTTAAATAATAATTGAATAATATAACATCTAGTAATATAATATATATTAGAAAAGAGGTATTGAAAATGGACCAAGAAGAGGCAAAAGAAGAAAAAGTTATTGAAAAACCTAAAAAGAAGAAAGGAAAGTTCTTAAGGAAATTCATTATATTCTTAGTTGTTGTAGGTATCATTGCTATAGCCCTAGGTTTTATATTTCCAGGATTGATATGGGTAAAGGACTTGGGTGTAACGTATACTAAAGCTGATTATCAAAGTTTTATGAATAAATTGAATATTTTAAAAGATGATGCTCCAACTAGCGGTACAGCAGATGATTATGAATATACATATGGAGAATTAAGGGATGTTGAAGTGGAATTTACCAGTGAAGAGATTACATCTTTCTTCAATGAGAATAGACCTAGTTATTATCCTTTGAAGAATGTTCAAGTAAAAATAAATGATGATGGTACGATAGAAGCTTCAGGCACAGCTTATGTGGATTACTTCTTAAATGAAGTATTAGGTGGCAAATATTCAAGAGAACAAATCAATAAAGAAATACCTGCTCTTGGAATATTACCTAGTAATGTTAATTTTTATTTGAAGTTTAGTGGTAGTGTTGCAAATAATCGATCAAGTGTTAATATTAACATCGTAGAAGTTCAAGGAATAGCAGTACCAAATAATTATGTTACTTCGATGGAAGCTAAAGGGACAGTTGAAACAGGGCTTAATAATATAATGAAGGATTATAATACAAAATCAGGAGCGACATTTGATAGAATTACTGTAGAAAATAGTAAAATAATTTTTAAAGGTAAAGTTCCATCCACCTTAGAAAGAACAAAAAAATAATATGCTTACCAGTTTTAATATATTAGGCATTGAACACATCATATCTATGCTTATTCCAATATTAATTGGAACAGTATTTATAATACTATCTAAGAAATATCCAAGTAAGAAAAGAATAATAAGCATTATTTTAGCAATCACTATAATACTTATTAGAAGTGTCAGATATGGATTTGATATCTATTTAGGAGAATTTAAACTATTAGATTTATTATCATTACATGTATGTCATATTGATTTAATATTATTAGTTATATGTTTAATAAAACCAAATAGAGGCTTATTTACATTTAACTTCTTAATAGGCATACCTACTGCTTTAGCGGTTTCTTTAATGCCAGGACAAGTTCATCCCGAACCAGGTATGTTAAGAGCGGTATTTTTTATCATGAGTCATACAATGTTAGTAATGGGAGCTATATATTTATTAATGACATATAAATTTAAGATAGAGAAAAAAGATATAATTATTTATTCAGTTATTTCATTACTTGGCATAATAGCGATATACATATTTAATGTCTTAACTGATTCCAATTACATGTATTTAAAAGAAGGACCAACAGGAACAGTGTTAGAGGGTTTATATAATTTATTAGGATCATTTTGGTATATAGTGTCAATATATGGATTATTAATTGGTTTATTAATTATTTTATATATGATATATGCATTAATAATGAAGATAGTAAAGAGGAAAACTATATAAAAAGGATTACATTTGTAATCTTTTTCTATGTCATCTTACTTCTTAGAACATTCATATAATTACTAGGTACTTTATACTTAGCTTTTAATTCATTTACTTTTTTATATAATTCGTTTTTATATTCGACACCAGCACTACCAGTAGTATATAATTTTTTAATTTTATTAAATACATCTTCATCATAATCTTTAACAAAATCTAAGAAGTAAGGTTTAGTTTTTCCTCTTAAATACATAGTACCAGGTAATAAGTAATCAACATCAGCTTCACTAGCAAGCCTATATATGGCTTCTAAATTATCATATGAATCAGTTAAGTAAGGAATAATGGGCATTAGATGAATTCCTAAACTAGCATTTGTTTCCCTTAACTTTATTAATGCTTCAAATCTTTTAATTGAAGAGGAAGAGTTAAGCTCCAATACTCTTCTTAAATTCTCATCCATTGTTGTTATGGTGAACGCTATATTAACATAAGTAATTTTAGATAACTCATTTATTAAATCAATATCTCTTAATACCAAATCAGATTTAGTAGATATTATAACAGGAGTCTTATACTTAATCATTAGTTTTAATATTTCAGGCATTAGTTTTAGTTTTTTCTCAATAGGTTGATATGAATCAGTGACACCCCCTATATTAACTACTTCCCTTTTCCAGGTAGGAGAACTAAGTTCTTGCTCTAAAACTTCAAGAATATTCTTTTTATAATATATAGCGTCAAAGAAATTACTGTCATTAAGATAATCATGAGAGTATATAGCATAGCAGTATTTACAACCATGTTCACAACCACGATATATATTTAAATCCCAACCATAAGGGATTTTTCTCTTTAATTTATTTAAAGCACTTTTATTATCTATGGGAATATACTTAGGCATAGAAATCATCCTTTCTAGTGATATTATAACATTTGGGAAGATGTCTTTGATGACGAACATGAAATTGCCTAATATAGAACGAACCCATATAGATAGTTTTGGAGCTATGGGTAAATTCAACTCGAACTAACGGTCCCTACCTGAATAAATTGTACTTTCATTATAACTTTTTTAAGAAAGCATTTCAATATTTAGGTAGGAACCGCTAGTCTTAGTTGAATTACCCCGTGACTCCAAAGCCGTTAATGTGGGTTCAAATTTTATAACCATATAAATACCTTTAACTTTAGTAATCGCTACTAGAGTTTTTTTGATATAATGTTATAGTAGGTGAGTGTATGAAAGCAGTAAAAGAAATAAATAAATTAATTGAAGATAATAAAGAATCATTGATATCAATATTACAAGGACTTCAAAATAAATATGGATATTTATCTTTTGATAATTTAAATTATGTATCGGAGAAGATGGATATATCTTTAGAAGAGATATATAGTGTTGTAACATTTTATAATGAATTTAAATTAAGTCCTAAGGGTAAGTATGAAATAAATATATGCCTTGGGACTGTTTGCTATGTCAAAGGATCTAATGAGATATTAGATGAAGTAACTGATGTATTAGGTATCAAAAATGGTGAATGTACTAAAGATGGCAAGTTTTCTATAGATACAACAAGGTGTTTAGGTTGCTGTAGTATGGCACCTGTTCTAAAGATTAATGATGATATATATGGGTTTGTTAAAAAAGATGAAGTTAAAAACATTTTAGATAAATATAAGTAGGAGGAGTATCGCAGTATGAGAATAACGGTTGGAATGGGTTCTTGTGGTATTGCCTCAGGAGCTTCAAATATTTATGATCTTATTAAAGATGAAATTAAGAAAAAGAAGATTAAAGATGTAGAATTAGTTAAAACAGGTTGTATAGGTATCTGTAAGTATGAGCCTCTTGTTGAGATATATAAGGGTGATACTAGAATTACTTATATCAATGTTAAAAAAGAAGATGTTCCTAAGATAATACAAAGTAGTGTTCTTAACAATGAAGTGATTAAGGAATGTGCTATTAACACTGAAGGTAATAATATTTTAGGTGATTCTTTTTATAATAAACAAACAAGAATTGTTTTAAATAATTGTGGGTCTATTGATCCTGAAAATATTGATGAATATATTAAAAATGGTGGTTATGAGGCTTTAAGAAAAGTCTTGACTTCTATGAGTAGGGAAAATGTTATAGAAGAGATTAAAACATCTGGTTTAAGAGGCCGTGGTGGTGCTGGTTTTAAGACGGGTACTAAATGGGAATTAGCCTATAAATCAGTAAGTGATGTTAAATATGTTTGTTGTAATGCTGATGAAGGTGATCCAGGGGCTTTTATGGACCGTGCTATCTTAGAGGGAGATCCTCATTCAGTAATTGAAGCAATGATTATAGCAGGCTATGCGATAGGTGCTAGTGAAGGATATATTTATGTTAGAGCAGAATATCCACTGGCTGTTGAAAGATTGAAACTTGCGATATCTCAAGCTAAGGGGATGAACTTCTTAGGTAAGAATATAATGAATTCTGACTTTTCTTTCGACATAAAGTTAAGACTGGGAGCTGGTGCCTTCGTTTGTGGTGAAGAAACAGCTTTGATGGCATCTATCGAAGGTAAAAGAGGTGAACCTAGACTTCGTCCTCCTTTTCCAACGACTAGTGGTTTATTTGGTAAACCAACGCTTTTAAATAATGTAGAAACTTATGCTAATATACCTAAGATAATATTAAAGGGTAGTGATTGGTTTAATCAAATTGGTACAGCTAATTCTAAAGGTACCAAGGTTTTTGCGTTAGGTGGAAAAATCAATACTACAGGATTAGTCGAAGTACCTATTGGTACTCCTCTTAAAGAAATAGTTTATGATATTGGTGGAGGAATTCCTAATGATAAGAAGTTTAAGGCTGCTCAAACAGGAGGACCATCTGGAGGATGTATACCACAATCTTTAATTGATATTCCAATGGATTATGAGAATTTAAAAGAAATAGGATCCATGATGGGCTCTGGTGGTTTAATTATTATGGATGAAGATACTTGTATGGTCGATATCGCCAGATTCTTCTTACATTTTACTGTTGAAGAATCATGCGGTAAATGTATTCCATGTAGGATAGGGACTAAGAGAGTATATGAAATGCTTGGTAGGATAACTGATGGTAAAGCTTCGGTGGATGACTTAAAAGAGTTATATGATTTGTCTAATCATGTTCAAACAACATCATTTTGTGGCCTTGGTCAGTCAGCTACCAATCCGGTCTTATCTACTATGAAATACTTTATGGATGAATACGTAGAGCATATTGAAAATAAAAGATGTGCAGCTGGGGTCTGTAAGAGTCTTATAAGATATGAGATAGATAGAGAAAGATGTAAGGGTTGTGGAGTGTGCGCTAAGAAATGCCCTGTTAAAGCTATAGCAGGAGAAATAGGTAAAACATTCATAATTGATCAAGATAGGTGTATTAAATGTGGAGCTTGTAAACTTAATTGTAGGTTTAAGGCTATAGATAAGATTTCGGATGTGATAGTATGGTAAATATTAAAATAAATGATATGCCAGTAGAGGTAGAAGATGATGTAACTATTTTAGAAGTTGCTAAGAAATTAAATATTGATATACCTACGTTATGTTATTTAAAAGATATTAATGAGAATGCATCCTGTAGGATGTGTGTGGTCGAAGTAAAAGGCTCTAAAAACTTACTTACTTCATGTACGACTAAAGTAAGTGAAGGGATGGAAATATTTACTAATACCGATAAAGTAATTAATGCTAGGAAGAAGAATCTGGAATTAATTATATCTAATCATAATAAAGATTGTGATAATTGTTCTAAGGATAAACATTGTAAATTACAAGATTTATGTCTTAAGTATGAGATTGATGATAAAAAACATAAAAGAGTTGAAGAATTATTTGACATAGATAATTCATCTTTATATTTAGTGAGAGATCCTAATAAATGTATTTTATGTGGTAGATGTGTTTCAGTATGTAAGAATATTCAAAGCATTGCAGTTATTGGTAGAAATGATAAAGGAATAAATACCCATGTTGGTTGTGCTTTTGAAAGTGATATAAAAGATGTTCCTTGTATAGCATGTGGTCAATGTGTGCTTGTTTGTCCGACGGGGGCTTTAACTGAAAAAAATGATATTCCTGTTGTTTTAAATGCTTTAGAAAATAAAGATATGCATGTGGTAGTCGCTACCGCACCTTCTGTTAGAGTGACTTTAGGTGAAGAATTTGGTATGCCGATGGGGACTAATGTTAAAGGTAAGATGGTTACAGCCTTAAGAGAATTAGGTTTTAGTAAAGTCTTTGATGTTAATGTTGGCGCTGATCTAACAATTATGGAAGAAGTTAATGAGTTAATTCATAGGCTTAAACATAAAAAAGAACTACCTATGTTTACATCATGTAGTCCTGGATGGGTAAAATATGTTGAACATTATTATCCTGATATGATAAATAATTTATCTACTTGTAAGTCTCCTGGGCAAATGTTAGGAGCTGTTATTAAGACATATTATGCTAAGAAAAATAATATAGATCCTAAAAATATCTTTGTTGTGACTATAATGCCTTGTATTGCTAAAAAATTTGAAAGAGAAAGATCATTTCAAAATGCTTCTAAATATCCTGATGTTGATGCTGTTTTGACAACGAGAGAACTTGCTAAATTAATTAAATTGAAAAATATTGATTTTGATAGTCTAATTAATAGTGAATATGATAGTCCTCTAGGTGCTGGAGCCTCTGTTATCTTTGGTAACAGTGGTGGCGTAATGGAAGCAGCTTTAAGAACCTTAGTTGAGACACTAACTAAAGAAAAGCTTAGTAATGTTGAATTTAATGATGTTAGAGGTTTAAAAGGGGTTAAGGAAGCAGCCTATAAAATTAATGGTAATGTGATTAAGGTAGCTGTTGTCAGTGGTATAAAGAATGCTAAAACAATCTTAGATAAAATTAAAAATAAAGAAGTGGATTATCACTTCGTTGAATTCATGACATGTCCTGGAGGATGCATAAATGGGGGAGGACAACCATTCGTTGATTTCAATAAATATAATTGGGAAGATATCAAAGGATTGAGAACAAAATCAATTATTGAAGAAGATAAAAATTTATCAATTAGAAAGGCTCATGATAATCTTGATTTAAAAGAATTATATAATAATTATTTAGGTAAACCAGGAAGTAAGAGGGCAGAACAAATATTACATACTAAATATCAAGGAAGAGATAAATATAAAAGAAAAAGTGCTATTTAATAACCATAGCACTTTCATAGAAGAGAGGTAAGAAAATGAAATCTCTTCTTTTTAATTCTTCAATTAATGATGGTAAGGCTTGTAAGGTGCTACCACTAAAGTCATGCATTAAGACCGCTATGACTCTTTTATTACCTAAGTTATTAATGACATTATAATATGAAGAATCTCTAGTTGGACTGCCACCAGAATCCCCTGTTGAAACATTCCAATCGATATACCCGTAATTATGTTCTCTCAACTTGTTTACGATACTTGTTTTAAGATCCCCGGCTGAACTACTACCACCTGGGAATCTTACGATATTAGTTTTGACACCAAGTTTTTCTTGTAGAAATTTCTCTTGTTTCAATACATCATTGATAAAAGAATCAGCACTATTATAAAGACCATTTCTAATAGCATGAGAATAAGTATGGTTACATATTGTATGACCACTATCAGCAATTCTTTTATATGAGGAATCATATACTTCATTTGGTTTGCCAAGTAAGAAGAAAGATGCTAAAACATCATATTGATCAAAGACATCTAAAAAGGCAGGTGTATAACTGTAAGGACCATCATCGACTGTTAGATAAGCAATTTTTTTAGATCCTTGTCCTTGTAAAACTAATGTTTCATATGCTAAAGCATTAGCAAAGAATGCTTGTTTTATTTCTAATATTTTATTATCTATATCCTTTATATCGTTTATTCTATTTTCAATAGTAGAGATTGCTGCCAATTCTTGTTCATTAGTGTTTTGAATGTCAGATAATAAATTTTTAGCTACCTTAATTTGATAATCTTTTTGTTCATTTAAATATAAGAGGATAAATAATATTGAAACATTTAAAATTAGAATGAAGATAATTAATGATAGGGGATTAAATATCAATTTAGTAAATCTTTTAAAACTTGGTTTTGTCTTTCCCATTTTTGATATTTATCCTTTTGTTCTTTTTTTTCTTCATTAATCCTTTGCTCTTCTAATTTTAAATTTTGAATTGTTTCATCAATACTAGTTAATTGGTTAAATGTTTTTTCTATGTTGTTTTGCAAAGTTGTAAGTTCATTCTTTTTTTTTGAATATTTGTTGTATTCCAAAAAAGTAAAAACCAAACTACCAGCTAGTACTACTAATGAAAAACATATAATAATTTTTTTCATACAACTTCAACTACCTTCAAAAGTATTATAACAATATATGATATAAGTTACAATACGTGAAGAAAAAAGACAACTGAAGTTTACTTAAACTTTCATTTGTCTTATTTTTATACCTGTTAGTTTTTGTGGTACAGCGATTTTAACTTCATCAAGTAATAAAGGGGATTTTAATAATACAGGAACGTTAAATTCATCATAATATTCTTTATTTAGGATAAAAGAGACATGACCATAATCAGTATGCAAACCAACCAAAAAGGTGCCTTCTGGTGCTCTTTGACCTGCTATATCCAGTTCACTTTTCCAAGATAAATCTTTATAATTGTGACAGATTAATTTAAAATATTCTCTTCTTCTTCTATATAAATCTTTTATATCATGATAGCCAGTGTTCATTTTAGAAAATTTAAATTCGTTTAATTTTCACAAGGCATAAGTTAATTGGTTTATAATATTTTCTACAGGAGTTAATTCTTTTGTTAATTCTGGTATAAGAGAAATAGTTTTTTCAGTTTGGACATATGAAGAGTCAATTAATGGTAAGCTGTTTAATCTTCTTATCGCTACATCTTCTTCTTCATCTATCATATACGGGAGCTTTATCCAGTTCTCTTATATCAAATGCATCATAATAATCCATTTTATAATGATTGCTCATGTTCCCTAGTGGGGTTTCAATTCCAACTATAAAATCACCAGGAAACATTGTTCCGTCGCTATGCATTTTACTTTTCCATGCTAAATCTAGATAGGTCTGACATAAGATATTAAATAAAATGGCAGATTGATGAAATAGTTCACTTACTCTATAATGCTTATCTTGAAGTATCTTTGATGATATGTATCCTTTTTTAATCAAAGTTCCAATTAATAAATTCGTTATTTCTTCAATTGAATTCATAATAACATCCCTCCCATCGATAAAGTTTATATTATCACAATTAAAGAAATATAACAATATAATTATTTACAGGTAGCAAATAGAGGTTGGTGCTATTGTATATTTCGACAATTTTTGCTATACTTAATATAGGGGAAAATAGAGGTGTTGTTATGAGCGTTTTAGTAATTGGCAGCATTAATGCTGATCA
>CAZQOT010000043.1:6050-9182 GCA_964595115.1 uncultured Muribaculaceae bacterium | reverse complement strand
TGACCCTCTGCGTGCAAGGCAGATGCTCTAGCCAGCTGAGCTAATTCCCCATATATTGTGAAAAGGCAAGTAGGCTCTTAACCTTCTCTTCAATACAACTGTAACAGTTGTGTTTTGATTATAACACAACCGTTGATAAAAAACAATATTTTCCTTTGTCTTTTAACTTAAATGTTTCCTTAACTGTCCAAAATCTGTGTTTTCTTTAATTAAAGTTTCCAACAAGGTATAATCTTTTTTATTTACACTGAATTTTAAGGCATTCTTTAATTTGTTTTCAGTGTCACTATAATAATTATAATTAAAACTATAACCTAATTGATAAAAAATATTACACATAAAAACATATATAAACAGAGTATACCCAGTTTCATCAAATATTTTGCTTTTATAAATATCTGATATATATTTTGCTAACCACTTAACCCTCTCTTCAGTATCACCATTTTCAAGTTCAATATCTTTTACTTTTTCAATTAAATCAGCATAACATTTAATGCTTTTATCATCGCTTTTGGATGGCATCCCTGGATTATCAAACCCATAATAGAATAATTGTTGATGTATCTTTTGCGTGTTATATAAATTTATTCCCTTTATATTACGAGAAAGCGATTCGATAAGTTCGTCTTTAGATGACATGTTTTGTTCTTGTATTAACATTTTAAAAGTCCTCCTTTTATAATAATTAAACTTCTTTATTCAGACCTACTATGTTGTATACTTCTTTATATTCATTTACAAAGATAAACTCTAAATCGTTTTTTATTTCTACTGGTATTTCATCAATATCTCGTTCGTTTTTCTTTGGTAAAATTATTGTTTTTAATCCACTACGGTGTGCTCCTATAGTTTTTTCTTTTAATCCCCCTATTGGTAATAAGTTACCTCTAAGGGTCATTTCTCCTGTCATCCCAATCTCGTGGCTTATAGGTTTATTAGTAAAAGCACTTAATAAAGCTGTTGTTAAAGTTATGCCGGCACTAGGACCATCCTTAGGAATTGCCCCTTCTGGTAAGTGAATATGAATGTCATTTTCTTCCAACATTTTATAATCTATACCAAATTCATCATAATGGCTTTTCAAATAACTTAATGCTATGTTAGCTGATTCTTTCATAACTTCACCTAATGAACCTGTTAAGATCAAATTACCCTTACCCTTAAAATAAGTCACTTCAATTGGTAGAATATCCCCACCAAATTGAGTATAGGCTAATCCTATAGCAATACCAACTTTATCCTCTTTATCATTTTCAGTGTAAAAATATTTTTTCTTTCCTAAATATTTCTCTATATTTTTGTCATTAATTTCATATTTTTTCTTTTTATTATTGTTAGATATCATGTCAGCTACAACCTTACGACACACTGTCGCAATCAAGCGTTCTATTTCTCTAACCCCTGCTTCTTTCGTGTAATAACGAATCATATCCATAATAACGTTTTCACTTACCAATATGCTTTTCGGACTTAATCCGTGATTATCTAATTCCTTAGGTAAAATATGTTTTTTGACAATATCCAACTTCTCATATTCAGTATAACCCGATATTTCTATTATTTCAAGACGATCTCTAAGTGGTTCTGGGATAGTATGTAAATAATTGGCTGTAAGGATGAATAATACATGTGACAAATCAAATTCCTCTTCAATATAATTATCATAAAAATATATATTTTGTTCTGGATCAAGTACTTCAAGTAATGCACTAGCAGGGTCTCCTTTAAAATCCTTAGTCATTTTGTCTATTTCATCAATTAAAAATACTGGATTAGTAGTACCTGCTTTTTTCATACCTGCAATAATTCTACCTGGATTTGCACCTATGTATGCCCTACGATGACCTATAATTTCAGCTTCATCATTAACCCCACCTACTGAAATTTTAACAAACTTACGATTTATACTGCTTGCAACACTTTTAGCTAATGATGTTTTACCTACCCCTGGAGGTCCAACCAAACATATAATAGGTGCTTTTAAATTTTTTTTCATTTGTCTGACAGCTAAAAATTCAATAATACGTTCTTTTACTTTTTCAAGCCCATAATGAGAATCATCTAAAATTTTCCGTGTCTTAATTAAATTGTTATTATCTTCTGAAAAATTATTCCATGGCAAATCTAATAACCAATCTATATAATTTCTGGTAGTACTAATTTCTGGTGAATTAGTTGATAACAATTCATATTTTTTAAGTTCATGATAAAGTCTATCTTTAACTTTATCAGTGTAATTACCAGATTCTATCTTTTCTTTTATTTCTTCAATATCATCATCTTTAACATTAATTTCACCAAGTTCTGTTTTTATTACTCTTAATTTTTCTCTTAAAATAAATTCTTTTTGTGATTCATCTAATTGCTTTTTAACTTCAACATCAATTTTTTGCTCTAATTCAACTATTTGGCGCTCTTTCCTAATATCTTCTAACAACATTAATAATCTCGTATATGGATTAACCGTTTTTAAATATTGTAATTTTCGTTCATATGCTACTGGAATATAGGTTGCTATCATATCGGTTGCTTTAGAAATACTTTCTACTTCCATAATTTCTGGTAAAATGCTGTTGCTTAAATCATGTCTTAAATCTAAATAATCTTCAAATTCTTTTATTAATTTCCTAAGTAACGCTATTTCATCTTTAGGTGTGATGGCAAACTGAGTAGTATTCCCAACTTCAGCTTTTAAAATTTTTGAATTTTCTTCATCTTTCATATAATTATATACTGTCACTCTGCTTATCCCAGATATAACAGCTCTTGTTGATCCGTTATGGAGTTCCATCTTTAAATTTATTTTACCCATAACAGCTGTTTTGGCAAGGTCGGCAATATTAAACGATTCATCAAGAGGATTAGTAAGGGGAACTATCAAAATGTGGCCGTCATGGTTATCTTCAGCCAATTTTAAAACTTCTTTATCAATATTATTGGTTACTTCTAATCTAATTTCTGAATATGGTAATAATACCACTCCCCTGAGTAGGATTACTGGTAAAGTTGTTTTAACCATTAAGGCGCCTCCTCTGGATCATACTTTTTATTAAATATTGATTTAAAAGGTCGAACGTTGTTCTCTTTTAATAATACCCTTTATTATATAGATAAGAATTATTTTGTCAA
>CAZQOT010000043.1:0-5950 GCA_964595115.1 uncultured Muribaculaceae bacterium | reverse complement strand
AACAAAAAAACCATAAATATTTATGGTTTTATTATCCAATCAATTTAATTGTTTTCCCTCAGTAAATCAAATATCTTTCTAACCTTTATATCACTCTTAATAGCGTCTTTTAGGCCTCCTAATTCTTTGATTTCTTCTTCCTTCAATTGATACTTAAGAGCAAGCATAGGGATTTCTGCATCTACTTCTTCATCAGCTACATCTATGTTCTCTACTTTTGCTATTTCATTAATAATTAATGATTGTAAAACTCTCTTACGAGCAGGTTCTTCATATTGTTCATGCATCTTCTCATGAGTTGTATTAGTCATTTGCATAAATTGCTCCATATTAACACCTTGCATCATTAAGTTTTGTTCTAGTTGATTTAACATAAAATGAACTTCATCATCGATCATTTTTTCTGGAATTTCAACATCAATAGACTTAGCTATTTCATCAAGTATTTGATCAATAAATGCTTGATTATTAGTTTCTTCTTTATGAGTTTTTAATTCTTCCTTAGCATAATCTTCTAATTTTTCTTTAGAGTCTACTCCTTCAATACCTAAGTCTTTAAAGAAGTCGGCATTTATATCTGGGACAACTTTAGTCTTAACTTCATTTATTTTTACTTTAAAAACTACTTCCTTGCCTTTTAATTCATCACTTGGATAATCTTCTGGGAAAGAAAGAGTTATTTCTTTTTCATCACCTGCTTTAAGACCAATTAATTGATCTTCAAAACCAGGTATAAAAGTTTTACTGCCAATTTCAAGTGGATAGTTTTCTCCTTTGCCACCTTCAAAAGCTTCACCATCTTTAAAACCTTCAAAATTAATAACTGCAGTATCTCCTGCTTCGATAGCATCTTCTTTTATAACTATTTCAGCATAATGATTACGCAATTCCTTAATATAATCTTCTATTTCTTGTTTTGTAACTTCAACTTTAGGTCTTTTTAAACCTAATTTCTTATATTTTTTAATTTTTATCTCTGGCTTAGTTGTAATGGTGAATTGAACTTCCACCCCATCTTCATCTATCTTTTTAATATCTATATCAGGTTGAGCTATTGGTTCTAAATTATTGTCCTTTAGAATCTTAGAATAAGCCTCAGGTAAGATAAAATCAATAGCGTCCATATAAAGAGACTCAACCCCTATTTTCTTTTCATAGATATCCCTTGGAATCTTGCCTTCTCTGAAACCTGCTATTTTAGTTTTTTTAACGTTCTTTTGAAAAGATTTATCTAAAGCTTTTCCCCATTCTTCTTTATTAATTTTAACTGTTAATTCATGTTTGTTCATATTATTCCTCCCGTTTTATACATCAAAAAGACTACCAGTGGTAATCTTTATTTTATTTCAACTATTTCAATATCATATTTACCATTTGGGCTATCAACTGTTACGACATCACCTTTTTTACGACCGTTGATTGCAACTGCTATAGGCGATTCATTTGATATCTTGTTCTCAAAAGGGTCTGCTTCTTTACTACCAACTATTTTATATTCTTCTAATTCATCATCTGATACGTATTTGATAGTTACCGTAGAGCCAATTGAAACTTTATTTGATTTAGATTCTTCACTAATAATAATGGCATCTTCTACCATTGCTTCCAAATCTTTAATGCGCGCTTCTAAAATAGCTTGTTCTTCACGAGCTGCATGGTAATCTGCATTTTCTGATAAATCACCTAAAGCACGAGCTTCTTTTATTGCTCTGACTATTTCAGGACGACTTTCTAATTTTAAAATTCGTAGTTCTTCCTTTACTTTGTTTAAACCTTCTTGTGTCAAATATATTTCTCTACGTTTTTCACTTGCCATAATATCACCTCTTTAAGTAATCAATAATGAGAATACTATAAATTAACATTTATGTCAATATTAAAATTTGACTCTCAACATATCTCCTGTTGATACTTTTTTGTCAATTGGTATTCTAATTATTTCTCTAGGATGTCTGGCCGCATCCAATTCATTATTATCTTTATCTTTAATATATTCTATTCTAAACGAATAGTTGTCTATTTTAGGGCCAAATATTTCTACTTGATCACCTGGTTTAAAGTAATTACGTTGCTCAACAATTGCTTCTTTCTTATCGCCATCATAATCTAGAATTACACCTAAAAAATCTTGATTAGATATCTCTTCTCTACCTAAATAATATTGTTCAAAAACACCAGGTTTTTTATCGAAAAATTGAGGTACTGAATCCCTATTAGCACATCTCATTAGTACTCTTTCATAGTTGTTATTATATTCATAATTATCTGGGGCATTATAATATTCATCAATTACTCTTCTATAAGTATGAAGCATTGTTGCAATATAATATATTGATCTCATTCGTCCCTCAATCTTAAATGATTTAACCCCCATATCAATAAGATCTGGTATATATTTTAGCATTGAAAGATCTTTAGGCGCAATAGAATAATCTATAGTATCATCAATAGTATTCTTATCTTTATCTTGAAGTTTAAAATCCCAACGGCATATTTGACTACAACCACCACGATTAGAATCTCTCATTGTTAAATAATTTGATAATACACATCTACCACTATATCCACTACACATTGCTCCATGAATGAATACTTCAATATCCATCCCTGTTTTATCAATTATTTCTTTTATATCTTTACCTGATGCTTCACGAGCTAAAACAACTCTTTTAGCTCCTTCTTCCTTCCAGAAAAGGACTGCTTCATAATTTAAAGTAGATTGCTGAGTACTTATATGTATTTCCATGTTAGGAATGATTTTTTTTGCTAATTCTATAACTAATGGATCAGATACGATAATAGCATCCACTCCACACTCACTTAATGATAATAAATAATCATTTAATCCCCTAATATCTTCATCATGAAATATTATATTCACTGTTACATAAATCTTAGCATTATGCCTATGAGCATATTCACAGGCTTCTTTTATCTCTTCAACACTAAAGTTATCGTTATTAGCTCTAAGTCCATAATTGCGTCCTCCAATATAGACAGCATCAGCTCCATAAAGAATAGCATATTTAAGTTTTTCTAAATTACCAGCTGGCGCTAATAATTCAGGCTTGTTAATTGTTTTATCTCTCGCCATCATTCTTCACCCTATATATCGTCTCTTTATATAAGAAACCCTTATCTGTTCTAGCTGGACTATTAGCAGTAACTATATTATTCAATTCATTTAGTTTACCTTTATTATCAATATTGTTTAATGCATCAATATAAAAATCACAAATACTTATAAAACTATCATTAGGGATGTTTAAACCACTCAAAATTATGTATTCGATTCTTTTATCTAATAACGGTAATTCATTAATAATATTTAATATCTCTGAACTTAATATAACAGAACCCTCATTCATTTCATAAGTTGGATAAGATGAATTATGAGACTCTTCATACATATGATATAAATCTTCATTTTTACCTTTGCTTATATACTTAAAATAACTGCTTATTAAAGATCTATTAGAGACAAACATAGGTAAGTATCCATAGCCATACATCATAAGTAACATATCAGTATTATCACTTATTATCTGTATATGATCGATAGGTATTTCTAGGCTTAAAACACCATATTCAATACCCTTTTTATACCAGTAATTGGCAGTACTATAATTAGTAAATAAATGAGTACTAAACCATATTAAAGGTATTTTAAGATTCATAGATTTTGATAAATGATAGATTGCTAAATCATCAAACATAATCCCATCAACATTAAGTTTATCTATAACTAATAAATATTCCTTTAATAAAGGAATATCTTCGTTATACATCAATTTATTTAAGGATATGAATATCTTCTTTTCTTTTTTCTTTATTTTAGATACTAATTCCTCTAACTCATTTATTTTAACTGTCAAAGGAATGTACCAACTAAAATTATCAATCCCAATAATAAATCCCTCGACATTATTTATATTATCTAATTGTGATTTATTACTTGGCATCACCAATATTTTCATTATTATCACTCTTTCTAATAGAAACAGCTAAGCCATCACCCACTTTAAAAAACTCGGTTTTAAACTCTTTACTATCCTTTAAAAATAGAATATATTTTCTTATTTTTTCTATTAATTGTCTCAAACTCTTCTTTTCAATTCTTTCTTCTTGTTCTACCAAACCATGAAAATAAATATTATCACTAATAATAACTCCATTATCTTTTACATTATTTGCATATTTTTTAAAATAATTAATGTATTGTCCTTTAGCTGCATCAATAAATATTAAATCAAATTTTTCATCCATTTTTATATCTAGTGCATCACCTAATACAAGGTTAATACGTTTATCTAAATCAAAACTTTTTATATTCTTCAGTGCCTCTAAATATCTAACTCTATCTTTTTCAATCGTTGTAACAATAACGTTGGACCCTGCTAAAGCCATATTTATAGCTGAATAACCAATAGCACTACCTATTTCTAAAATTGATCTAACGTCATTGTATTTAATATAATCAACCAAAAACTTTAAACCTTTCTTATCCATTATAGGTACATTATTTTCCTCGGCATACTTCTCAATTGCCTTCATATCAGCATTAATAAAAAACATCTCCTTAATTATTTAATAACTTCTAAATGACGGACTATATCCTTGGCACTCATATTTTGTTTAAAAGTAAAAGTACCTTTTTTTAATTCCTTAATCCCGTTCATCTTTACATATATTTTAAAAACTTTTGGATTTCTGATTAATTTATTATCATATAGGATACCAGCTACTTGATTAATATCTTTACCATTTAATATTTGAACTTCTATTTCCACTTTATTATTACTCACAGGGCTTAAATAATAATTAAAAATGGACCCTGCAATAATAATAGCTAGAGCAAGTGAAAAAAAAGTGAAGATTGCTAAATCTCTAAACCGCTTCATAGCAATAGTTTAAAACGAGCTATTGCCCGTTTTCACTGTCATCCTTATTTTGTAAGCTATCAAGAATGGTTTCAATAATCTTCCATTCCTTTTCAGTTTCAATAGCCCCTAGTGCTGTTTTCTCATCATCTGGATTGAAAGTTGAAGCATAAACCTTTGTATTACCTTCTTCATCTTTCGTATTGTCAGTATAAATAATGTAATGTTTACCTGTTTCTTCAGAATCAAAGGTAAATAAAACTTCACACTTTACTTCTTTTCCATCATTGTCAATAACAGTAAAAATATTTTCTTCCATCATAACTAATCTCCCTTTCTATTTTTATCCAAATATGCTTGCAAGATAAAAGTTGCTGCCAGTTTATCAACTGTTTTTTTTCTCTTTTGGCGAGATAAATCAGCTTTTATCAACAAGTTATTAGCTTGAATGCTTGTCCATCGTTCATCTATTAAGATGACCTCTTTATTTAGATAGGACTCTAACTTTTCTTTAAAAACTAAGGTTTCGGTCGCTCTAGAACCGATGGTATTATTCATATTCTTTGGTAATCCTAAAACAATGCTTTCTATATTCTCTTTTTTTACAATTTCTTTAAGAGGTTCTAATAATTCATCATAAGCTTCCTCATTAAAGAAAATTGTTTTATAGGCACTAGCAATAAGGCCTGTTTTATCACTTATAGCAATACCTAATGTTTTAGTTCCTAAATCTAATCCTAAAGATTTCATCTTAATTTATCAAAGTAACTACGGACTAAAGTTTCTATTATTTTAGCACGCTCAAGCTTTGATATTTTTTTTCTTGCTTCCCTATGATTAGAAATATAGCCCGGATCACCACTCATAATATAACCAACCAATTGATTGATAGGATTGTGCCCACGTTCATCAATAGCATCACGCACTTCTTTAAGCGTCTCTGCTACCAATGCGTCGTCTATTTCTTCCAAACTAAATAAGCTTGTAGTATCTGTATGCATCAAACCACCTCGCTTAGAATGATTACACCTATATTTTAACATTAAAAGGAAGTAGATGCAATAACAATT
>CAZQOT010000042.1:0-9202 GCA_964595115.1 uncultured Muribaculaceae bacterium | reverse complement strand
ACCCACCATGCCGGTGCAGCCGCCGCGAAATTTTTAATTTTCACAGTGAAAATTAATGTAAAATAATTCCCTAATCATTGAAATACCTTTTTAAAAGCTTTATAATTATATTAACAATTATATGTTAGGGACAGTCGGTCTATATTGAACATGCATGAAACTCCAAAACTGCTCATGCGAGTTCAATTCTTGCTGCCCCTGCCAAATATGAATGAGTCGAACTTAGTATGAGGAAGTGGTGATAAAATGAAAAATAATATTGACTATAGCAATGTTGATGAGTACGTAAATATGTTTAATGGCGATGTCAAGAAAAAACTTCAGCAAATAAGACAAGAAATTAAAAATACTGTTCCAGAAGCCGAAGAGACAATTAGTTATAGAATGCCGGCTTTTAAATTAAGAAGGATATTGGTATATTTTGCAGCGCATAAAAATCATATAGGATTTTACCCGACCCCAGATGCCCTTATTGAATTTAAAGATGTTCTAACAAATTACAAGACATCAAAAGCTGCAATTCAATTTCCGCTAGACAAACCCCTACCCTTACAATTAATTAAAGATATTGTAAAATTTAGGGCAGAAAGTGATAAGTCGCATTTGGTTAAGTGAATTATAGTTAAAATAAATAAAAATTTGGAAATCCCTTTTGATTCCATACCAATTTTAAATTTACTCCAATATGGAGTTTAAACACTTTATAAAGCACGTTATTATATGATTTTATGTGCTTTTTTTATCAAAAACAATTTAATATATTAGCTTATATGATATAATTAAACAGGTGATTGTATGAAAAAAAAGATTGTCATATTTATTGCAATTGTAATTGTTATTTGTTGCGTAATTAGCTTTTTTATTAAGAATGAATCAATCGAAAAAAAATTAGAAGATGCAACTGAAGACGTAACTGAGGGAACAGGAATTGTTCCAGAAGAACCAAAATATACTGATGATAATCCTATGAAGATTGGTTTTTATGAGTACAATCATGTAGAAATGACATTACAAACAGAAATTAATGCCATTTTAGAAATAAATAAGGATATAGGAACTTTTTGTGTTGTTCCTTCCCAAGAATCAAAGGTCAAAGGTGCTGTATATGTGCAAGATGTGTTTAATGAGCATTGGAAACAATATCCAGATTATGAAAACAACAAAATAGGATATAACTTGAAGTTCACAACAAGAGATGAAAGTGTAATAAATAAAACAATTTTAGATCCTTCAACAGCCTCTTCAACTTCTCCATATATATTAACTTTCTTATATGATGCTGTTCATTCTACAAAGGGAGTAAGATATTCTCATGTGACTCCAGAAAGTTATAATTCAGACACGCTTCTAACTTCCATAAAGCTTTATAATATTTCTAGTCCAGGAGATATTATTTCCCCGATTGAATTAACTGTATTTACATATAATGGACCTGATGATTTTGATGAAGATGGTCATTATCGTGGAAATTCTTTTCATACAATTAAGATTAATATAAGTTATAAATGATAGGAAACCCAAATTAAACATTAATTAGTAGCACTTGATATGAAAATATCAAGTTTTTTGTTATAATAAAATTGGTGATATGCTTGAATAAAACAAAAGAAAAAATTGAAGAAATTAGCCATATCATACCTGGGGAAAAGGCAATCTATTTCAATGTACCTATAAAAGGTGGTGGCAGTCTCATTGTAAGTCAAGAAGATAGTACTTATTTATATGTAAATTTTTCAATAGGTTTTGATAAAGATTTATTAGAATTTAAAAACGGCAGAAGGAGCTAAAAATCAAAAAGCGCTATTTTTACTACAAAAAATCCAGTTTTTACTGGATTTTTTATATGCTTAAATTTTAATTTAGAGAAAAGATATATCTTTTAATTAGATGTTTTTTTAAATATTATGCTTAATATTACTGCAATAAACAATATTGCTAAACCAATTATATAGCATAAGTTATTCATCATAACAAATGAAATTATTATACCTAACACGAACCCAAATACACAGCCTACTATAATAGGGCTAATATTTTTGTCTACGGATGGTATTATATTTTTTAATTTATTTGTAACAAGACCTAATATTTTTCTAATGTATATATTATTATTAGAAAAGGAACGAATTAATAATAATAATGCAATAATGCCCATCATACTATTATTAATAGAAGCATTACCAGCAATAAAATTATATATTATTAATGATATACCAATTCCTATACCCATCATTGGATATTGTTTTTTATTTTTAAAATCTAGGGCTTTAATAAAATTATTGATACCCGACTTAATCCAATTTATTTTACCTTTCTCAGATAGTAATAATATTGCTACAAAATATGCAAATATAGTTTTTCCTATAAACCCACCAATTATGGCAATGATATTCCCATGTGTTCCTCCATTAGCAAAAGATAAATAATTAATCCAATTAATAAGGAAAAAATCAATACCAAAAGACTTAAATATGACTGACAAGAACCATATCAATGATAATATAATTACTATCATTCTTTTTTTATGATCTTTTAATACATTAAGAATGTTATTAAATAAATATTTAGGTTTATTTATTAAATCATTTAACATATTAAAACTGCCATTTATATTGGTATTAGAAAGAACCATATCACCCGCTTTAGAATCAGCATAAATAAAGTTTGCTCCAATATTATTTAATTTAATCTTTTTCATAAAACATCCTCCTTCCATTACTCTTTTACAGCGATAGCTTCTGTTTTAATATTTGGGTTGCCAAGAATAGTATCACTTACCTTTTCTAAGGATTTCCAAGATACTGTAAATTTATCAATAACAGGATATCTTTCTGCCATTGGATTGAAGTCTCCACCATTTAATTCTACTTCTACTAATTCTGTTACTTTAGTTTTTTTGCTTTTTATTCTAAATGTTGTTTTAATACTTAAAGTTCCTGGAATCCATTCTGCTGGTTTAACAGTTTCAAATTCATAATCAGGATGTTTAAGTGAAACTCCCGAAAACATACCTTTAAAATTTTCAGTAACTATTATAGACCAAACAGCATTTTTAAATGGTCCAGTTTTTTCTTTAAATTTAGCCACAAAAAGTCCTTCTTCTTTTTTCTTTTTAAAATCAGCAGGATAGTAATGTTCTCTAAAATATTTAGCCATTATTCTTTTTCTATCATCCGGTACATTTGATGGTCCATAAGTTTCAAACTCAGCATAACGACCGAATAACATAGAAGGTGGTACGTATTCAACCCCAAACCAAGAGAACGTTTGAGGTGAAGCATTGGTATCATTATATAGTACCCTATGGAAAGCTTGAATTGCTGTTCCACCTAATATAGGATCTAGTTTTCCTCTTTCAATATCAGCTAAAGTATGAGCTACATCAGATAAATATTGAATAAAATATGAATGTCTTTCGTTGTTCTTCTTATTTCCAGTATCCCCATGTTGATGCTCGATAGCATGGCATAATTCATGATGAAGAGATTGAATTTGCTCAAAATCACCAATTTGATGTGGCATAGATCTATCTAGTAAGAAAACATAAGTTGGTCGTGATATTTACCATCTTCATAATGATTATCTAATTTGCCATCTATTTTTTTAGGGGTATAAGGGATATTGCTCTCACAATAAACGCGATTTTCAATGAAATCCAAAGCTCCATGGTAAGTATCAACATTACCAATCTTTATAAACTTATCTACATATGTTCCTCTAGGATATTCAATAAACCATGTTATCATCGCCTTATAATCCGCTTGAGGAATTAATTTGGATTCAAGGATTAAATCATCAAGATTGGAATTTGGAGATGATATTTTAATGGTGACATTTATTTCTGGATCTGATGCAATAGTATTTTTTTCAGGATATATCATAAATATAGTTGGGAGATATTTATTATCTATTTTAATAGCATTCTTTGAAGTATCAATTTTTGCCACAATTTTAGCTTCTTCAATGGCCTTAGTTAATTCCTTAGCTTTCTTGTTTTTATTATCTTTAAGACTAAAATCGAATGTTAACTTATCAACCGCTTTTTGATCAAGTATCAACTTTTTACTTGTATCATCCCATCTCATTACACAAAGAGGAATACGAGCTGCTTTTTCTTCACGCTTTGCACTTTCAGCATCAGAAAAGCAATATATTTTTATTTCTTCATTTGTTTCAATATTATTGCAATCTTTATATGAAGTGCCAATCCCTTCATAACACAAATGTAATTCAAATTTTTCTTTTACTGTTTCTTTTTCGTTTTTAGCAATAATTTCACAAGGATAACTGTGAATAAATTTTTCAAATTTCTTTTTATTTGCTTCCTCAGTAGTCTTAGCTATTATGACATTTTTACCTTGTTTGTTTTTACCCAATTTTAAATCAAATAAATTTGATTTATATATTAACTCTACTTTTGGTTCTGTGGTAAAATCAACCAATTCATAAAGCAACTCAAATTCATCTGATGAAGTACCTAAGATTGGGAATTCTTTATTTTCAAGGTCAATGCTACTTTCACCTATAATTTTAAATTTGACGTTGTTTTGGAATTCTCCGCCTTCTCCTTTAAAGCGAAAACTAATTATTCCTTCATTTTTAGAAGGACGATTGTTAATTCTTGCTCTACTGTTAGATGGCCTATTAGGGACATCTACAAGTGATGTCATAGCATCCCCTTTTAATGAGGGGTTACTAACATTTATAACATTATCAGGTGAAAAGATTTCAATTTGGCTAGTTAAATCAAGTCTTTCAATTTCTTTGCCGGAACTTGTTATTTCTACCATTCTAGCTTCAACTGTTCCCGGCTTCTCCCCCATTTTAATCTTATCGCCAAAGTTTTTATAAACAACCATTTTAAATTTTTCTTTTTCTTCTTCGTTTTGTGTTTTTTCTCCTGTTGCCGCTGACACACCGGCCGATGCAGCCACAAAACCCATGGCACCTATTACAATTACAGCAATAATAGAAGTAACCGTTTCACCAATATCGCCAGAAGCGATGGTATCTATTATATTTGTAATATTTGCAGTCCCATTAAAGCTTACTCCAACTATTTCAAAATTTATCGTTCCTAATGCCTTATGCTCTTCTGTTCTCATATTTATTGCATAATTTTTGTGTGTTACTAATCCTGAATTATATGTTGATTTATATACAGTACTTTTATACTCGACTCGATAAGAGGCTGCTCCAGCATCATAGATATAATGTGGTCCATAATAATTCACAGATATATCCCATGTAAACCTTGCACTTCCTTCTTTTTCATAATTCAATATTAAAGTTACACCATAATCAAATTGATGTTTATCAAATTCAAATTTAAAATTTGTTTTATAAGTAGCACTTTTACCAAGATCTACATTTATAGTTCCTTCTAATGGTACTCCGGTCTTATGATCAAATTGAAACTTAATCACCTTTAAAGATATACTTTTAGGAGGATTTTCCATCATCATTTCTGATAAAATACTTTCAGCATTTTCATCATTTGGATTAATCTTGTAAGCTTCATATAGATCTTTGTAACCATTGTTGGCATTTACTTTTACTGGAATAATCATAAACAACAAAGCAATAGATATAATAATAATTTTTTTCATAATTCCTCCTTATTACTTTAATAATGGGCATTTACAATGAGGGCAATAGTCATCTTCAATATTACATTTAGTAAGACAAGCATTACAAAATATTATTTTGTCTTTAGATTTATTATATTTTTCAAAAGTTTTTAATTCTCCGTGATACCTTACTTCATCACCAATATTATAATAGTTGTATGCTGTATCGATATTTTTCCATTTCAAAATTTTCTTTTTCCCATTGTTACCTTTTATTTTTACCTGATACATTAAATATTGACTATAGTATACATTATCATCTGTTCCTTGTCTTTCAGTCTTTTTCTTTATTTTCTTATCGACAACTTTACCATCCCAAGTATTACTCTTTTTTCTACTTAAAACACTATATAAACCTATAATAATAAACATAGCAGCAATTCCTATACTTACTATAAGAGACTCTAAAGTACTCATTTCATCGCTGTTTTGCCCAACAATGAAAAAGACTACAATAACTATAACAGCAATAATAATTGAAAAAACCATTGCCATTTTTTTGGTCTTAGCTACATATGCAGTAATGGCTGAATCATTTATTTTGGATGAATATCCAACTAACAATTCATTCCCCCGTTTATCTTGCTCTTCTTTCTTATTTCCCATTTTACTTCCTCCCAAATATAGTATTAAATTCTATGTGCTTACAATTAAATAATACACAATTTAAAAACAAAAGTCCCCACCCAAACGGGTAGTAATGAAAAAGTATTATGCTTTTTCTAACATAATACTTATTAGTTCTGATCTATTTTGAATATTTAATTTGGAATAAATATTCTTTATATGATATTTTACTGTATTCTCAGTAATGTTAAGTTCTATAGAAATTGCTTTGTACGTTTTTCCTTGAAGCATTAAAGATACAATTTCATTTTCCCTTTGAGAAAAGATTTCTTCATACACATCGTGTTTTTTTGCTAAAAAGGATGTTTGGTTTTTAAATAAGGATGATAATTTAATATTTAATAACGGTAAGATAGCAATAGCTATTAATAACGAACTCAAAGCTAATATAGTGGTATTAGTAGTTTCAAATTCATAGTTTTTAATAATTATACCGATTACAATACCTAATAATATACCAAAAATATTTGAAGATAGTCCAACACCAAATATTTTAGCTGGATTATCCTCCATTTCGAGCATATCACCTAATACACTCCACCAAAACAAATCAAAAATCCCACACCCACCAAGCATCAAAGTATTAATAATAAGATAACTAATAACTGAACGATCAAAGACCATAAAGCATATAAAAGAAAAACCAATCATTGTAATAGCACTATATAATATAAATGATTTACTTTCTCTAATTGATAAATTCCGCAAAATTATAATAGCAATAATATATGGGATAACAAAAAACCAGTTCATAACTAAATCAAGGTGCATAAAAGCAGGTATTTGTATTGCGTACATAAAACCAGAGGTAATTGTAACAACAATGATAAATATGGAAAGAAAAATTAATGTTTTCTTAACACCTTTCTCTCTCTTAATAAGATTTGTTTCTTTTTTGCTCTCTTTAATAGGATATTTTATGATTAACAAAAAAGATGTTATTAAAAAGATAATCACTAATATTATTGAAAAAACAGGTGACATATAACTAGAAATAGAATTAAGTATTAACATAAGAATATTAGAACCAATCAAACCATCTGCAACTAGTTTAAAACGTTTATTTTTGTTTTGTTCTTCTTTAAGAAACCATCCCCAAGATGCAACACAACATCCAATAAAAAAGGAAGATACAATCAAAAATATAGTCCATAAAATTAATACATCAAAAAGCAAAACGAATGAATTAATAGTACATAATAATATTGTAATAGCAATTAATCTTTTAGCTGACATTATATTTTTTATAAAATACCTACATAAAAATAGTCCTAACAATATAGAAATTGTTAAATATATGTTTAAATTATTTATCTCAATATTATGATATTTTGCAATTGCGTATAATGATTGCCCTTCAAATGAAAAAGATAATAACCATGAAGATAAAAGCGAAAAAATTATAACCTTTAAACTATATGTATTACTTAATATTGTATTAAGGCTTTTTTTGATAAATTTTATCATAACAAAGACCTCGTTTCCATTTATTACAATTATTATATCACGTGTAAATAAATATGCACAATCCAAACATGATTAGTGGAGCTTAATATGAGAATATCAAGTTTTTAATATAATGAAGGCGGTAATAATATGGATGAAAAAACAAAAAAACGATCCATATATCATTGAAAATTTCTACTTTATGCCTAAAGTGTTCAAAAGCATACGTGTATTTTAGAAAAATTAAACTTAGATAATATCGTTTTATTTAATGAGAAGCCATGGGAACTACCAAAATAAATAAAATAGCTTTTATTAGATACTATTACCTACTTTCTATCACACAATACTTTACACTTGTAGTAAATAATTGTAAAAAACAATTTAAGTCCGTGCTATACTTAATGTAGAAAGGAGTAATTTTTACAATATGCTTAAAAGATTTTTTACTATTGCCTCTATTTTTCTATGCGCATTTGGATTAACAGGCTGCGAGAAAAATATTTTTGAAGGAGGTGCAGGAAACTACTACAAATCACCTGATACTTTATTTAAACGTTTTTGTTATTTATCGGAAAACAATGGTACATATGAAGAATTTATCGATTTATTCCCTGTAGATGTTAGAGCTGAAGCTAAAGATGCATTACTTGAAGACTCCAAACTAAGTACAGAAGTAGCTGAAGTTTTTACTGCCAAGGAGTGCAAACAAAGTGTTGAAAAAGATCTTCCTAAAGAAGAAGTGCAATCATTCGAAGATTATTATAATAGAGAATATGACAATAATCGAGAAGTTTTAGAGTGTAAAAAAATGAATCTTTCCCTTGATGATGAATATTTAGATGAAGTTTTTACATGCAAATTCAAAGATGACGGCAAATGGTATGTTATTGGTGATTAATAAAAAGAAACCATTGCAGTAAATAGAAAAATATATATTAATCAAACTTGGTATGAAAATATCAAGTTTTTTGATATAATGGAAACAGGGGAATCACTATGAAAAAAGCAAAAATAATATGTATGTGTGGTAGTTTAAAATACACTCCTGAATTGATGGAATTAACGGAGAGATTAACATTATAAGGTTATAATGTTATTAGTGTTATATATGAGACACGTAATAGAGATTCATATAGCGAGGATGAGATTAAATTATTTGTAGAGTTTCACCATCAAAAAACAGATTTAGCTGATGCAATATTCGTTGCCAATTTTGGCGGTAAAATCGGTGATGGAACAAAAGGTGATATTGATTATGCAGAAGAAAAAGGAAAGGAAATAATGTATTTAGAACCAATCTTAGAAAAAAGAAAATAAAAAACATTAGTAATAAAATTAATTTTACAACACTGCTGAGGGTCACAAATATGTGATCTTTTTTATTGATCAAAATTTTTAATACAATCAATTGCGTGACAATCATATAATATTATAGTTAAACAGAAAGACCAACTATATAAAGTCAAGTAGTTTTTGAAATAAAATTAAACTTTGTA
>CAZQOT010000041.1:0-9943 GCA_964595115.1 uncultured Muribaculaceae bacterium | reverse complement strand
ATACCAGCATTAGCATCAGCAAAGACTGCAACAACATTGTAATCAGTACCAATATTTAATACTTCACTATTTTGCAAATTATTAAACGTAATACTGCTTGTTAATGCATTTGTTGTTCCGTCATACACTTTATTATTTACTACTACATCTGAAATGCTTATATTTGATTTTGTAATTGTACCAATAACATCTGGTTGAGTTAATACATAATTATTAGCATCACTGCCACTAAGAGTAATGTCACTAATACTTATATTTTTATTTTGACCAGCATTAACATCAATAACACTACCTGTTGTAGGAACAATATGAATTACATCATCCCCAGTAACCACTCCACTTAAAGTTCCACCTGTTATATTAACAATATTTGTTCCATTATATGGCCTTTCAACACCAACAACACCACTAATTGTAATGGTCTTTGGAGTAATAGCAAAAGATGCTTCTACCGTTCCATCATAATCAGGATTGTTTGATGGTACTGATACAATAAGTTTATAGTTACCTACATTAATAGGTGCTTCACTTAAATAAACAGAATTAGTAATATCATACCATCTATATGTGTATTCAGATATATTAACTGCTTGATTGGTATCTGATGTTCTAGCAACAGGTACTCCACTATAATTTATAGCATTACCATCATATATTTTATCTGAAACAGTAATACCTGATATATTAACAATTGTTTTATCAATTAATTCAAAAGTCAATGTTATAGTAGCATCTTGATAATTATTAGTACTAACTATAATTGTTTGAGTAGCTGTTCCACTAGCTACACTAGCTGAAGTAAATGATAATATATTACCTGATGTTATCGTTGGTGATATGCTAAATAATTCAGGTCCTGTTAATGTCCCAAGACTATATGAAACAATACCACCATCTTCTTTATTCAAAGTAATATTAGCTAAATCAAAAGTATAAGATCTAACTTGTGATTTTAATATTTTAATGGTACTTGAATAAGTTGCTATCAAACCAGATGCCTTATTAATACTAGCGGTTGTATTAAATGAAGAACTAACTAGATTATAATTATTTGCTTTTATTGTATCTAATAGAGTAATTGTACCACTTACATTTTTATTTACTCCTACATTAGAATTAGCAAATGTACCTTCAATTGTATAATCAACACCTAATACTAACGATTCTAAATTTTGTAAACCATCAAATGTTGCGCTTGCAAATGATGAATTATCAGTTCCATCGTAAGCCTTATCATTAGCTGTTACTGTATTTATATTTATATCTCTTTTTTGAATATCAACCATAATATCAGTTGGTTGAATAAGACTATAATTTAATGCTTCAGTCCCACTAAGAGTTATAGGTTCTAATGTTACTGCTTTGTTTTCCCCAACATTTGGATTAAGCATTGTACCTGTTGCAGGGACATTAGGTGTTACATTATCACCTTCTATAAGACCAACTAATGAACCTCCTGTTATAGAAACAGCATTAGTACCATCATATACTTTATTATCAGCACTTACTCCATCAATACTAATAGATTTAGTTGTAATACTAAAAGGTATTTCTAATGTTCCTTCATATTCGTTATTGTTTTCAGATACTGAAACAATAAGTTTATAATTACCTATATTAATAGGCGCCTCACTTAAATTGATTGAATTTGTAACATCATACCAAGTATAAGTATAACTATCAATTGAAACAATCTCATCAGTATCTACTGTTCTTGATAAAGGAGTCCCGCTATATGTTATAGGATTACCATCATATATTTTGTTAGAGACTGTAATTCCAGAAGTTTCAACAGCTATCTTATCAGGCATTTCCACTGAATTGATAGTCATATCACCTAAAGCGGTTGAAATATTTGATGCCCAAATACTACCAAGTGAGTCATTATAAAAGACATATTGTTTATCACCACTTACAACCGTTTTCATTCTTAAATTATTAACATCAATACTAGATGGTAAAGTAATATTTTCTTTATAATTACCATTTTGATACAACAATAAATCATTAGTCGTTATACCAGCATAGTATATAGAATCACTGTCATTTACAAACAAATCAGCACTATTTCCAGTAAAATCTTTTGTTGCAGCAGCTATTTCGGTAACACCATTTGTAACATATAAAGCACTACTTTTTTTAAATAATGAATATACATTAGTATTTGAACTATCAATAGCATATAAATTAAAAGCTACTGATGATGTTGTTCCAAGAGGATAAGAATACTCATTTGGAGTGTTAGTTGATTCTAAATATAATTTATAAGTATGTGTATAATCTTTATAATTACCCATTACAGTTCTATTAAAAGTATAATATTTAGCTCCAATATAGTACCCATCATTTGTAGTAGCTATTTTAGCTGGACTAAGAACTTGTTGTTGTGAATAATAAGTACCATAATCAGTATCACCTTGACTATAGGTTCTAACTGCTATTACAAATACTCCACTTTCATTTGTAGCGTATACTAAATCATCTTTATCATATCCCAAATAGCTATTACCACTAGTATAACCACCCTTTGAATCATAATATGATATATGTGCTTTGCCACTTGAATCTATAGTAATGTCAGGTGCTGTAATAATACCTGCTGAATCATTAAAATTTATTGAATCAATGATTGTACTAGCAGCCCATTCACTACCATTATAATATGTATAACCCAAATCATCATTATTAGTAATATATGCAAGATGTGGATTGCCATTTTGATCAATATCTAAAGCAACATCTTTTCCAGCAATAACTGGACTTTTATTCCATTCATTAGTATCAGGATCATATATAGCATAATTAATCATCCCTTCACTAATATAAACTAATCCAATATCCCCATTAGGCATTAAATCAGCATCATAAAATTTTTTAACTACTTCTTCAGCATAAACATTGATAATCACAAAAAAAGACACGATTAAAGTAATAAGTATACTCTTCACCCTTTGTCTTGATTTATTAACATAAATATTTTTCATACTTCTTCCTCCGTCCCCTGTAATTCCATTTTACCAATAAATTACACTTTTGAAAAGAGTTTTTTGTAATTTAATTGGTTTTTATATTATATGTGATGTCTTTTTTTGATACCACAATAATATTTTTAATTAGGAGTGATATTATGTTGTTTTCTTTTTTAACTGAAATAATTAAAAATATGTTGCTTATGGGTTCATACTCTAACAATGTATTTCCTGATCCATTATCTAAAGAAGATGAAAAAATATGTATTGAAAAGCATCTTATGGGTGATAAAGAGGCCCGTAATAAATTAATTGAACACAATCTAAGGTTAGTAGCCCATATCGTAAAAAAATATGAAAAAAGACAAGAAGATATTGATGATTTAATCAGTATTGGAACTATTGGTTTAATCAAAGGGATTGATACATTCTCAAAGAAACATGAAACAAGAATTACAACCTATTGTGCTAGATGTATTGAAAATGAAATTCTTATGCATTTTAGAAGTGATAAGAAAAATAGTAAAAATATAAGTATTAATGAATCAATTGGATTCGATAAAGATGGTAATGAAATAACTTTCTTAGATGTTTTAAAAACACCTAAACCAGACTTTATAGAAGATATCAATATAAAAGACAATATTATAGCATTACAAGAATATATGAATGTTTTAACACCTAGAGAGAAAAGTATCATTATTAAAAGATATGGTCTTAATAATAATGATGAAATAACCCAAAAAGATATTGCTAGAGAATTACATATAAGTCGTAGTTATGTATCTAGAATAGAAAAAAGAGCATTAACTAAAATACTCAGAGAATTCATTAGAAATAACAAAAACGTAAATTAAAAGAGCATAAGCTCTTTTAATTCAAAAACATAATTACTTTTTCGTACAATTCATCACTTATATTTCCTATAGATTTAATCTTATCATCTTCTACACATTCAATTGTATCAAAATCATAAAGATCAGCAATTTCTAAGTAAGCTGCTTCAGCATTTCTTAAGTGATTCTCTGATATTTCATGTTCGTCTGGTAATCCTCTTTCTTGTCTTAGCTTTAGGGCATATTGATATGGCATATGAAGCAATATTGAATAATCCGGTCTTGGTAATTCTAAAAAACCATACTCAAAATCGTTAAGCCATCTATATATTTCATAACGTTCTTCACTTTTCTCGATTTTGCCACCCTGATGTGCCATATTAGAAGCAGTGAATCTATCAAGGATAACATTAACACCATTTTTTAATGCCTCATTTATTTTATTAACGTTATACAGTCTATCAGCAGCATAATAAAGCGATGCTACTTTAGCTTCAACATTAGTGGCTCCTTCACTGAACCAAGAACCACCTACAGCTTGTCTTCCTAAATAAGGACCTGCTATTATCTTCCCGGTTGGTGTATCATACATTGGAAACGATAACATAATAGATGGCTTACCATCTTCATTAAGTCTTTTAACTAATAATTCAGCTTGCGTTTGTTTTCCCGAGCTATCTGTTCCTTCGATTAAAATCAATTTACCTCTCATATTATCACCCTCCTATTTAATTATAGACTAGTCTATGAAGTGGAGCAAGGTAAAATTTGATATAAACCATTTATTTTCAGGAATATAAAGGAATTTGTTTTTGTCAATCAAATGTCCATCTTGTAAAAGATTGTCAATATTAAATACTTCTTCAATTCTTTTATTATATTTATTATAAAAGATATCCTTATTGATGCCTTGTTTTAATCTAAGACCTAAAATCATTTCATTTTGCATTGTTTCTAACTCAGTTAATATGTTTTTATCAGCTATATAATTTTGATTGATATAGGCTTTTAAATTGCGGGTATTATCATATCTAATGTTACCTACATATGAAGATGCCCCAAGGCCAAATCCATAATATTGTTCATTATGCCAATAAACTAAATTGTGTTTTGATTCATACCCTTCCTTAGCGTAATTACTTATTTCATAATGAATATATTTATAATCTTTTAACACCTTATTAATATGCTCATACATCTTAATATTAAGATCTTCATCAATTTCTTTAAATGAATCAATATATAGCTTAGTATGTGGTTCTATAATAAGGGAATAAAAAGATACATGAGGAATATCCAACTTCAAAAACAATTTAATATCTTCTTTTAAATCATCTAACGATTGACCATTAACTCCATATATAAGATCTATATTAATATTATTAATCCCTATTTTTTTAGCTTCCTTTATCATATCAAAAACCATTTTTTTATTATGATTACGACCTAATATTTTTAAAATTTTATCATTAAAAGATTGAACACCAATACTTAAGCGATTAATACCATTTTCTTTGAATAATTTTAATTTTTCAGTTGTTAGGTCTTCTATATTACATTCGATAGTATATTCAATCACTTCACTCTTATCAATCATTTCAGTTATTTTAAATAAATGTTTTAAATCTTCTATATTAAGTGTACTTGGTGTTCCTCCACCTATATAGATAGTTTTTACTTTTTCTCCTTTGTAAGTACAACTTATTTCATTTTCCAAGCTATTTAAATAATCCTTGATAAACTTTTTATTATAATAAAGCTTACAAAAATCACAATAGGTACAAATAGAAGAACAAAAAGGAATATGAATATAGATAGCTTTCATTATTTTCTTATTCCTTTTTTTATCATTAATTTTAATATTACATCTCTAAGCACTTTATCACTTATTTCATTGACATAATTATTATTTAATTTTAGTCTCTCAAAACACACTTTAACTGCTAAAACTTTATATTCTGGCAGCTTGTTTTGAACATACATTAAAGCACTAGGATTTTGTTTAATAGCTTCAACGCATATTTCTTTAGTTTGTTTCTTAATATATTCAAGCGATAATCCTTTTTTAATGACTGCTAATAAACATAAATATGGTGTTTGGTTTATTACATATCGTATGGCATCGGGATTATTAAGTACAGAAATCATGCACATTTCTTCGGTTTGCTTCTTAACATATTGCAAAGCATTACCATCTTCCTCTACCGCTCTCATACAAATTTCGTCATCCATGATTTTGGCAAAACGCAAAGCTAAACCATCTTGAGAAACAGCTGCTAAAACAATTTCTTTGGTCTGCTCTTTGACATATTGTAAAGTTGAGCCATCTTTGTTGACCGCCATTAAACTCAAATCATTCGTTTGATTTTTTACATATTGAAGGGATATTGGGGAAGATGAAACGGCTATTTTACATAGCATTGGTGTTTGGTTAGTAATATATTGTAGGTAAGAGCCGTTGCGTTCAAGTGCTATCTTACACATTTCTTCAGTTGGATTTTTAATGTATTGAATTGAAGTTGGTGTATTAAGAAGAGCTACTTTGCACATCTCTTTAGTGGGCTCTTCAATATAACGAATAGCATCTCCATCTTTACATAATACTTCTAAACATACCTTAGGTGTTTTCACTTTCACATGTTTAAAGAGTTTGATGTCTTTTTTGATAGCATCAAGGGCCATTTTTTCGGTTTGCATACAAGAAGGTATTTTTTTTATGTATGCTGGATCCTTTTCTAATTTATAAATCATTTCTTGCGAAATACTTGCATCTACCTTAGTTTTAAGTACTCTCCCACCTGACTCTAGAGTAATTTCAACATCTGAAATTTGTTTGAATTTTATGTGTGCACTTTTTAACATTTTTTTTGCTAGTATAACATTTATATCAGTTCGATATTTATCACATGTGTAATAAACTTTCTTAATTCCTGAATCGATTATTTTCATTGTACAATCATGACAAGGAAAAAGGGTTACATAAATTGAACAACCATCTAATTCTCTATTATTGTTTTGGGGGATAATAACTCCATTAGATTCAGAATGAACAGAATATGGATATTTTGTTTTAGAATCCAAATCAGCTTTTTGGCAATCCCATGGACAATTTTCATCTTTACAGCCAAAAGGAAGACCATTGTAGCCTAAACTTATAATATGATGTTTTAAATCACTAATACTACAACCAACTTGAGTATTACGATCTTTACTACGCATAGACAATAATTTGCCTGCACTAACATAAAAATCATCCCATGTTAAAGTAGCATTACTCTCAATATAGTCTTTATTACTAATCTTAAATAATTTAATTATTTTATTAAACATTTCATTTATACGTGAGGATTTATTACTATTACAATCAAGTTTCACATCATTAACTTGCTTAACATATTTTGATGTTTCTTCAAGCATTTTTGTTGATGAAATATATTCATCTTTTGACTTGTCGCAATTTATATAAAATACTTTGTTTATTCCAGCTTGAATAATAAATTTAGTTTCTTCTGGATTAGGATAATGAGTCATGTATATACTACAATCTTCTAAATTTCGTCTTCCTGCCAAAATGGCCCCTATAGCAGCTTCAATGACACAATATTTTCTTCGTTCTGGTGTTGCTAAAAAATATTTATCGTTGCAACCTGCGGGTACTCCATTAAAACCTAAACTCATGATGCGATTACCTTCATCAACTATAATGCATCCCCTTTGATCATTTGAAACTTTACTCTTTAAAGCCGCTAATTTAGCTAACCCTGTAAATGCTTCTTCCCAAGTTATATAAACATGTCCATCTAATGTTTCTATCATAATTTTACTCCTTACTGCTTATAATGTTTTTTATATAATTTACAAACTCCTCTTTATTCATAGTAATTGTTTCTAAACTGCCATATTTACGATAACTTATTAAATTGCCTTCCACTTCCTTATCACCAATAATTATTGTATATGGTATTTTTTTAGTTTGTGATTCTCTCATTCTATAACCAAGTTTTTCATCCCTGTAATCAATTTCTGTACGGACCTCATTGTCTATAAGTATATTCTTAATCACATTAGCGTAATCCAAATGAATTTCATTATTAACTGGTATAATATTTACTTGAACAGGAGCAAGCCATGTTGGAAAAGCGCCAGCAAAATGTTCAATTAAGATACCAATAAATCTTTCTAAAGAACCAAAAATTACTCGATGTAACATAACAGGTCTTTTCTTTTCGCCATTAGGTGCTATATAAGTAAGATCAAAGCGTTCGGGTAAATTCATATCTAATTGTATAGTTCCACATTGCCATGTTCTACCTATTGAATCTTTAATATGAAAATCTAGTTTAGGTCCATAAAAGGCCCCATCTCCTGGATTGATTTTAAACTCTTTACCAGCATGTCTACAAGCTTGGGCTAATACTTTTTCTGCTTTATCCCATATATCGATTGAACCTATATATTTTTCTTCGGGTCTTGTTGATAATTCTATTTCATAGCTTAATCCAAATACGTCATAAACTCGATTGAAAAATTGTATTAAATTTATTATTTCATCTTCCATTTGATCTTCAGTCATAAAGATATGGGCATCATCTTGCGTAAAAGACCTTACTCTAAATAAACCACTTAAAGCTCCACTTGCTTCATGACGATGAACTAAACCAAGTTCTCCAACTCGTAAGGGAAAGTCTTTATAAGAATGTAATGTATTCTTATAAACTAATAAACCACCGGGACAATTCATAGGTTTTATCGCAAAATCCTTTTCATCAATAGATGATGTATACATATTTTCTCGATAATTAAACCAGTGGCCTGATACTTCCCATAAATCACGATTAAGCATTATTGGTGTATTAATAAAAACATAACCTTCTTTAGTGTGTTCATCATACCAAAAATTCTCTAACTGACGTTTTAAAAGCATACCATTAGGTAACCAGAAAGGAAAACCTGGACCAAACTCACTAAACATAAATAAATCTAATTCTTTACCTAGTTTACGATGATCTCTTTTTTTAGCTTCTTCTAAGAATAATAAGTATTTATTTAAATCTTCCTCATTTTCAAAACAAATACCATATATACGTTGTAACATTTTGTTTTTAGAATCACCTTTCCAATAAGCACCACTAACTTTTAACAATTTAAAATATTTTAAAAGTTTGGTACTATTTACATGAGGTCCCCGACATAAATCAATAAATTCTCCTTGGCTGTAAGCAGTTATATTAGTGCCATCTTCCATATTACTAATTAAATCAATTTTATAAGGATCATCTTTAAACATCTCTAAAGCTTCATTTTTACTTAATTCCATTCTTTTAATTAATTTATCTTCTTTAACTATCTTTTTCATTTCCCGCTCAATAGCTTCAAGATCCTCTTCTTTAATAACCTTATCTCCTAAATCCATATCATAATAAAAACCATCGGTAATAACTGGCCCTACCCAAAACAAAGATTCAGGATATAGTCTTTTGATAGCGTGTGCCAGTAAATGAGCACAACTGTGGTTTAAAACATTTAATTTTTCATTTTCTTTGATATTAATCATAATTCTCTTCCTCCTTTTTGAATAACAATATTATCTCCTTCACGGTAATAACCATTTTTTTCAATACTTGCAATTTGTCTTCTAAGTGTTCTTAATTGAAATAAAGCGGTCCTTCTTTTAATAATGGCGTCTTGATACTCCTTAGAACCTTTATTAAAAGTATTGATTGTATACCAAGTCTCTTTTAGTTCCGCATCAGCGCCCTTTTTTAAACTTATTAAATCTTTTAAATTTTGTTCAGTAAACAATATGTCATTATTGTTATCATTTGCTACCATAAAAAAACGCTCCTTTAATATTTAAAAGGAGCGTCTAAACGCGGTACCATCCTACCTTGTAACTTAATTAGATAACGGTTGTTAAACCGGATTTTCTTTTAAAATCAGTTCATAGGTAGTAACTTATAAACTAAATATTATCTTGCACCCAACGATAACTCTCTAAAACTTATTTATTATAAGTCGTGTCCTAATCAAAACTTGTATGAATTCATTTTATCACAAATTCTTATTTTGTCAACACTTTAATAGTATATGCTTATTTACTATGATTAATTTATGATAATGTCTTAAGTGTTATCTTTG
>CAZQOT010000040.1:4954-10058 GCA_964595115.1 uncultured Muribaculaceae bacterium | reverse complement strand
ATTTTGCTTTTGGAACTTCAGGAACCTCTATTTCAAAATCATCTTCTTCTACTTCATCATTTTCAATAAAAGTATCAAAATCAAATTCCTTCATATCAATGCTAATTATATCTGTTAACTCGTCTTTTAATAAATCAAAGTCCCATTCAGACCTTTCTCCAACTTTATTGTCTGCTAATCTGAATGCTTTTATCTGCTCTTCACTTAGATCATTAGCTATAATACAAGGTATATCTTTAATTCCTAATTTAAGACACGCTTTATATCTGGTATGTCCAGCTACTATTACGTTATTTGTATCAATTATTATTGGAACTTTAAATCCAAATTCTTTGATACTATTGGCAACGTAGTCAACCGCATTCTCGTTCTTCCTTGGGTTTTTATCATAAGGCTTTAATTCATTAATGCTTTTTAGTATAATTTCCATTTTATTGCTCCTTATTTTTTATTTTAATATTACATTTTTAATTCTAACTTTTGATTTTCTTTTGGCATTTCTAACTTGTAGTCATTTTCAATTGTTTCATATATCGGTGTAATCGTTGGTGTTAATGTGATAACATTCCCTAACTCATCAACCTCTGCCTCTATTATCATATAGCCAACATCATTACCAAGTCTTTTACCTTGTATAAATGAAGTAGCAGCTTCTAAACACGGTACTTCAAAATAATGTATATTTCTATATATGAAGTATCCTAGTTTATGATGATGTCCTGTTAACATTATTTGAGGCTTATCTCCACCTTTCATAACATCAATAGTTTTCTGACCACTATAACTTATTGCATAACTACTTCCGTCAAGTGGATGAAATAATCTTATCTTACAGTTGTTTATAAATATATCTTTTTGTTGATAACCTAAGCATATCATATCTTCTCTCTCGTTAGATATTAATGTGCCGATGTTTATTCCGCCGTTTTTTTGATGCCATCCGTCATGGTTGCCTAATAAAAAGTATGTTGTTATGCCATCAATTTTAGGATAATGATTTATTATATATCTTGCTTGTTCATCAGCTCCTAGTGCAAATAACTCATATATATGCTCAGGTCTCTTTGATAACCCGTCTGATATATCTCCGCAATGTAATACAATCTCTATTCCTTTTGATTTAAAATATTCATATGCTTGTTTTAACAATGTCTCTTGTTGAAATTTATTGCCGAAGTGTGTATCTGATACAACTCCAAATCTTATAGTTGATGTTGGTTGCTGAATATCAATCTTAGGTGTTTCTTTTTGGCTGATATTCATCATTTTGTACGAATTGTTTATATAAGTAATATCGTGTCCTTTATTTCTTAATTGTTCAATGTTACCTAATAAACTTATTTCATCTAAATCTAGCATTTCACATAAGAATTCAATAGTCCGCTCTCTTTTTAGATAACTAATTAATCTTTGCTCTTTATCTTTGCTAAACATATAATTGCTTTGGCTTTTTCTTCTTGAAATAAGATATTCATTACTTAATTTTCTATATCTAGACCGCCATGTTTCTTTGCCAGTGTTCTCATTATAGAATTCATTTAATTCTTTTGCTATATTATCCCATTTTTTATTTTTATTTTCTGATTCATATTTTTGATAAACTTCGCAAATCTTCTTATCTTTTTCCAACTTACTTCTCTCACTATCTTTCATAAAATGCCCCCATAAACTATTTCTTTTTTGACTTTGGCTTTTCTTCTTTTATTATTTCTAATAATTCAATTGCTATCATGTTTAATGGATTGTTTCCTAATAGATAATTATATTCTTCAAGTGTTGATATTTCAAATATGTCGCCTTGGCATATTGTATTTGGCACATCAGCACCAATTCTTTTTAGGTTCTTAACATTTCCAAATCTACTATAAGGGAATGTCCTAATTGCTTTTACTCGGTACATAATATTACTTCCTTTCTCAATATTTATATGTTCGCCTACTGGCTTTCCTAATATTTCTAACCATGTCTTTTCTATTTCATCATCTTTATTCTCATATTGAAACTTTGGTATCTTTGTATATATTTTATTAATAACATCGTCCCATTCTTTTTCAGTCCCTTTATCAAATAAATCAAAATCTAATATGTAACCGTTTTTGCCATCTTCTAATTGTTCAAAGGTAGCAGGATAGTTAGTTGTTAAGCAAGGAGTATTAACTTGTAATGCCTCTTTAGTGCAATAAGGGTCTCCCTCTGTATCACTAAAATGTGCTAAGTAATCAGCATCTGCTAAATAACTCGGCAAATCAAAGCTTACAGGCATTAATATTATATTTGGAATTGCTTTTATTCTGTTGATAGAAATACCATCATTTCCATCGCCATATATAAACCATAAAAACCTTTTATTTCTCTTTGATAACTCATTAGCAAACTTTATTATTCTTGATAAACCTTTGCTTTCAATTAATCTTGTTGCAGATATTAATCTTAATACCTTTTCAACTTTAACTTCAGGGTCTAGCATATTATATACAACTTTACTCTTTATGCCATACATCTCTTCAAATACTTCACTAACATGTTTGCTTACTGCTATGTGATCTGTCTCAACTTTAGGAGTCTTGTATACAAATCCGTTTAGTTTTTTAACTTCTTTATAATTAGCATGTAACATTTGAATTGGTTTACCTTTATATTTTATAGTATCAGGATAATCTCCCCAACTACTATTCCATATTAGTTTATCACATTCTAACTCTTGATTTTTGTATAACTCGCATACTGCATAACTGCTTAATTGAACTAATCTGTAATTATCAAGGCTTTTAAATAATACTTTAATATTATAATATTTGCTCATGTGTTTGCACCAATTTATCAATGATGTTGTGTTTCCACCTACTCGTGGGATTAAATGCTCATATATAATTATATCTATATTTTTATTTTTATCTTCTTTTTTTTGCTCTTTTTTGTAATAGTCAGGATTAGTTAAATTGCTAACAATATTTCCTTTAATTATATCTGTCATTATAGCACCATCATGTCCTACTTGATAATTGTATAATATCTTAGGAACAAATGTATATGTTGGCTTTAAAGCTTCTAATCTTAAAGTCCAGTCTCTATCTGCTATTGGTACATTCTCTAATTCAAATAAATTATTATCTAATATAAATTGTCTTTTAACAACATGTAGGCTTTCCCCATTCCAATTATACTGTGATATATTTGGAGTGTTTTCTTTACTAGGTATGAACTTTGTTCCTGTTTTCCAATTTCCAAATGACCTAAATCCTAATAGAATCAATTCTTGTCCTTTGTTTACTTTTTCTATCTCTTCAATAGTATCTAATTCAAAATAATCATCACTATTACAAAATATTAAGTAATCGCCTGTTGCTTCTTTCATTCCTGTGTTTCTAGCACCACCATTATGCTTGTTTATATCGTGTCTTATATACTTAAAACCATATTCTAATGCTATTTTAGGCACTTCTGATGGACTAGCATCATCTACTACTATAACTTCATAAGGTTGTACAGTTTGCTTTTTAATATAGTCTAAGCATCTTCTAAAATCATTTTCAGTTGGTGTATATGTGGGAATAATGATTGTATATGTAAATTTATTCATATTAATAACTCCTATAAGTCTTATATAACTTTTTTTCTAGTTCAGTATTAGGTAAATAATCATTTTTAAATCTTTATTATATTTCTTTTTAGATCTTGTTCTTTTTTCTTTTTTTCTAACCTTAATTTTTCCAACTTTTCAGAGTGTTCGTCACATTCTCTTGTTCTTGGACAACCATTACAGTTGGGATGTTTCATTAACCATTCCCAATCACATATTTCCCCCGTTGTGTTTTTTGGTCTCATACTATTTGCTCCAAACAAAAAAAGGTTTTTACACCTTTTTACAATAATTCCATTGTATACATTATATCATAGTTTTTTAAAATTGTACATACATTTATTGGACATTTTTATTTATTTTGTTTAATGCTCTTGATATTGTTTTAGGACATACTTCAAGCTTTTCAGCTACTTCTTTGTTTGTTAAACCTTTTGACTTTAATTTTACTATTTTAATTGTATCGTCATTATATTTTTTGCCTATATATTCAATTGATTTAATATAGCTTGTTTCAATGCTAAGCTCTTTTATTAAGTCTTTTATCTCATATTCAATATCAATAATTATATTTGATAAGTTCTCTTGACTATTACTTGGTAGTCCGCCGCTTACAACAACTCGATCATAATTACTAGCTTTTAAACCTTGCTTACTTCTTAAATATTCTATTTTTCTGTTTAACTTTTTTATTCGCATTTTTATATATTCTGCGTTTCTGTATGCTTCAAACATTTTAAGTTAGCTCCAATCTTTAAATAATTTATAAACTAGCCATATAAATAATAATCCCATAAATATTATACTTACTTCAACCATAAATGTCTCCTATAAATAGCTTATAAACATAATAATATATACTATACTAATTGCTATCGCTATTCCATATTTTGTTACATCAATGTTTTCTTTTAACTTTATAATTGAATTAACTAATACTACTAACGCAATTGGTAGTCCTGCAAAGAACCAACCAATAACTAATAGTAATAAACATGTGTTTGCTTTCATTTTTATTTGCCCCTTTCTACTGAGTTAATCTAAAACCCTTTGCTCCATTATCAAGTTCTTTTTCCGCATAGTATTCTGTTAATAATTGAAATCTACCTAAATGTCTTGTTTGGTCTTTTTGTTGTTCGTCCATAATTCGTTCATAACATACATTACAAATGAATACTTCTTCGCCATCGGGTAAATACCATACCCAATAAGCATCTTCGGTTCCGCACATTAAGCATATTGTACTTTCCATTTAATCACTCCCTTTCCATATCTTCTAATTGACTAATAATTGATTTACATAAATCTTCTGGTATTTTTGAACGATCCTTATAAGTTTTTATTCCTTGAGTACCAGTTTTACTACCTCTTGGTGCTGATATATGACATTTATCTCCGTTTTTACACATTGGTTTGAATTGTAAGTTTGATATATTAGACCATATATCGGTTGGTTTCATTCTTGTATCTCCATATTGACAATAAGTAACTGTATAACGTGGCAATCCCTGCATCCATAACATT
>CAZQOT010000040.1:0-4944 GCA_964595115.1 uncultured Muribaculaceae bacterium | reverse complement strand
AACGATAAAACTTTTCCATAAAAGGTAGTTTTCGTAATTTTCCTCTAGGATTTTCTATAAACCAATATTTAGGTTTTAATTCATCTATAATTTCTATTGCTTTTAATACTTGTTTAACACCTTGTTCCGCTTCTTTTGTTTTAGGGGTATTATCTGTATTCCAATGATGCCCGATACTAGCTACGCTAAATGTTTCGCACGGTGGACTAACCCATATTATATCGGGAACAAAAGGAACTTTTTTAATATCAAACTCCATAATATCTATACAATAATTAGTATTAAATTGGCTATCGTAATCAGAAGTAAATGTTTCGTGTCCTGTTGCTGATTTGCTAAAAGAAGCCGTACCTGCAAATAACTCTAATATTTTCATTTATGATCCTTTCCTAAATACTAAATCTTCTTCGTTCCAATTATCGTATTTCATTATTTACTCTCCTTTTTCTTAATTATATTTTTCACATGCCTTTGTATTTTTATTTAATAATATCTTTTTATATTTGCAGTAATAACTTGGTATACTGCTATTGCTATTATATCTGTCTTTAACTAAATATTGGCAAGTTTTGCACCTTTTTATAAATTGATCTGTATTAATTGCAATTGGATTTAATTTTACTATTTCTTTTTTGTATTTTAAACTTTCAATAAAGTCTTTTCCATAATCAATACATTCTTTTTCAATTAGGTATTTTTTAGCATATTCCATCATTTTAGCCGATTTTTCATTATTTTGTTTTCCTAATGGATTATCAAGTATAAATAAATGACATTGATAACAACCAGTTACTATGTTTTCTTTATTACCACTTCCGCCTTTTGCTCTTGATAAGAAAATATGAACCATTGTTAAACTTTTTTTATTACCGCAAAATATACATTGTTTATCTCGCTTTAATATATATTTTCTTGTTTCTTTACTTGGTTCACACCATTTTGACCTTATACTCATGATATTTTTACTAATCCTAAATCATAATATAATATGCTGAATATCATTTTTAGGCTGTTTGAACATATATTGCATATATCTTCTTCATCGTAACTATCGCATGGAGTTGAATAACACCATAGATAGCAATGAGTTAGTTCGTGAATTAAAGTTTTTATTTGTTGATCGCTGGTAAGTTCTTTGCTTAATAGTATTTTTTGACTATATGGAAGAAACATACCAAAGTAATTAGCTGTTCCATCATTTATTTTTTTATTATGATTATGCAGTTCGTCTTGTGAAACCAATTCTATTTCAAAAGTTCTGTCTCCCATAACAAACTTATTATTTGCTAATTCCACTTTCTGTTAACTCCTTTATTTCTATAATTCTATGATCAAATAACTTTATTTTATTTTTAACCTTTTGAGCTTCATGTAGGCTTTTAAAAATATATGAATCTTTATAATCAATAAAAAGTGTTATTGATGTTATGATCTTATTATTTTTTTTACTACCAAGATTAGTTGTTTTGGCATATTCGATTGAATTAAAATATAATCCATCAACCGTTATTATATACATTATTCCTCTTCTTTCTTTTCTGATATTAATTCCATAATATTAATATTTGACATGATGTTTTTAAATCTATCAACAATCTTTGAATAACCTTGAGTTGTTAATAATTGAGTTCCATATTTAATAATTGTAAAATAAATCATTCTGTTTGGCATTTCTTCAATAATATGTTTTGTGCCTTTGCTATCTGTATATTCATCTAATATTTCTATATTTTCCATAATTTCCTCCTCCTTTCCTTTTTTATGTTGGTGCATATATTCAAATCTGCTATTTTCTGTCATGTTTTCTAGTAAAAATAAATCGCATTTTTCTTTACTAAGATGATTTAACATTGCATCTTCTTCATAAATATACATTCCTAGGGCTTTTTTAGCCCTTATACGCTCTTTTATGCCATCTTCCGTATAATTAGCTTCGATTAAAAATAAATCGTAACCGTGGGCTGTAATGCCGTCTAGGTTGTTTGTGTCAGTTGCATATATTATTTTTTTATCATCTATGAATATTCTATAACCGCATTGCTCAACATTGTGATATAGCATTATCGGTATAACTTTACATATTCCATAATTATATGTTTTGCCTATTTCTAGAACATCAATATTATTTTTACTAACTCCGCAATCAATTAAATCTTTAACTAACCACTGACAACACGCAAATCTTAATGTTGGTCTTTCTATTGCTAATCTTTTAATTGTTACTTTGTTAAAATGGTCAATGTGAATATGGCTCAGGAATATAATTTTTAAATCTTTATGGTGTTCTTTTAACTTAGCGAATGATACTCCGCAATCAATTAAAATTGATTTATTAATTATAACAGCATTACCTTTTGATCCTGATTCTATTATATTATATTCCATGATTACCTCTTTCTATTAATTACATTTTAACATGTTTTTTTAAATGTCGTTAATATTTGTTTCAACAACTTCTCCAGTTTCATCATCATATTGAACTTCTTTAATTTCGTCAGTTTTTTCTTCTTGATTAATAATTACCTTATCAGAACCATGTTTTTTGGGTTCTTCATATATTTTATCACTTGTTGTTATAAACCCGTCTTTATTTACATTCAATATTGAAGTCTCATCGCATTCAATTGCGTTTGCTAAAACAGAGTTAACTCTTCCGCTAAACAAAGTTACTAAATCTTTTGCTAATTCCTTTGTTACTTTTGTTTTAACCATTCTTATTGCGTTGCTATTCCATGGAGAATATTCGCTCTTTCCGCTTGGACTAATCTTTTTTAATAAATCAAAATCGCTTTTAGTCATGAAAACCGTCTTTTCAAATCCGTTAGCAAACTTTATGTAAGCATAAGCTCCTAATATGTCTTCGTAGTTTTGACTCTTATCGCCTACCATTTCATGCTCTAAAGTCTCTGTTACAGGATCGTAAGAATATTCATCATCTTTTGTTATTACATTTGTTGTAAATCTTATTATCTCAGATGGTTTAATTAAGTCTATAATTTTAAACCAGCCGTTTTTGTTTCTTATAAAAGTGGGTTCGCCTTTGTATGGAATAATATCATAGTCTGTTCCTGCCTCGCAACCAACCATTGCCTCTTTTAATATTCCATAAAGCATTTGCATTTTTGCTTGACCAGGAAGATTAAGTAAATTATTTTTGCTATTTATAATATAAAAACCTGCACTTGCTTTTATTCTTTCTGCCCCTACATTATTTGGCAGTAAAGAATGATTTTTTTTAATTAATGTCATTACTGCATTTTCTATTCCTGATTGGTCTTTTATTTCAACAACCATGTTATTTGGCTGTTTTACTTCTTGTTTAGTAACTTCATTTTTTGGACTAATTGTTTTGTTCAAGATTATAACCTCCATCTTTTAAGAATTTTTTTAATTCTTTAATTCTTTCTACCGTTTCATTTATTAAAACTATTTTAACTCTTGGAATAATATTGCTTTCAACAACCTTTGGCTCTTCAACAATTGGTGCAGCTACAGAAACAACTTCTTCTACTTTGGCAACAGCCTCAGCTACTTTTTGTTTTTGTTCTAATAACTTTTCCTGTCTTGCTTTTTCCTCTTCAATTGCCTTTACTCTTCTTTTTACTTCTAAAATTGATGCTGAAGCATTTAATGTCTTTTTATATTCGACTAATATCTCTGATTTGTACTCTTCTTCTTCAATCAATTCTAGATCATTGGCAACTTTATCAATAAAAACTTTTGCTTGTTCTTTTAAAGATACAATACTAGCACTTAAAGTTATGTTAATATTTGCGTCAATAAATTCTATAAAGTTTATATTTTTGCTATCTCTATATTCATTAAAGTAATCTGTTATCTCTTGTTTTATGTTTTCTTTTTCGGTGTTTTCAATAGCGTCGATTTTTGTTTTTAACTTTTCATCAGCAGGTATAAATCTGTCTGTTATCTCTTTTTTGTAAGTCTCTTCCATATCGTTGTAAGGCTTTAACACTTCATTCTTTACTGCTTTTCTTCTTGTTTCTAAATCATCAAATTGCTTTTTTAAATCAGCTCTTGCATTTTTAACTTTAACTTTTGACTCTTGTATCTCTTTTTTGTTTTCGCCGTTAATTTCTAATGATAAAGCCTCTTTTATCATTAAGTCTGCTTTAGCACCGATTTGTTTTAATGTCTGTTCAATTATTGGTAATTGAGTAACAATAATTAAATCTTTTGTTTCTTTCATTTTTCCTCCTTATTTTTAATTATTATTTGTTGGATCATTTATCCAGTCATAATCATATAACTCTTCTTGCTTTTTATCTTCCGTTTGTTTTTTGGTTTCATTAGCTTTAATATCTTCTAATGTTTTATATTCATTAGATTTCCAATTTCTTATAATGCCATTTACATAAGATAAGTTCTTTTTGTTATTTAATACTGATAAATCAATTGCATGTTTAACAATATCTTCATTAAAATCTTCTAACCAATTATTTATCTTATCTACTTCTATACTAGATATAGTTCTATTATATATATTCTCTAAGTAATTATATATATTATTATTTAAACTACTATTAGTATCTATACTACTCTTATCTATTCTAGTCTTATCTATTCTAGGGATACAATTTGTATACAACTCGTATACATTACTTTTATCTAAGCTTAATAACTCTTTTTGTTCCTTATAAACTGTCTCTTTATATCTGTCTTTTTGTATGTAATTATTTAATCTCCAATGTTTTATTACTAAAACTCCATTTTCAAATGGTATTACAAATGATTTAGCAATTAATATTTTTAGATCATCTTCTTTTTTTCCTAGCATTCGCATTATTGATTTATATTTATCAACAAATCCATCATCATCGGCTTTCATAGATAAATGAAAATATAAATTTTGAGAACCATCAGGCATTTCCAAGAAATTGTCGCTGCTTATTACATCGTTGCAGAACATTCTTTTTTGTGCCATAA
>CAZQOT010000039.1:0-10076 GCA_964595115.1 uncultured Muribaculaceae bacterium | reverse complement strand
TTATTTAATTTTTTTTCATTTAATGCTATACTTATAGAAGAACGTTTTGGGAGGACATTATGGTTAAAGCTAAATCTTTTTTCAAAGATAAAATTAATAAAATAAAAAAAATTAATTATAGACAATATGCTAAAACTAACATAATGTTTTTTGCTACAACCGGTTCACTACTAATAAACGCTATTTTATTAAGATCCACAACCGTAGGAAATGTTTTGGAAATAAAACCAATTTTAGCTGATTTAGGGATAATATTAATATTATTATGTTTTGCTTATTTTATAAAGCCTAAAAAACAAATAATATATTACATGACTATATCAGCTATAATGACGGCTATATGTGTTATCAATAGTATATATTTTACTTATTATGCATCTTTTGCATCAATTTCATTACTTAGTACTTCCCTGCAGGTGATTGATGTAGCTGATGCTGTAACCCAAAATGTTATGCAACTTGGAGATTTTATTTATCTTTGGCAACCATTATTTTTAATATTTATACATTTAAGTTTAGCTAAAAAAAACTATTATTATATAGTTTCGAAAGTCGAAAGAGGTAAAAAAAGATTTTGGGGCGTGCTTGTAGTAGCTTGTGGTTTATTAACCATCTTTTTTGTTAGTTTGACTGACCTTGAAATTGGGCGACTCGTTAAACAATGGAATAGGGAATTTATTGTAACGAAATATGGTATTTATGGATATCAAATAAATGATATTATTAGAAGTTTAGAGCCTAAAATAAATGCCGCTTTTGGTTATGATAAAGCAGCTCGTGAAATAAGAGCATATTATACTGAACATCCACTTGAAAAAACTAACAATAAATATACTGATATTTTTAAGGGAAAGAATATTATATTTATCCATGGTGAGAGTATTCAACAATTTGTAATGGGACTAGAGTTTAATGGTCTAGAAGTAACTCCTAATCTTAATAAATTGGCAAAAGAAAGTCTTTACTTTACTAATTTTTATAGTCAAGTTGGGGTAGGGACTAGTAGCGATACGGAATTCACTTTGAATACTTCGTTGATGCCATCTACTAATGGAACTGTTTTCGTTAGTTATTGGGATCGTGAATATATATCAATCCCTAAATTGTTAAAAGAACAAGGTTATTATTCATTTAGTATGCATGGTAATAAAGCTGATATGTGGAATCGTTTGATTATGCATAAGCAATTAGGATATAATCGCTTTTATAACAAGGTTGATTATGTTATTGACGAAAAAGTTGGATTGGGTTTATCCGACAAATCATTTTTTAGACAATCAATTTCAATTATTAAGGAAGTATCTCAAAAACATGAAAAATATTATGCAACCTTAATTATGCTTAGTAATCATACTCCGTTTGATGATTTAGATAAATACGGGGAGTTTCCTGTAGATATGAAAGTGATTAAACAAAATGAATTAGGAATTGAAGAAGAAGTAACTGTTCCATATATGGAAGGTACTGATATGGGTAATTATCTAAAATCAGTTTATTATGCTGATGCTGCTATTGGAGAATTATTAACAGGACTTGAAATGGAAGGCATTCTTGAAAATACAGTTGTTGTATTTTATGGGGATCACGATGCTAGATTACCAAAAGCAGATTATGACAGGTTATATAATTATGATCCTTATACTGATTCAATAAAGAGTAAGGATGATCCAACGTATATTCCGGTTGATTATTATAGATATGAACTTGATCGTAAAGTACCATTTATGATTTACTCAAGCGAAAAAAAACTGAAGAAGGAAATAACAAAAGTTATGGGTATGTATGATATCTTACCTACTTTAGGAAATATGTTTGGATTTAGTAGTCCATATCAATTAGGTAACGACATTTTCAGTGTTGATGAGAATATGGTAGTATTTTCTAATGGTAATTGGTTAACAAATGATGTTTATTATAATAATCAAAAGCAAGAATTTAAATTACTTAATCAAGATGCTGTTGTATCTCAAGAATACATAAATAAATATACTAAATTAGCAGAAGACAAAATAACTGTATCTAATGACATCATTTTATATGATTATATTAGGAAATCTAAAGAATCAGAAGCAGTATTAAATACGTATAAGAAATGAGGTTTATTACATGAAAAAAAGTAGAAAAATTATATACTTTATAAGTATCATCTTATTAATTGTTACGCTAGTAATGTTATATATTGTTTTGAAAAATATAAATATTAGGGAAGAAGTGAAAATAATTAACAAAATAGATGATTATGAGTATATTTTAGAAGATAATGAGACGATGATTTATAAAAGTTATTTTGATGAACTGATTTTAGTATTAGAAGAAGCGAATGTTGATGAAGAAAATTATGCTAAATTAGTTGTTAAATTATTTGTTAGTGATTTTTATAATCTAGATAATAAAATAACAAAGAACGATGTAGGGGGAGTACAATTTATTTATAAGGCAGCAAAAGATAATATGATATTGAAAGCTAAGGATACAATTTACAAATATGTTGAAAGCAATTTGAATGGTAATAGAAAGCAAGAGTTACCAGTTGTTAGCAATGTAGAAATTGAGGACATTAAACAAATTGAATTCAAGGATGAAGTATCAAAACATACAGATGATAAAGCTTATGAAATAAAAGCAATTTGGACATATAAAAAGGATTTGGGGTATCAGGGGAGTGCGACGTTTAAACTTATGCATGAAGATAAGAAAATAAGTATTGTTGAAATAAAATAAAGATTACATTTATTTAGTTATATTGACAATGGTTGACAAATTATGTGGTTATATTTATACAAAGGGTTTATAAAACGCCCTTTTTTTGTTATACTCATTATAGATATAATGGATGAATAGTATGTATATATATAGTAGAGGGGAGTAGATATAATGAAGTATGTTTTAATTAGTTTTTTCAAAAGAATAAATTCAGCTATATTAAGTTTAGCTTTTTTTATCATTCCTTTTTTTAATCTTCTAGAAGTAAATGCTGAGGTAATAACCACTTATACAATTAATGGTAATGGTGTTCGATTTAGGGAAGGACCAAGTACTGTGACAACTGAAATTCCTTATTCTGGCTTTTCTTTCCCTTATGGAGCAAATTTAACATATCTAGGAAGTGTAGCTGCTGGGGATGGGTGTAGCGATCCGTGGTTTAATGTATCTTATGTGCATGAAGGTAATACTCATACAGGATATGTGTGTTCAACGTTCGTTAGCGTTTCAAGTTATGATAATGGTAATAGAGTGCCAGTTACCGAATATGAGCATTACTTGTATGACAAAGGTTTTCCAGCAAGTTATTGGGACGGTTTAATTGCATTACATAACACTCATCCTAATTGGGAATTTAGGGCATTTCATACAGGATTGGATTGGAATTCGGTTATTACTGCTGAAAGTGATTTGCCATCAAGTATATACAGCGCTTACAGCCGTGTAGATGGCAGACCAACTGGGGGGAATGTTGGGTATCGTTCTACTGATCCAAGAGTATATAATTGGGCAACCGATACTTGGATAGCTATCGAATCTGGAGTTTGGTATGCTGCTAATGCTCAAACAGTAGCCTATTATATGGACCCACGTAATTTTTTTAGTACAGATCGTATATTTATGTTTGAGACTTTATCATACGAGGAATCTTATCAAACTGAAAATGTTGTTAGAGCTATATTGCCAGCTGGAGATTATTATAATTTAGATGATTATGCAAGTAGTTTTATAACGGCAGGTGACACTTATGATGTTAGTCCAGTTCATTTAGCTTCAAGGGTAAATCTAGAAGGAGCATACAATACTAAATCGGCTCATGGCCAACAAGTTTCATGTACAAGTGATGTTTTAGTATCAAACAAATTTTATGGACCAGGATATTGGTATTCTGGCATTGGATATTATAATTTATTTAATATTAATGCTACCGGAAATGATGTTAATTGTACAGCAGTAGCATGGGCATCAAATGGTTATCAAGCATCGACAGGTCTATATTTAGGTGATGGTTCATATGGAAGACCATGGAACACTATTCATAAATCAATCATGGGTGGAGCTCAATTCTTAGCTGAAAAATATATAGGTATTGGTCAAAACACTTTATATAGTCAAAAATTTGACATAATAGGTCCTTATTATTTTAATCATCAATATATGACTAATATTCAAGCGCCTTATTCAGAGGGGCGTAAATCATACTTGGGTTATGTGAGCGCCAATTATATATCAACTATAAATGACCAATCTGTTTTTGCGTTTGATATACCAGTATATAATTATATGCCAGAGGCAACTTCCTTACCAGTTAATGCTAATCCTAATTCATATCTTAAATCTTTAAAGATTGATGGTACTAACATAACAGGTTTTTCTTATGATAAGACATCATATAATTATGTTGTATCAACATTAACTAATTCATTAAAAATTGAAGCTACTCCTATTAATAGTGGAGCAACAATAAATGGAGTGGGGAATATCACATTACCTAATTTAGTGAATGAAATTAATGTTATTGCTACAGCTGCTAACGGCAATCAAACGACATATAAAATCAATGTTACTAAAAGTGATCAAATGCCAATAAGCATTCCTTCAGTAATATCAAATATGCGTTTAAAATTAGTTAATAATTATGTAAGTGGAATTGCTATAGGTACTAATGTTTCAACTTTAGTGTCTGATGCAGGCAATACTTCTCCGTTAGTGAGTACGGTGATTAAAGATAATAATGGCAATGTTGTAACTAATGGAGCAATTGCGACAGGTTACACTATAACCATTAACAATACAATAGATTCTAACACTTATACTATCACATTACTTGGTGACACAAATGGCGATAGTGCTGTAAGTATCAAAGACTTATTACTAGTACAAAAGCACTTGCTTAAATCTTCAACTCTTAATAATGCTTATTATCAAGGAGCAGATGTTGATAAAGATGGATCAGTAACAATCAAGGACTTATTATTTATACAAAAGCATTTGCTAGGTATTTCTAGCATAACACAATAGGAGGAAGTATGAAAAAGATTATATTTATGGTTATTGCATTAGTGGGATTGTTATTTATTCCGCTGAGTGTTAATGCTGCCACAGCATCCGTTAGGGCAACGGCTTCAAGTTCTAAAATTAATTTAGGCAGTTCAGTAACTGTGACTGTAACCGTTACAGGTTCAGTACCTATTGGTTCTTGGCAATATAATTTAGTGTATGATACAGCAAAACTAACTCTAACAAGTTCGACATATTCTACATATATTGTTGATTATGCAAGCAGTGGTTCAACATATAAAAAGACTTATACTTATACTTTTAAGAGTAAAGCTTTAGGTAATGCATCTATTTCTATAAAAAATGCAGCAGTAGTTGATTTTAAAACTGTGAGTGATATGGATGTTACAGCGATAGGTTGCACCATTAATATTGCAAATTTCTCTTCTAATGCTAATTTAAGTTCCTTATCATTATCTAGCGGTGAATTAAACCCGGCCTTTAATGCTAATACGACTACATATAATGTTTCGGTACCTAATACTGTTAATTCAATCACTATATCGGCTACAGCTGATGATAGTAAAGCTGATGTTGGTGGTGTAGGAACATTTGCGGTTATTGAAGGAAGTAATACTTTTACTGTATCTGTTACAGCTGAAAATGGGACCACTAAATCATATGTTTTAAATGTTGAAGTCAGTGAATTAAATCCGATATCAGTGAAAATTGAAGATAAAGACTATATAATAGTAAGAAACGCAGGTAAAGTTCCTACTCCGGTAGGATATAAAGAAACAAAAATTAATATTAATGATAACGAAATAGCTGCTTATGAAAGTGATGTTACAGATTTAACTTTAGTGGTCCTTAAAGATACGGAAAGTAATTTGATATTAGCTGTATATCATGCTGATAAAAATGAATATTCGTTATACAAACAATTGACCTCTAGCGATATCATATTATATTTAATGGAACCAGATGATAGAATAAACATACCGCTTGGGTACAAAACTACAAAAGTAAAAATAAATGACATAGAGTATAATGTATGGAATTTACCAGATAACATGAATAAAGGTATGTATCTTATTTATGGTATGAATATAGAAACAGGTGAAAAAGGCTTCTATCAATACGATAATGTTGATCAAACTATTCAAAGATTTGACAATGATCAGGTTGTCAAATTGCAGGGAGATTACAATAAAATTAAAATGGTGCTATTTATTGTATTAGGTATATTCTCGCTAATTGCATTAACGGTCATTATTGTATTGATAATAAAATTAATTAAGAATTCCAAAACGGGGAAACTATTAAAAAAACATAAAAAATAAAATAAAAGGAGATCTATAAAAATCTCCTTTTAATAATAATTTAATCAGTCACTTCCTCGATATCACAATATCTGATTGTTATTGTCCGATCTGATGGATCTAGATCGTATATATATTTACCTGCAGTATCTGCGGTTTGATAAATTACTTCGCCATCATTTTTGTCGCGGCATTCATCCACCTCGGAAGAGGATGTTTTACTTATGATTTTCTCTGGAATAATTTTACTTTGCCAAGCATTAACATCGCTTATATTATCCCCTTCAAAATTAGGTATCTTACAAAGAGAATTATCTTTATTTTTTTCTTCTGTGCAATCCATTCTTTCATCTATTGGCTTAGCTTCAATTTTTTTAACAATAGTTAATACTATGCCTCTTTGCTTAATATCATTCACCATTACTTTGGCAGGAATGCTTTGTTCGGTTATTTGACCATCGACATATTTGTCACTACTTGACTCAACAGTTATAAAGGTTATGTTGACATTTTTGCTTGTACCCCACGCAGTAGCTGAAGCCTTATTATATATAGTATATTTTTTATTAGTATTAGTAAAATCGGGTACCAAATCAAATAATGTAACTTTATATTCGTTACCCTTGCCAATAACCTTTGGTTCATATATATCATTAATTGAAAAGTTAAATTCTTTTATAGTTGAAGATTTTGTTAAACCTAAATTTGTTTTCATGGCATTAACTATACCTTTTAAACTAGTTTCTGAATAAATCTCATCAGATCTTTCGCCCCTCGCGCTTTCGTTATATATCATTTGCGTTCTTGTTGTCAAATATAATCTATCAAAGGTTATTACTTCATCATTATTGTTTTTCATACTACTCATTATATCTTTACCCAAATTATAGAAAGATAATATTTGATTAGTTGTAAGATTTGTATCCATGTTGGTTTCAACGATATCTAATAATTCGTAAAAAGTGTTAATATCACGAATTGTTTTAATTTTATCTAAAAGTGATTTTACGATAAGTTGTTGATTTTGACCTCTAACAAGATCACTACTGGTATAATTTGTCCATTTAGAATTACAATAACTTGGATTAGGATGCCTATTTCTTGCTAAAGCTAGTGCCTGCTCACCATTTAGGGTTTGAATACCTTTTTCGACATATATGGTATTTTTACCCCATTGTCGGCTACTGTTTTGTTCACAGAAACTATAAGGGACATCTACAATAATCCCATCTAAGGCATCTACTAAACTAACAACACCCTTAAAATTTATTTTAACATAATAATCAATTTTAATATTAGTTAAATTTTCAATTGTTTTTATCATGCATGATTCTCCTTGCCATGCTGCCGAATTAATTTTTCCCAAAGCGTGGTTTCTAGCACACATGATAGGGACAAAAGTATCTCTTGGAATACTAAGCATTGTGGCATTTAAAGTTTTAGGATTAAAAGTTATTAGAATTAAAGTATCCCCGTTGAATGCTCCACTACTAATCCCAATTTTTTCTGAGTCGATTCCCATTAATAAAATTGTAAACGGCTCTGTTAGATTTGATTTTGAGTTAACAATTTCAACTTGTTTTTTCATAACTTTTTCTTTAGTTGCAATAGCTAAAGTTTCATCTTTAATATTTTCAAAGGTTTCTATACTACCAAACATACTAACATAGCTACTAGATATAAAGAGAGCATCAATTTCCCCATCATACAAATCAGTCATCATTGATAAGGAATCATCATATTCAATAAGATTTTTTTTGTTTATTTTTTCATCATTTATTATTTCCTGACTAATAACGTATCCTTCAATGTTTTTTGTGTCTTTTATTATACCAACCTTTTTGTTTTTTAAATCGCTAACGTTATCAATTTTTGAGGTCTTTAATACAACCAAACTAGTACTGTATGTAACTTCATCTTTGTTTATACTGCTAATAGAAGAATATGCTTTGTTTATGTAATATCCACAAGCAAAGTAAACTGCTATTAGCAAAGATATAAGAATAGTTGCAATGATAAATCTTTTTGATCTTCTTTTTACAAAAGATTTAAATGACCATAATGATAATAATAGGGAAGTGAAAGATATAAATCCAATCGCAAGATATCTTATTAGATTTTCTATTCCCTTAAGTAGTAGTATATTATATATAATAAAAATATTACTTATTAAAAATAAAATAATAAATGCAAAGAACATTTTTTTTAATTTCTTTCTATTTGATTTTTTTGATTCGTTCATAGTTGCGCCTCCGTATCTATTTTATTATAAATCAAAAATTATTTTATGACAACAAATTATGACATAATATTATTGTTTACATATTATGCGCAAAAAATTATTTTCAAACAGTATTAAAAGCGATGTTTATAAGAAAAACAATTTATTTTAGTAGTAATTATAGTGGTAAAGTTATTATCCTTGCTATCGCTGTCTTCGGTATATCAAAGTAATCAAATTGTTAAAAAGAAGGCAATAACAGGATCGCTTGATTTAATATTTATAGCATTAAAAATGGACATATACTTTGATTGAAACTTGTTATATATCAATTTTAGATTCAAGGCTATGATGCAAATATTAATAAATATTTTGAGTAACATATTAATGCTGTTTTCCTTTTTGTTAAAAAAAGCGTTGAATAAAAACAAAAGTGCACAATGAAGTTCATGATTGGTGTAAATAGTGTGCCTTCAATAGAAAATGCACTATTTTTAACCATGTTAAAGCTAAAAACTTGCAAATTTAATAAAATGTGATATATTATTAATGTCAAGGAACTAATATATTCCACGACGAAAAGACAGGTCATGCATCAATTTTTAAAAGAAAGTGCACAATCTGTATATTTTAAAATTATTATTAGGCAATTTATTTGTCAAAAGATATTTATAATCATCAGTTGTAAATATTTTTTTATTTTAATAAATATTTATTTAATTGAACTTCATTGGGTTCAATATAATATAAATTTAAAGAGTTTAAAACTTTTTCATTACATATGAAAGTCATTGCCTCAAAAGGAGATTTATTATTTAAAGATTCCCTGCATAAACTATTTATATGGCAAGACATAATAGAACAATCGTTTTGAGATAAAGTTTCAAAGGAATTTCCTTTTGGTAGAATATACCTGATAAATTCGTGATTTTTTTCAATGCCACCTTTTTGCCACGAGGCATGAGGGTCACAATAAAATACTTTAGTTAATAATTCACCAGTTTTATGATGACATTCAATATTTAACACATCAAAGAATTCATGCCCATTATCTGTTAATATTACTTGAAATAACTTTTTGTAATCGTCTTCAAATAATGTTTGTTGTAAGTACTCAAAGATTCTAGTAACTTCTTCAGTTGTTTGACTTTTAAGAAAAAAGATAAGCATGAAATTTGACTTTCTCCAAAACAATGTAAGTAAACATTCTGAATCTGTCTTTTTACCTTCAACTGTATCCATTTCAACAATATTCAAATCAGGGTTTTTAGAAGTATATTCAATAAAATCATCATAAGTTCTTCCCACTCTAATTTCACGTTCTTTTCTAGTTCTTCGTTTAATATTATTTCTTTTCTTATATTTGACCATTCTAGGTAAATCAAGCGGGCCAAATTCAAATATACCACTAGAAACATAATTATAAAAAGAAACTTTAGAAAAATCTAAAATATCAGGATGATTTATATAAAGATGATTTATGGTTTGACCTTTTTTGATTAATGGGGTAATTACTCTATTAATATTAAAAACTTCTTCATCAGTAAGAT
>CAZQOT010000038.1:0-10426 GCA_964595115.1 uncultured Muribaculaceae bacterium | reverse complement strand
ATTTGTCTATCTTATACTTATCTTGAAGGAGCGAGTATTATGCGGTTAGATAGAATTAGGTCCTTAAGAGAAGATCGTGATTGGACCCAAACTGAAATTAGTAAAAAACTAAATATCTCGCAAAGAGCTTATTCTTTTTATGAAACTGGACAACGCGAAATACCAATTGATATTTTATGCGACTTAGCTGATATATATAAAACTTCAACTGATTACCTTCTTGGGAGAATCAACAGTAAAAATCATAACAATAAAAATAACCAGTAATTATACTGGTTTTATTTTATTCCATTATCACACCTATTACCCCATATATCTATTAATTCTTTATTGCGATAAAAACTTACAATTTCACAATGATTTGAACATTTGTCACATTCCCGTCCTTTGGTTTCAAATTTAGAATTAGTTATTTGAAAAGAGAAAGTTTCATTTAAAGTGGCCGATTTAGATAAAATAGCTATCCCTAACGCCCCCATTAAATGGCCCTTTTCATCAACATGAACTTTTTCATTTAATATTTTTTCAAAGGATCTGATGACTCCTTTATTTTTACTAACTCCACCTTGAAAGACAATAGGTGGGTTTATTTTCTTGCCTCTTGCTACATTATTTAAATAATTATTAACAACCGCATCGCATAAACCCGCAATGATATCTTCTTTCTTATATCCAGCCTGTGTTTTATGGACTAAGTCTGATTCAGCAAAAACGGTACATCTAGCTGCTATTCTTACAGGATTATTCGAACTTATTGCAATATCCCCAAACTCTTCAATCTTAACACCTAATCTTTTAGCCTGAGAACTTAGAAATGATCCTGTCCCCGCCGCACACAAAGTATTCATAGCATAATCTACAACTATGCCATCTTCCAAAATAATTATTTTAGAATCTTGACCCCCTATTTCCATAATAGTTTTAGCATTAGGAAATATTGATAATGTTCCAATAGCATGAGCAGTTATTTCATTTTTAACAATATTAGCCCCTACCATACTACCAATTAATCTTCTAGCACTACCAGTAACTCCTACTCCTATAATATTTATTTTTTTATTTCTTGTTTCCCTTTCCAAATTGTTAATAACCCTCTTTACAGCTTCTATTGGGTTTCCCTCTGTCCAAAGATATGAACTACTGATTATTTTATTATCGTTATTAATAATAACTGCTTTAGTAGAGATAGACCCTACATCGATACCAAGATAACATTCATTTTTCATTTACTCCTCCTCATTTTAATCATGTCATAGAATGCTTCTAACCTTGTTTTGATACCTTCAATTGATGTTTGATTGTCAAAGGTAAAATAAATAATTGGTATTTTGTAATCATCACATACTTTATTTAGAATGTGCATAGCTCCTATTTCCGGCGTACACCCAAAAGGCTTGCTGTGTATTAGTCCATCATATCCTTGAAGAGCTAAAGAGATGGCCCTTGCTATATTGTCCGTACCATCAGCTCCTATTGGATATTTGCAATACTTATTACATATTTTTAATATTTTATTACCATTAAATCTTTTAGTAATAATCAAATATGTAACATTAATAAATCTTGTAACTTCTATATTCATTTTCGCTAACATTTTTTCAATGTTATAATTTGCAAAAGGTTCCATAGCTGAATATAATTCACCTATTATCCCTATTCTTATGGCTTTTTTAGGTTTATTTATTTCTAATTTTCTAAATCTCTTGTTATATTTCAAATACTTTCTTGTTAAATCAATATATCCTTTAGTTTGACTAAAAGCATTTAGCATTTTCTTTAATAAAATATCAAAGCTATCAGACACCACCTCGAAGCCTATATTTTTTCTAATATATATATCCATTTTATCCATATAATGTATCATTAAGAAAGTTAAACCTAAATAATATATATATTTAAAGAAGTTAAGTTTAGAATTCAAGTGCTTTAAGGTTTTATAAACAGATATAATTGCCATCTTATCTGTTTCAGTAAGTGAATAAAATTCAAATTCATAACCTATATCACTCAAGATTTGTTTTTGTACTTCAGCATAATACCCATATCTGCAACCACCACCAGCCTGCAATAAAACATTTGCCCCCATTTCTAGAGATTCTATGTAGTTACCTAAATTATATTTAAAAGGCATGCATACAAATTCGGGACTATATTTTGTTCCCAATTCGATAGTCTTCTTAGTTATAGGTGGCACATTTAATATTTCACAATCAGTAAGATGTTCAATTAAATATCTAACAGGCACATAATAATTACCCAAATGAGGAAACGCTACTACTTTTTTATTCATGTTGCTTCCCCCTTGCTTTAATAATATCTATGAAACTCTCAATTCTCGTTTCAAACCCTACTTCACTACTTAATTCATCAACAATGAGATTGATAATAGGTTTATCTATTTTTCTTAAACACATTTCATTAACCAATGAATCAGGTCCGCATGGAAAACTGGTGATTATAATAATACCATCTATTTTATCTTTATAATATAACATAGCATTTATTATGTCCTGGTTATATGTCCAGTATAAATGGGGTGTTATTTCCTTATATCTATCTTTAGATTCTATTTCATCATAAACATCACTGTAAAGTATTTCAACGTCCATTTTTTCTAAAACATTTGCAATAATTCCACCCAGCATTTTATCGTGTAAATTATATGGATGTCCTGCTAAAAGAATTTTAAGTCTTGAGCTTTCTAACAATAAATTTTGTTTTATTAAACGGTGTTTCTTATTTCGTTTAACGATTCTTTTAGCTTTCATGTAAGCATGCGATGATTGAGAGATAGAAAAACCTAGTTCCCTACCCATCTTAATAAAAGCCTTCCTCTCGCTTATATGAGCATCAGCATTAATATTATAGTTAATAATCTGAGTCTTAAATAAATTGTTAACAATATCATATAAAGCATAGAAGTTGCAACACACTTTATCGTGTTTTCGAAGTGATACAATTCTTGGAACCAGGATATAATCAACTTTATCAACAAGATAATCAATGTGTCCTAAATATATTTTTAAAGATAAACAGGCCTCATCGATAGCATAGCTTTTCCCTATTTCCAAGATGTCTTTATCAGTCGCTTTACTATATACTAACTCTACTCCTAAATCATAAAAAAAATGCTCCCATAAGACATGATAATGGTGATAAAGTAGTGCTTTAGGTATGCCTACAGCGATAGATTCTTTTTTCATATATTGTGTATAGCCTCCACAAAAGTATATTCAAAAAGACTTAAAAAAAGAAGTAGAAGCTACTTCTTAACCTAACATATCTTTATTAACTTTACCTATTCTTCTTTCCATAACATATACTGGAGCATTATCTATAATTCCTTTATTACTTCTATATTCATCACTCCATTCACTATATGGATCTGAAGAAATGCATTCAGAATTATCATAATAAGCTTCATTATCTATTACCGAAGCATTAATATTAGCATTAAATAGTTCATATTCGTTATATGTGTAATGTCTTAAAAAAGAAATTTGTTCAGGCAAAACTATTTTTAAGAAATTAGCATGAGCTAGTAGCCTTTTTCTATCATTTGAAAAGACTAATTTTCCATTACTATAGTTATTGATCTCTAACATTTTTGTTATTACACGAATAGCATGATAGTAAGCATTAGTCAAATTTTCCTTAGTCCCCGGTTCATCAATCATGGCAGCAATATTTCTTTTGAATATATATTCATCTATATTTTTACATTGAGAAGGCCAAAACCCTTCTTTGCTTTTCTTATTAATATATCTTACAATTAAATCGTTAATAAAATATGCCCCTATTTTTTTAGCTAATTCAAAATTATTGTCACTTGCTTTAGAACATGAAAAATAACTTAATTTTGGGTTTTTAACATATTGTGATAAAGAACTGGACATTATAGTTTGTCTAACCCCAGAACCAAAAGTACTATATTTACCCCATGAACTTCCAAAATTATCTTTGACTAAATTATAGTTAGGACACACCACTCCCCTTTTTATATCTATTCCCGTTACATTTTTATTATATTCTCTTGTTGTTAATTCCCTAGTTCTTTGTGCTATATCTTTATAGGGTTCAGTTTCATAAAAAACCTTGCTTGCAGATATTGATTTGTCTTCATTTATGTTTTTTACTACCTCATTTAAAAACATATAGAAGTTTTTCTCAGATATACCCTCCGTTATTCCTTTACTTAATCTTTCAAACAAGTATTCTAACAATGCTTTTTCGGTTGTTATTTTAATTCCAGTTCCTTCCATTTTAATCCTCCATCCTCCTTGCCGTGTATTTGCTACACATATTATTTTATTTATAAAATGCATTTATCTGCATTTTATAGTTATAGAATATTTTTTTCTATAATATTATCTCTAAAACGATAATATTTAGCTGGCTTACCAACCTTTTTAATACCAGCATCGTCTGTTTCTTCAAGTAATCCCAAACTCAGTAATTTTTTACTAAAGTTTCTTCTATCAAACTTACTTTCCAATAATGTTTCATATATTTTTTGTAGTTGAGGAATCGTGAATCGATCAGGTAAAAGAACTTTAACAATATTGGATTTTAAAATTATTTTTTTCATGTACGCTAAAGCACTTGAAAGTATTTCCTCATGATCATAGCCAAGTTTTGGTATTTCTTTGATGTTAAACCATTCAGCATTTTCCGTGTTTTTAGTTTCCTTCAGAAGTTTTATTTTCTTATTGTCTACTAAGGCAACATATGTGATAGCTATCATTCTTTTAACTGGAGATCTATATGGTTCGCTAAAGACTCCAAATTGTTCACAATAAATGTCTTTTAAACCAGTTTTTTCGTATATTTCACGCTTCAAACCGTTATCAACTGATTCGTCATTATATATTGATCCACCAACTAAAATCCATTTGCTTTTAAAAGGCTCGTTTTTTCTTTTAATTAGTAAAACACTTAATTCATCGTTTTCAATAGTAAAGATAGCTGCTATGGCATGAATGCCTTGATTATTATATTTAGGATTTTTAACATCCATTATCTCACCCCAATACTTTTGTGTGGCATATACACATAATAACATCTAAAAAATACTTTGTCAATATAATTTTTTTTATTCACTTAAATTAAATGAGAGGGAGAATTCTATTGTTTGAAGTAATATGTTAGGAGTAAAAAGAGTTAATAATAAAAATTAAAAGAGACAATGTCTCTCTATTTCAAATTATATATGAATTCTTTGTCTCTAATAGTAATGACCAATTGTATTTTTGAAGCATCTTTTAACGCCGAAGGTGTTTCATAATACAAATCAGTCCCGTGATAGTTATTTGGTGTTTTGTTATTAATTTGAGTTGTATAAGTCTTGTTATTGTAAATATATCGAATAACTGCATAAGAATTTATCAATAAATCAAGTGATTTAGTATTAGTAACTTTAACAGCGTTGTCTTTAACATAGTTAAACGATAATCTCATCAATGTTTTTGATGTTGTCGTATATTGAACTGTTATCACACCTTGAAATGGTGTACAAGTATTGTCATAGCAAGACATTGCCTCATAATTAAAAGTATCTTTTATTTCATAATTATTTATCTTTAATTTGCTATTTCCTAAAGGAGATGAGGTAAAGGCCAATTCTTCTTCTATATTAGCTTCATTTACTTTTTTTACGTCTGTTATTGGCATGCAATTTAATTTTATTTTCTTATACTTAGCTTCCAATTTTGTTGTTCCATAGTTTATACTTTCGCGATATCTAAAAATTAAATCGGTTAAATCAGTATCATCATTAATTTCAAAAATAAAGATAAAAGTCGATGATGACCCTGCTTTAATACTTTGAGATATATACCCTTCTCCAAGATCAATAAACGATTGATATCTATTGATAATCGGGCTAAAAACTTCATCTTTCAAAAAAATATTTATATTATCTAAATTGAGTTTAATATTCCAAGTATTATTGTTTTTAAATGTCATATTTACAACTAAGAAAGATTTCCCTTTAGGTGCAATAGATACTCCTCTTTGATTAAAATCAGTTGCATAACTATAGTTAATCTTACTAATTAATTGCCCCACCCTAAAAGTTTCCTCTTGATTATATATTTTATTGTATACACTAACATTTAACAAAACAATAATTGCTGTTATTACTAACAACAAGCCCATTAAAAGGCCTAAAACAAACTTGTTTTCTATAATGAAATATTTAATTTCCCTTTTGCTTTTTCTTATTCCTCTTTTTATCTTGTTTGGATCAAAGCCAACTGTCAATTCAAATTCTTCATTATCACTAATATCTATCTCAAGTTCAGCTAAATCTTGACCAAAATTAAACTTTTTAATATCAAACCCAACCGACCTAATGGCAATCATTATAACAAATACATACTGGGCATAACAAATAACAGTTGAAAGATCACGTATAATTCTAATACTCCTTGGATCAATTCCTATCATTTCTATAGTATTTAAAGTATTATATATTTGAAAAGAATATATAGTAAGTCCTAAATAAAATAATATTAATAATAAATATAATAACTTTGGTTTTTGCTTTAGTCGCATTAAAATAAAAACAATAGTAGTAAGCACTACAACCAATAAAGGTGCTATAAACATAAATATGTTTATATATGTAGATGAAAGTGAAAAAGAGGTACGAGTGAAAGTACCAGTTTTAATATATTCGTTTAAAAAAATTAAAATATTATTTGATTGATACGCAATATAAATCATAGGTATACATAAAAGCAAATGAATTCGCTTAAAATTCTTTATGAGAAAAGCATAAGGTTTTCTTAATATCACACGTACCCCTCCTATTATCTATTTAACATAAATATTATATAAATTATTTTGATTGAATCTAAATTCATTATATTTGATCAACGGTTTTATCCCTATATTGTCACGATAATAATATAATATATCGTCACTAATAAAATATATATCATCATTGTCATACTTCACATTGGTAATAGAAGGAACTGTAAAAAGAAGGGTTAAAATATCTATGTTTTGTTTATCTGCACGATAGACAGCAATTTTATTATTTTCATTAAAATAAAGATAATAATAACCATCTGTTTCGCCACCAACTTCATCTACAAAAAGAGGGTTTAAGTCATTCAAAGATTCAGGGATTTCCTTTTGGATTGGAAAAATTAATTTGTCATCTATTGTATTGTATATTGATTTGTTCTCCCATTTGCCATTATTATAAAATCTTGTCCCTTCTTCTGCATTACCAGTTAGTTGCAGTTCTTTTTCATATATGTCTATTGAATATTGAACTTTATTACTTATATCAACTATATAAATTTTATTATCTACTACCCCTTGAACAAAAGAATTGTGTGCTATTTGTTTACCAAGATTAATATTTTCAATTGAACCTGTTATAAGATTTGTTATATAAATATTAGAAAAATAATTGTTATCTTTATAATCTGGTACAACATAATACTGATTAACCATAACGGTTAAATTAGGATTATATTGTTCGCTTCCATTTAAGGGATACCAATTATTTGATTTATCAGTAACACGATAAAATCCTTTATATTCCCAAATTATAATATTTTGTCCTTTTAAAATGTTGTTTTTATATAAATAAAATTTATCTATTTGAATAGTTTCTACATCTGTAGGTTCCCAAGAAGGATGATTATATTTCTTACTTTTCAAATCATCAACAAAAGCCTCAATATTAGGGTCTCCCCCTTTTATTGAGCCATACAAATATTGTTTCCCCCGCTTATTACACATTACATCTATAGCATCTACTTTATCTTTAAAAAGCGGATATATACAATGAGCATCACTGCTGTTATAAACTATTAAATCTTTTAAAAATTCCTTTACCCCTGTAAAAGAGTCTTTTAGTTTAAAGTTAAATAGTAATTGATTACCACTGCTTATTTCGTAATAATAATTATTTTCATCATACTTCTCACGTTTAGCACTTTTATGTCTTGATGTATATATTTCTTTTATTTGGTAATCAATATTTTCTACTTTGATGGTATACATATTTGTCTGCTTGCCAATAAAAAAACTATACGCTATTTGAGCAGCTATATACATGATAAATATTACCACCACTACCCCAAACATTCTTTTCATAAGCACCACCTTTTATAATAATTATTCTTTACAACGTGGTCTTGATCCGTATTTCTTTTTCTCTTCCATCATATATTTAGTAACATTAGTTTCGATTTCTATTAAAGCCCTTCTTGAAATGTTAGATAATTTCACTAATTCTTTAACTGTATCAATATAGACTTTACCCCAAATAAGGCCCATTTTAATTTCCATATCATTAAACATATCAGGTGTTATAGAATAAAAGAAGTAACCAAATAACACACGCTTTTGACCAATAACAAGTCGTTTATCAGTTAATGCAACGACACAAGATGTTATTATATCAAGAGGATTATCATTTTTTTGAGCAGTAAAAGCATATAAGACTTTTTCATCATAATCCAAATGTTGCTCGATTACTTTACAATGAGCACTGGTGCGCCATCCAATTGTAAGTGGATATTTTAATTTAAATGCCATTACTTTCGCATATAAAGATACCATTTTCTCACCAACTATTCCTTAAAAAATTCCGCCAAGTCACTATAAGAACCTGCACCTTCTTTATAATCAACGACTTTACCATTTTTTACCTTCATAAACAATGGTGTTGCTCCCCTATATATTCCTTCAGTGATGGTTGTTAGTTTTTGTAAATCACTTGGTTTTTCTTCATCAGTATTAATGTAATAAACAATCTTTCCTGTTTCAAAAGATCTTCTTTTTGTCCAAGGAGCACTTGTAACACAATGAGGGCATGTTGGACGTCCAATATACACATAATTTTCTTCATCCTTGGCATAAATATTTTCAAACTTCTCAACGTTGATTGTATCAAAAACTTCCCAGAATGACATAATGTCATTATAGTTAGCTTCCTTTGTGTAATTTCCTATGACCTCTCCAGCACTAAGATGTAAAATTGATGGAATAACGTCTTTATCAATCAAACTACTAGATTCATCTAATTTCTTTATTTCATCAGTAGATAATTTATCCATATCAATTATGTAAGTGGAGACATTACCCTTTTTTACTTTTGTAAGGACATCAATCATATCATCACATTTTGAACACTCATCCTCAACAAGCAAAACCAAAGCTTCTTCGCCAGTCGTTAGTTTTGTTAAGTAATCATCCACATCAATATATGATACTCCCCTTAAACTTGACGCAATCAGTTCATTTATAATGATACTGCTTATAAAAACAATTGCTATAACCCCTATAATCCATTTTGTATTTGACTTTTTTTTCTTCATCTAAACTCCTCCTATAACGATTCTCATCGCCGTTTTCACATTATAAGTATAACATATAATTAGTTATTTACAAACAATATTTATTTGACTTATCTTACAAATAAGGATAAAATTAATATGGTGATATAATTGAAAAAATATATTCCTAATTTTATCACATCAGTCAAATTAACTTTAAGCCTTGTGTTTTTGTTAGTATTTATTTATGGCGTAAACACAGCTTTTGTCTTGTCTATAATATTTTTGATTAATATGATTTTAAATATTATGGCTAAAAAATACAAACCAGTTTTTAATTACGACAAAATAATCAGAAAAGTATCAAATAGCTTTATCATTTTTTCGGCGTTATTATTATCAACTATAAAAATTGATAAAGCTCTCATAATTATTCTTATACTAGAAACAGCAATCACATCAATTAAAATAATCACCAATATAAAAAATTATTATATTTTGAGATTAAATAAACTCAAATTTGCTTTATTGCATATATTAATTATCATGGGCCTGTCCACTGAGTTTAATTTACATTTGGATTTGTTATTCTATCTTTTAATGGTTTTTACATCCCTGTTGCAAATGATAATAATAGTCGGTTACCTAAAACATATTAAAAAAGAAAAAAAGATGCCTTGAGCATCTTTTTGGTTATTCTATTATCTTACTGATTGAACCAGCACCAACTGTTCTACCACCTTCACGGATTGAGAATTTGGTTCCTTGTTCGATAGCAATCGGAGCTATTAATTCTACTGTCATTGTTATATTATCACCTGGCATAACCATTTCAACACCAGCTGGTAATTCAATAACACCTGTTACGTCTGTCGTTCTAAAATAGAATTGTGGACGATAATTTGAGAAGAATGGAGTATGACGTCCGCCTTCTTCCTTGCTTAATATATAAACTTGGGCTTCAAACTTTTTATGAGGTTTAACGCTCCCTGGTTTACATAAGATTTGACCACGTTCTACATCTTCACGAGCAATGCCACGAAGTAATACACCTGCATTATCACCTGCTACAGCTTCATCTAATTGTTTACGGAACATTTCGATACCTGTAACAACTGTTTTCTTTG
>CAZQOT010000037.1:7664-10513 GCA_964595115.1 uncultured Muribaculaceae bacterium | reverse complement strand
GTCTTTTAGAATCCAATACAGCATTATGGCAGTAATATGAACTCTGTATAAATATAGTAGCACACCCAAAATTAAAAATACAACCAGATGTACTACTACCCACCTAATTATTCTTCTAGCCTTCTTTTTCACTGTGTTGTTCTGTTATGTAAATTAGGCAATTCTTTTCCATCGATAATTAATATCTCCAAAGGCTTCCCAGGTACCAAAACCTAATAAGATAAGAGGATTAGCATCGCTGGTGTCATTATGGTAGATCGTTCCAATCGGGTAGACCTTTTCGAGTACTGCTACAACATTCGTACCACTTCCTATTGTCCCGCTAGAAATATTGGCATCTTTTAACAGATTAGCCTTTGTGAATTTTTTAGAGGTTCCATCTGGTGAATGTGTTAAGTCATCTACATCAACCCCATAAAGCAAATCTGCATTATCAATTGTCGTTATTTCCGTTAGTTGTGATATTCTTCCCATTTCTCTAGTTAGTTAAGTTAAAGGTAGGCACAGGTTGCTCGGATTACACATTTTGCACGGTTTCCTAAAATACCAATACTTGTTCCAGTAGACTTTCCAATGAGATAATAAACATCTTTTGTGGTAAGAGCTAAAACTCCAGTTTTTGTATGCCAACCACCTGTAAGTGTTGCCATACCTATATTACAACAAGTAAAGTCTGTATTAGTTTCTGAACTGGTCGTTGTAGAAAGTGTTGAGTATGCTTCCACATCACTAGAAGCTTTTTCTGCATATATTAATGCCCAGTAAGACACATTCCAAACCCCAATCGGTATAGTAAGAGAAATACTCGTTCCTATAACCTGCCAACTTGTAGGACTGGTTATGGAATAGTTTTGAGTTATATGTGTTGTTGTCTGACTCCACTTAGCAGGACTCATAGGAAACCCTAGTGGAGCTTTATGTGGTGAATAATAATTATCTGTAATTGCACTATTAGTCATAAGAGTTAGTGCTTGATTATCAGTAGGGTCTATTTCGTGTAAGAAGGTTATTATTGTATCTGGATCCGTGAATGTTATTGCTGTTATTATTCCTTTAATTACATTGCCACCATTTGTGAACATAATTCTCCATCCAACCGAGTAGTTTGCACTCACATCCTTATCCTCTATCTTAATATATCCAGTAGGATCATCTACGTTGTGGTATACCCAAGTCTCCGTGTCTGGATTCCAACCCGTTAATTGGGGGTTTAATGGTGCTAGACCACCTAACAAAGTAGCTTTTGTGAACTTTTTGTTAGTTCCATTTTCTGAACCTGAGGTATCGCTAACATCTACTCCTATTAGTAAATCATCATCGGCGACCTCTGTAATTGTCGCTAACTGTGTAATCTTCTTTCCCATATATCCAGTATAACAAATTATATATCTAAAAAGTCAAACTCTTCTCCGATTTCATTGTAGAATATTGTGTAGTACATGATAATCTTAGAAGCTGTATATTCTCTTCCCATAAAACTATATGACGGTCTGGACACCTTTAGGTACAAATTCTCCGAATCCACATAAATATCTATATGTGGCTCTCCGTTTACACCAATTCCATATAGTGACCTAATAGACCCAAGGTTGTCATTTATTATGTATTCATCCCCAAAAGTAGAAACTCCCCATCCTACTGTCCCTTCTGGTAAGAATACTGGTGGGTAACCAAGGTTATGCTCCACAGTCGCAGTATACACCTTCGATTCTGCACTTGTAGCTATTATTTCAGCAGGAAGGTCTAATTCCAGTGTTCCTGTTTTGAATATCTTAAAACTATCAAATCTACTGTCCATAGAATTGTAATATGGAAATGCACCACGAACTTCAACATCGCCAGCACCCAATAAATAAACACCCCCGTTTTTCAGTTGGTATTCTGTTGGAGGTGTTCCGTCTAGTGGATCCAGGAACAATAATGCGTACGCTCCATCATCACCTTCAAAGGGAATAATTGTTAGGTCGTTGCTCAGAAATGTAACCCCCTCATTAAAGGGATCTGTTTTTGTTGCTGTAAGCGAGTAGGTATATTCCTCGCCAGTAAATACATTGTATCCTACATCTGGTGTATCGGCACCAAGCCTTCTAAATGCAAGGAAAGATGGAATGTATCCAAGGGGGTTGTTCCAGGTTAAACTTCTGTTGTTTCTACTAAAGTAAGCCATATTTGTATAATATGTGGCTCCATACCAACCGCTAAAACTTCCGACACCAGTTCCAACTAAGTAGTATCCGTATGGCGTGTCTTGTTGGTAAGCATCTTCTGGATGATAAAAAATCACAGTACCACCTCCTTTTGCATTGGTTAATTTCCACCTATCAACACCGTCCCACCATATCCAGTAAACACCATTTGTGTATGCTCTTCTTCCGTTTTCTTCCCCGTCTATATAATAATCGCCTGAAACACCAGCTGGGCTTGTTACATACCCAAGTGTAAAACTAGGTTGGGCAACCCCAGTTTGTTTGAATATTTTAGGGGTTTTCCATTCCGAGCTAAACGACAAATTAACATCACTAGCATATCTAGCATCGAACTCTGGTCTTGCTACTTTTGTTATTGGTTTATTAGCCATACCAAGCGTCCTTTCTCGGTTCTAAATATAAAGTAACCTTAATCTCTACATCTTCTGGTGCATAGAATCTTATCGTATTATCATCAATGTGTTCATAATCTATTTTTCTTCCAAGTATTATAACCCCGAATTCTGGATCAACCTCTCTCTCGTAATAATATATGGGTATCTGTCTCCAGCCCCATGTAGAATATGAATTAATATTTGCGAAAGCCCTTACAATTGGCTTATAACCCAAGTTATGCACCAAGTCCTTCTTATGTGTTGCCTC
>CAZQOT010000037.1:0-7564 GCA_964595115.1 uncultured Muribaculaceae bacterium | reverse complement strand
GTCACATAGGTTTCGTATTCTACTGCGTTTCTATCCTGAACCTTAATTTTATCTCCTATTTCTAGGTATCCTAGGAATATTGTATTTGCTTCGTATGGTACTAGGCTGAATCCTGTAAATTCATCTGATATCGAATCTATATAGCTTTCTCTATCCCCGTCTACAAACAGGTTGTTTTCGAATCTTATCTGGTACAGTCCATCTATTTCCACCAGTATCTCAAGAAGAAGCTCTTCTCCATCTTCCATCAGTAGTTCATCTCCGTCTTCACATAGTATAGGAGGGCTTACATACCCACCTCTCCATACAAAATCCTGTTCTACTGGTGTCCTGGCTAGTGCAATACTATTTACTGCTCCCCATTGAGCCTCTGTATTTAGTTTCCTCAATTCTGATTGTGAAAGGGTCTCCACAACACTTTCACCCATTGGTATCAAAACAAGTTCATCACTAGTATCAAAGTATATGATCGTACCTGTTATTTCTGCTACCTGTTCTAGTACATCTCTGTATGTAAACCCCTGGAATGCAAATAGGTCTGCACCAACAATCAAATCATCATTTAAGAATGTAGCTGTTCCAAGTGTCCAGCCAAGTGCATTGCATATTTCTTGTACTAGTTCTTTTACTGTTATGGGGTATTCAACATCATACAACTCATAAAGCCTCAACGCTTCATACATCTTGTCGTACATCTTTATTGTACTTTGCTGTGTATCTTTATTCTCCTCTTGTTCTACAACCTTGAATGTCCCATAGTCTATATATTCAACAATATCTTCCTCTTCAATCTCATCATATCCAGTAACCAATCCAAGCCCGATGTTAACATTCTTATCCCTCAAATCATGCCCACCCCAGAACTTAGCTTCTGCTTGTCTTAGTACAGTTTGAAACATTTCTCCGTTAGCTTTTATATTCCATCCCTTAAGATCATCTGCATCTGTTAGTCTGATAGCATCTCCGTCATCTATATAAGCAGAAATGGTTCTAGCATTTCCCTTCATTGCTGTTTTGAATTCACTACTTACGCTTATCATATCTTCTTATATGGTATTAGGTTAACTGTGAACGGTGAATACATACCCTTTTTCTTGTTCCAGTATGGGTATGAAAAATCTCCTGTATAGAAGTCTCCAGTTCTATAGTCACCTAACTTTGAATCCCACCAGGAAACGGATATACTTGCTGGTTCTAACAGTTCTAGTATTGATTTTAATTCCGTCTCCGTAAGGTAACTAAATTCTAGTTTAAGTTTTGGGAATACACCTACGAAAGTAGCTTTTAACTCTCCAGCCATATTTCTATCGGCATCGCTCCATAGCTTGTTTCTTTCCACTTCAAAGCTCTTAAGCTCTAGTTCTGTAGACCCTATTTTTACTTCGTATGTTTTAGCCATTTTATAAGTTTAATATATTAGTTCCTGTTCTTAAACCTTTCTCTCTTATGTAGTCGATTGCTTTTTCATATATAGTATCGTCTCCAATTTTAACTATCAAATTACCACCCCCTGATCCACCTCTCTCATTTATCATCCCAGCAAGTTCGCTAATCCACTCTGTATTCCCCTTCAAAGGTAGTACCGCCTCTTTTGAACTCTTGTGAAGCATAGCTATAGTGTCTTCTTGAACAACACCACCTTTGGCTAGGTATGGTATTGATGGTACAGATATATATGGTAACCAGGTAAACGGTCTTAACCCAGCAATACTTAGGTTCCTTAGCCTGTTAAGCATATTTCTAATCGCATTAAAAGGAATACTAACAACAGCGTTAATCCCTCTTATCAAACTGTTAACAACACTTCTAAACACACTGGATATCCCGCTTTGAATATTCTGAAACACCGCCCCTCCAGCACTGAAAACAGCCTTAACCCTGTTCCAAGCATCCTTAAATATGTTTCCAAACCAAGAGGCTACTGTGCTAAACACACTCTTTATACCATTCCATGCATTAGAAGCCCCATTCTTCATATTACTCCATACATCTCCGAACCATTTCTTCACATTCTCTGTTATCCCCTTTATATTTCCTTCCAAGTCCCTGAACCATAATATTACATTGGCGATCGAATCTATCCCTCTGTCCCAATTTTCCTTCCATCTTTCAATACTCCATTTTACAATTGCTACAACACCAGTTAATGCGGTAATCAAAATTGCAATTGCACCTACTATTACAACTCCTATCACCTGGGCTATTGTTTTTAGTATCTCTCCGATAGGAGAATCCGAGATTGATGCCCATAGTTCCTCTAAAACAGCCTTAAAACCTTCCCATGCGGGTTTAACTAAAGTGTTCCACGCTGTAACTATTGGCTTGAAGAATTCTGCTAGCTTCTTCTTGATGGGGTCTAATCTTTCAGCGACATTCTTCTTTATTCCCTCTATTACCTTATCTACTTCAGCTCCGAAGTTTTCGAATATTCCTGGTGTAGTGGGTGATGTTGCAGAAACCCCTCCACCCCCAGCGGTTTCTGGCTCTTTTAACACATTCATCTCGTCAAACCCAGCAAGACCCCTCAATTCTTTATTAAGCTTACTTGCACTACCGCTTGCACTTTCCATAGCATCGGTTTGACCATCTATAGAATCCTCTGCCTCTCCTGATGCTTTAGCGACCTTTATTTGTATGTTCTTTAGGCTTTCAAATAAACTTCCAATTATAGGTATTTTACTCATGAAGCTAGCTATTGTTTCAGCTACATAAACAACCCAACCAGCCACTTTTGTAGCCCAAGCCTTAATGACTGCTTCGTTTTGTTTTACAAAGTCTCTCACATTCTGGACGAACTTTAGTATTGCAGTCGTAGCTGATGCCCAAATAGGCTCTAACATAGTCCCAAGCTCTTCAAATACGGATTTCATGGTATCTGTTATGGAGTCCATCATCTTACCAGAAGTGGTGTAGGAGTCTGCATATGCTCCAAAAGCTTTTGTTCCTTCTCTCACAACAAGGTTTAATCTTGCTTGTGCTTCCTCCTGTGCAGTCAGTTCATTTCTGCTTTTGTCTATAGTCTTTGCATACATTCTGTACTCAGTTCCTAGGTTTCCGATGGCGATCATTCCTTCAACTGATTGTGTTCTTCCTGTATTTATAAACTCTGTTATATCTGAGATTGCTTCTCCAGAGGATTTACCAGCGACTGCACCCAAATCTTTCATTGTCAAAACTAAGGAATTGATTCCCTTGGCTGTCTTTCCTGTTCTAGCATCAACACCCTCTAAGCCTTTAGCCATTTGTATCAATCCAGTTCTTGCGAGTGAGGAAATAACTTTTTCTGCTTTCAATCCATAAGTATTTGCATCTGCAAGGGAACCTCTTAGACCATCCAGCTCTTTTTGTGTTATTCCGATGTTTTTACCGAGGGTATTAGTCGCTATTCTCATTCTGGTGAGTGAAGACCCCGAAGTCATAAGGTTTTTGCCTAATTCATAAACGGTCTTAGCAATCTTGATTACTACCTGGGCGACCTTCTCAAATACTTTTATCAATACTTGAGCAATAAGGCTGGCTTTTGTCATTGCACCCGTCATATTCTTGCCCATACCCGTGCTAACGCCGTCCACAGAAGATTTAACACCTGCGATACTATTTTCAATACTCTTCAATTGTTTGTCGAATTGCTCCTGATTGGCTGTGAATATTAACTCCAGTCTCTCAAGTGTTTTCTTCGTGCTTGCCATCTTTTATAATTCCTCCCAATTTATATGTCATCGACTCAGCAACCTTCTCCATTTCGATTGCGGTCATTACTTTGTCTTCCTCCCCTTTAAGCTCTTTTGCTAAGTATGGTTCTCTCGGGAATTTCTTTGGGTCATTTACTCCTATAGCAATATAACGAGCAAGGTTGTAATTCTGCATATCCTGTTCTATAGCTTTTTCCTTTGCTTTGTCCTGGTACACTTTTATGTACTTTTCAAATTGAGCAGGGTCTATTTTGTTCCAGTAGGTATCTAAATCTAGTCCTATTTTAAGGGCTAGTTCTTCTCCTCTTTCCCAGGCTTCGTAGAAGTATTCTTCTCCTTCTCTTCTGTCGCTACCTGTGGAGCTTCCTTCTCTTTGATCCAATTGGCTTCCTTGAACATCGTTGGCATCTCCTCGGCTATTCCCTTTGGAGATAAACCTTTTTTTAAGAGGATCTCCATTAGCTCATAATACAAGGCAAATAAATCTCCTTGTTCTTGTAAGTACTTTCCTATCCAGTGATCAGTTTGGGCTTCATCAAATCTAAAACCCCTTTGTATCAATGTGAATACCGTAGTCATAGAATAGCTTCCGACTAGCTCCACGATTGACTTCTTACTCACTTGTTCTATTTCTTTCACCGTTCTCGGTGTGAATTGTATATCGAGTAATTCCATTTTATTTCATATTAAATTTAATACAGGAGGGTGTCTTTTATCACACCCTCCCTATTTCCCATTAAGCACTAGGCGTTGCTTTAGTAAATTCAGGAATACCTGAAATTCTTAAAGAACCAGTGAAGCCTCTAACTCCGTTTACTTCACTCTCAGCCTCCTTAAACATCTTTACATAAGCCTCAAACTCCCACTTGGATCCTGAAGGGAATACCAGTGTAAAGTCTTCTACAGCCTGGCTTTGTACTAATGCATATAAAGCTTCTAGGTCTGTTTCGTGGTCATCGTCTGTATAACCAGAGAATGTTAGTTCTCCAGCGTCCAAACCACCACCGATGAATGCCTTTCCTTCATCATCTAAAGTAGTGACCTCGATTTCCTCAGCTTCGAGACCAAGTTCACCGATATTGGTAAGGTTTCTTATTACCAAATCAGCTGACTCACTCCCAGATTTGATTTTTGTTAGGACTACTCCTAAACTTCTTCTTTTTGACATTTTATTAGCCAATAAAATTAAATCTTGTAGTGATGTGCTTCAGATTTTCATCATCGACTTCACTACTAAAGTCTAACATAAAATTATTTTCTCGCATATCCCCTTCTAGCAGGTCTAGTATCTCCGTAGCTTCAAGCATGGTTTCAGCCCATATATCTACCACAATATCGATGTCCTGGTATGCGATCTCCTTTCCCAAATCAAGCTCTACTCCGTTATTCTCTACGAAGTAAGTCATACACGGAGGGTTTTCTATCACCTCGGGTCTGTTAGGGTACACCGAGACTCCTGTTTTTACGGACTTCAATATTTCGTAAACATCTTTATTAGGTATATACATTATTTTGCTGTTACCAATTTATGTATTTGCTTTTCAGCTTCTTTCCTCAGTATCCAGTTTACCTTCTTTTCTGTTTCTATGAAAGCTGGGTACATGAACGGTCTTGGTTTTCCTGTTACCATCAAACCTTTCATTTTCTTAGTATCAAACCCATGCCTTCTAGCCCAAGCCTCTATTCCTGTTTCGTTACCGTATCGGTCTATGAAGGGAACAAAGTGTGGAGCCGAAGTACCAAATTCTACCCATTGGGCATATTCGGTATTTGCGTATATGACCACCCCGTTTTTATACCTTCTGTTCAAACCTTCAAACTTTATGCTCCTTTTTAGTTGAGCTGTATCTACAGGAACTTTCGCTCTTGCCGACTTCTGAACAACTATACCCACATCTTTGAATGCCTGGCTCATATCCAGCTTTTCTCTGATTTGTCTTACCTTATCTATTGCTTTGTCTACATTCCTAATTCCTACGACCATATTTGACCTACTAAGAAGTTATGTGAATCGTTAGGGATTGCTTGAACTATTCTGTAGTGTTTGTTTCTATATTCCCAAATACTACCCAGATCGACCTCTTCATCCGTAGTAATAGCGATATCTATTCTTTCACGAATTCCGTAGTTTTCCCTTATCTCCTCTAGGTTACTGAATCTTACATTACCTAGTATTGCGTTCGTGGTAGGAGTAAGGGCTACTGTTCTCTCTCCGAAATCATTCTCGGAAGTAGTTTCAGCCATCTCTGTTAGCTCTTTATCATAGAATGTATCTTTAATAGCTTTTGTAAAGCCTTGTGGTATCTTCAATGACGGAAATCATCCTAAAGTTATCTAATTGCTCAGTCACTCCTAAGAATATTTCCCTATCTGTGGCAGTTGCCAGGCTGGTAGCCTTATCAGAACCAAATGTAACAGACTGTCCATTGTCATCGACCTTCTTAACCTCTCTTTCAGTGGAGGTTATATCGGTGTATAGGTTGCTCACTACAGTTGCGAGGATTCTTTCCATTTGTGGTGGAATAGGGCAATCATAACCGAAGACCTGTCCTTCGTAGTTTGTATTTTCTACTATTTCCTCTTCTGTGTAGCCAGCCTTGTTAAGGATATACAGGTATTTATCTACAAGCTGTGACCTATTCGTATAGTTCAAGGCTCTATCGACAACGCTGTTAACAACGAAATCCAAGTAGTTTCCATCCTGGATATCGCTATTTAGGATCTTTGCATAGTCTTTTATTCTTTGGAGAATTGCATCCATAGCCTTAATAATGAATTTAAGTGGAGGGGGCTATTACACCCCCTCTAAAACCGAATTAAGCACTTGGTGTTGGTGAATCAACAATACTTCCATACATAACTAAGTCAGGCATTACGCACTTTGTACCATAGTTAAAGAAGAATGTGATTGCTTGCTCGTTACTGAATGGAACCTCACCGAACTTAATGTTGGATATGATGGAAGGCTGTGCAATTGCACCCATAGCCATAGCGATCATTTCCTCAGTTTGGTTTATGTTCTCCATTACAAATACTCCGTGCAATGTACCAATCTTAACTCCACCCTCTACTGGGTTTGGAAGTTCATCGATTTTGGCTTGTACCTCATCGTAAGCTTCGGAACTAAGTGTTACTACAATCATTCCTCTAGGAACACCATTTACATTACCATTCTTTACGGTTGAAACCGCTCTTACGATAGAATCGAATCTCTTAAGAACAGTATCTCCTTCTGCTGTTACCTCTGTACCTTCATCCTCTGCTACTGTGTAGAACTCCTGGTCAAGGTGATTTTGGTAAGCAAATGCTACCGAACCAGCTCTCTTCTCAAGAATACCTTCTAAACCATATTGTCTTAGGTCGAAGTTGTTAACCTCTTCAACTACTTCCTTCTCTTTGTCAAGAAGAACAGTTACATAGTTATCTTTAAGTTTGTCTCCTCTACCTAGACCTCTAGCTGTACCGTAATCTCTTACAGCAGAACCGATGAATCTGGAGACTTTAACACTACCTGATGCAGGGTCTCCTGAAACCTGTTTGTTTTTAGCCAAACCTGAAACAAGTAATTTAGAAATCATTCCTGGGATTTCAACGATTATTTCTCTAAGTTTAGCCTTATCAGTACCATTTGACTGGTAAATACTAAATGAATCTTGCATTTTATGAATTATTAAAAACTAAAACACCCCGAATGGATTGGAATCTGCAGACCTTTTTTCTGGTGTTTTCTTCTCTGGATCCTCGATGTCATCTCGACCCTCGAGTTTCTTTTGAACAACTTCTTCAACAGCCTTGTCGAAAGTTTCTTTGACCACCTCAATGTTCTTCTGTTGTTTGTCTAAATCGACATCAACCACAAAGTCAACTAGTTT
>CAZQOT010000036.1:0-10698 GCA_964595115.1 uncultured Muribaculaceae bacterium | reverse complement strand
TTGGAGCAGATGATGGGAATCGAACCCACGTGGTCAGCTTGGAAGGCTGAAGTTCTACCATTGAACTACATCTGCATTTATAAAACATGTAATATTATTATACTAAATATATGTATATTGTCAATCCAATATCATAATATTTATTAATTATATTATCAAAAAAGATCGCATTAAGCAATCTTTTTTTTGACACTGTTGGTTCGATCTGGAACATATAAATTTTTGTATACATCAGGATTACTTTTTAACGTTTCTATACGATTTGTAGGGTTACTGTGCCATTCCACAAAATAAAAGTATTCCTCTGTATCATCATTACTATCCATATCAATAAGATACTCTGCTGTCATTCCAAAATCAACTTTCTTATTTCCAATTAGTTTTAATTGATTAATAATTTCTTTATCATCACAGCCAAAAATTAAATGATCATCTTTAACATAATCAACATGAACACGATGCCCACGATATTCAAAAAATTGAGAGCCATCTTTAATGCATCGATCAAGTACGTATGTAATACTATTTAAAAGTGAAAATATTTTAAGGTTTTTCATATAACCACATCCCCCTCGCACTTTTAAAGCGAGATTATATTATAGCATATTTATTAATTTTGGCAAGAGAATTTTGTTACATTTAAAAGAAAAATGCAAATTATTGCATTTTTTATTTATGGTATGTCTCATTGTTTATAATTTTAAATGTTCGATATATTTGTTCTAATAGAACAACCCTAAATAATTGATGGGGAAAAGTCATCTTAGAAAACGATAGTCGCAAATTAGCTTTTTCCTTAATATCATTGTGGATTCCCTGAGACCCCCCAATTATAAAAGTTATGTCACTATTACTATCTATAAATAAATTATTTATTTTATTAGCAAATTCTATTGAGTCAAGCATAACCCCATCAATATCTAAGACTATTATATACTCGGTGGATTTAATGTGTTTGTTAATTTGTTCCTTTTCATTATTTAATGCCTTATTTATATTATCACTATTATCATCTATAACTTCAATAATATTTATTTTAGAATATTTTGATAATCGCTTCATATATTCATTTACGGCTTCAGTATAAAATTTTTCTTTTATCTTGCCAACACAAATGATTTTGATCATATTTCAATAACCTCAGTTCTTTCATCTTGGGTTGCTACAACAATATTAAAGTTATTATTACTCCCAATCGTATTTAAGAAAGTCTCTAAAGCTTTTTCTTTGGTGTTGTTTTCTTGACTAAGGTGAGCTAAAATGACATGTTTAGTATTGTCACCAATAAGATATGATAAGCATCTCGCTGCATCTTCGTTTGACAAATGTCCCTTATCACTAGCAATTCTTCTTTTCAAATAATATGGATATTTACCATTATATAACATTTCAATATCGTGATTACTTTCCATAATATAAATATGTTTATTTTTTAGTTTAGAAAATAAGTTTTCATTTAAATACCCTGTATCTGTAATATAAACTAATTTATCATCAATAATAAATCCAACTGAATCAGGAGCATCATGAGAAGTTCTAACAATATCAATTTTCATATGATTTATCATAGTATCTTTCTCATAATATGTATATTTAAATTCACCAAGAAATTCACTTAAAACTGAAACCATCTTTGGCATAACGTAAAGATTAGGCTTATATCTTTTATAAAACGTTCTAATGCCATCAATATGATCATAGTGAGTATGTGTTATTAAAAGGGCGTTGATGTCACTTGGATTAACACCTATATCTTTTAATTCCTTTTCAATATAACTACATGGTTTACCTATATCTATAAGGAGTTTTGTTTCCTTATCTTCAATATACGTTACATTTCCTTTACTTCCACTAGCTAGTACCACTACTTTCATTCTACTTCGTCCTTATTTTCTTTACGATAATTTAAGAATGTACTAGTATCTTTCTTAAATAATAGGTCAATAGTTCCTGTTGGACCATTACGATTTTTACCAATGATAAATTCACTTTCACTTGAAAAATCTTCTTTTCTAGCTTCTTTATTATAATAATCATCACGATATAAGAAAGCTACTATATCAGCGTCTTGTTCAATTGATCCTGATTCCCTTAAATCACTCATCAAAGGGCGTTTATCATCACGTCTTTCTACTTCACGTGATAATTGAGCTGCTACGACAACTGGAATGTTAAGCTCTAGTGCCATTGTCTTTAGTGATCTTGATATATCAGATACTTCTTGTTGTCTATTACCACCATAACGCTCACTACTTGTTATTAATTGTAAATAGTCAATAATGACCAAATCAAGACCAGATGGCGATCCAGCCAGTCTTCTACATTTAGCTTTTATCTCTCCAATTGTAATGCCTGGGGTATCATCTATGTATATATTAGTGTCTGCTAATTGACTCATTGCTTCATTTACTCTTTTCCAATCATTATGTTCAAGACGACCCGTTCTTAACTTAGTTATTGGAATTTGACCAAGTGAACTTATCATACGTGTTGCCAATTGTTCAGCGTTCATTTCCAAATTGAAAACGACTACTGTCTTCTTATTAGCTGCTACTGAAGTTGCCACATTTAAGATAAACCCTGTTTTCCCCATCCCAGGACGAGCTGCAATAATAACTAATTCCGTTTCATGAAGTCCTGATGTCAATTTATCGATACCAGCAAAGCCAGTCGATAGGCCTGTAACTTCGTTAGCATTTGACGCTAAACTTTCCAAATTAGCCTGTGTCCTTGCTAATATATCTTGAATGTTTCTAAATTCACTACCACGCCTCATTTTAGAAACGCCAAATATTTTTCTCTCAGCCCCATCAATTAATTCATTAAAATCAGTGTCTTCATCATATGCATTAGTTGCTATCTCATTAGCCGTATCAATAAGTTTTCTAAGTAAAGCCTTTTGATTTACCAAATTGATATAATAATCAACATTAGCGGCCGTTGGAACAGCATTTATAATAGCAAGTAAATAATCAACGTCCCCAACAGCTTGTAATTCTTTTTTATCTTTTAAGCGAGTTGAAACAGTCGTCATATCGATGGGAATATTCTCATCTTTTAATTCCTTTATACAGTCAAATATCTTAGCATGAGCTTCAACATAAAAAGAATCCCTACTTAATTCATCACACACTTTATGAAGAGCATATTTTGATAAAAAAGCTGCCCCTAATACTGATTGTTCAGCTATAACACTATGTGGTACAATTTTCCCATTCATTTACATCACCACTACTCCCTTACTAACTCTATCTTCAAATTCAAACCAACTTTCTTATGAAGGTTAACTTTTACTGAATGTATTCCTAAAGATGCTATATGATTATTTAACACAATATCTTTTTTATCAATGTTATATCCTATTTTATTTAATTCTTCACTTATTTGTTTTGATGAAATACTACCAAAAACTTTGTCTTTTTCGCCAGCCTTCACTTTAAATGTTAGCTTCCTTCCTTCTAACTCCTTTTTTATCTGTTCACATTTTTTGATTGTTTCTATCTCTAATGCTTCTTTAGCACTATTTTCCTTTTTTAATCTACTCATGCTTGCATCGGTCGCTAAAACAGCATATCCGTTATTAATTAAGAAATTTTTACCATATCCATCGCTTACTTCTTTGACATCGCCAGCCTTACCTTGACCTTTAACGTCTTTAATAAATATGACTTTCATAAGAACCCACCCTTCTTTATATAATACAAACTACCACCTATGTTTTACTATTATACTACATGTCAGAACAAAAGTCTTTAATAAGTTTGTTTTTAAATCTGGTTTATATTATTGACACAAACCTATGTTCGTGATACTATTATACCATACTATTTAGGAGGGTTTATATGAAAATGTTTTTTTTACAAGCAAAATTTAGAGAAGGGTTAAATATCAATCGTATTGATGGATTAAAGGATATGATATTTTCCGAATCGACCCATGCTGAAAGTGGCACTTTTGCAGAAGAGTCATTAAGAACAATGATTCCTGTCCTAGGTTTATGTGATACGTTCTATTATGGCAAAATAAATGACAGAGATATTTTTTGTATATATTATAAAGGAACAATGGATGAGAAAATGGCTAGAGAAGCAATTAAAGAAGTGGCAGAAGATGGAAAGACAGATAATATTGTAAATTATGAAGAAACACTTATTGATGCTGCTATTAAGCATATTAATTATAGTTATAATAAGGACTATGAATTTTATTGCGATGATTCAATCTTTTGGGATGTAATAAACAATATGATTATCATTGCTGACAAAGATAATTATATAAAAATGGCTTATGCCTTAGAATCAGAATCATGGCGATCATTTGCAAATATCACTCAAGTACCTGCATATGAATATGTAGATGATAATAGTATTCAACCATTCACTAAGAAAGCTAAATCATTCATAACAAAATAATTGAAATACTACGATTCGAAACAAGGTGTAAACTAAAACAAGTGTTATTGATTTTTTAGAAATTTTGAATTATGATTAACACAAGGAGGCAATATGGATAATATAAATATTCAATTTAGTGACCCTCTAAAATCCAAAATGTATGAACACTATTTTAATCAATTACTTTCAAATACCGAGAGATTAAAAAAACAATTTAATAGAGATAATTTAGATGGCATAATGATAACGGACTGTTTTGAAGGTAATTATACAATATCATGCTACATCATTAATGGAGAAAATGATTTATTACCAGGCGGTCAAACATCTATTAATATGACTATTCCAGCAGAGGAACATGAAATTGCCAAAGTGATAATAGCGGTTATCATCGAAGAAGTTGTATCAAAAGGAATATCAGGTTTTAATAGTAATCCATCAAAGGAAGCGAGCATTTGTAGTATAAAAAACAATAGTGACTTTGAGCTAACCATTATGCAAGGTCCTAACAAAAGTGCTAGCATATGGGATGGTGAATTTAACTTTACTTTTTTAAACGAAAATCCTCTTGAAAAAACTAACGACGATAAAAGTTTATAACAAAAAAGATACTTTATAGTATCTCTTTATTTTGAAAATGGTATTAATGCCATAAAGCGAGACCTTTTAACTTGAGTTGCAATGAATCTTTGATGTTTTGCACATGCTCCTGTTACTCTTCTTGGCACAATTTTATATTTTTCATTTATATATTTTCTAATTATGTCAACGTCTTTATAATCTACTGATTTACCAGCACACATTTGACAAATCTTCTTTTTTCTTCTAAATGGTTCTGCCATTATTATTCCTCCTTATTAAAATGCTATGTCGTCTTCACTAAGTTCAACCGTTTCACCAAAATCAGCAAATGGTTCATCACTGATGTTGGTTGATACTGGTGGCACTTGGTTTTCATAACCACTAAAATCTTGCGGGCTTAAATTATTCCCGCCATCCCTTTGTCCTTTAGGACCTAAAAATTGAACATTGTCCGCCACTACTTCTGTAACGTATACTTTCTTGCCATCTTTGTCATCATAGCTTCTTGATTGAATGCGTCCATCAACACCAACTAAACTACCCTTTGCTAAATATTTCTTAACATTTTCAGCTTGTTTACGCCAAACCACTACATTAATAAAGTCAGCTTCGCGGTCACCACTCTGATTGGCATATGTACGATTAATTGCAATTGTAAAATTAGCAACTGCTGTATTATCGCTTAAATATCTAAGATCAGGATCTTTTGTTAAATGTCCTACTAAAAAAGCTTTATTCATATCTTCAACTCCTTAATCTTCTAATTTCACTATCATATGACGAATAATATCTTCACTTAATAGCGCTAAACGATCAAATTCATTTATCGTATCAATTGGAGCTTCAACTTGATATACATAATAGAAGCCTCGTTTATGATTTTTGATTTCATACGCTAATTCTTTTTGACCCATATTCTTTGAGTTAGTTATTTTAGCTCTGTTACTAGTTAGCACTTTTTCAAAACTTTCAATAACTCCTTTTAGATTATTTTCTTCAATATCGGGTCTTACGATAAACATGATTTCATATTTCATGTCTCCACCTCCTTTTGGTCTTTTGGCTTTTTTCTAACAAAAAGCAAGGAGTAAATTAATACTCGCTTAAGATTATATCAAGAATATCAATTAATGTAAATCATTTAATTACATTTACAATTATATTTCTATATATTTATATGTTTATTTAAGTAATAATTGCGAAAATATTTGAATAATTGTAACTTAAAATCATATAATTAAATAGCTTTTAAGAGAGGATTGATTAAATGAATAATAGTTATTACCAAAACCCAATGTTTCCTGGAAGTCAAATGCCCAGTGGTACTCCTAATCAACAGACTGCACCGTCCCTTGAACAAACTATAACTGGTATCTCCCCAACAGCTACGCTAACAGAACAATCTTATATTGAAAACATTTTACGTATGAATAGAGGAAAAAGGGTTAGAGTATATATGTCCTTTACCGATTCAATTGAATGGCGCGATAAGGTTTTCACCGGTGTCATTGAAGGGGCAGGAAGAGATCATATTATCATTAGTGACCCCGAAACTGGTGTTTGGTACTTACTTAAAATGATTTATTTAGACTATGTTGATTTTGAAGAACCTATTGTATTTAGTCCATTATTTACTCAAACAAGATAAGAAGGATTGTAAAATCCTTTTTCTTTTGCTATACTTTTATTGAATAAGGTGATTATATGAATGAGTTAACTTTTATAATATTAATAGTAGCAGTATTGGCAATATTTGGTATAATATACGCATTATACTATAATGCTTTTCAAAAATATTTGATTAAAATAAATGAAGTTGAAGGTATTATAGATATCAGCCTTAGATCTCGATTTGATTTATTAGGTAAGGCTGCTGCTTTCATTAAAGAAAAACTAGACAAAGAAGTAATGAAAGATTTAGAAGAAATTAAGAGTGATGAATTAACAAGTTTTGAATTAGAAAGAAAGTTAGTTGCTTTAACAAAAGAGTTTTATGATTTAAAAATATCAAATAGGGATTTAGTAAAAGCTGAAAATTTTACTAATTTAGATTTTTCATTAAGAGAAAACGAAGCTGCAATAGAAGGATATACATTATATTATAATGATTGTATCTCAAAATTTAATAAATTAGTCAGAATGTTTCCATCTAATATTATTGCCAAAATATCTAGATTTAAGGAAAAAACATATTATGATGGCAAAGATTTAACAGATAAAAAAACTGATGATGTTAAAATATAATTATTCTAAAACATTTTTCTTTTCTGTCTCATTAATTTTTCCATAGACTGAAACATTATAATTAACATCAACTGTAGCTAATAAGATTGATTCAGGGCTTTCGTATCCCTGTTTTTTTATTTCCTTCATAATCCATTTTTTTTCTTTTTTAATAAGTCTTAAATTATCCTCTTTTATAATACCATCAACTATTACATTAGCACACAATCCTGCTACTGTATCTTTTAAATTCATGTCTTTTAAAGTTACCGCTCTGTTTTCTGTTTTGGGCAAAAAACTCAACTTACCACAGGCTTCCATAACCGCATATGCAATATCACCGATATTAAAATATCCACTACCACGACACTCTTGAAGTAAATCATCAATATCTAATAAAGCCTTACGTAAATTGTTTCTAAGTATTTTTCCATTTTTAATTAAAACAACTGGTGTTCCAGTAAAAAACCTACGTAGTTTAATACTTTTTATGGTAAGTATAGAGATTAAATACGCTATAAAAGCATAGGATGTCATCGCAACTAAACCATAAAGAAAAGGAGCTTCATTATTAATAGTCATTTCAGCAGCGATAGAGCCCATTGAAATACCAATAACATAATCAAGAGCACTTAATTCAGACACCTGCTTACGGCCAAGCATTTTAGTTAAAATAAATAATGCTAGCAATGATAAAATACTTCTTAATAAAAGTTCAATCCATTGTCCCATTTTTTCACCCCTCTATTTTATTATGCGTATTGTTTCCTTTTTTAGTATGAATTTCCCTATTTTATTGATAATAAAAATAGGTGATAGCATGTTTAATAAACATTTAATTGTTAACAATAACGGCGAAATTCATTTATATTTATATATTGATTTCAATTATGAATTTGGTAAAGATTTAAGAACTAATGATAAAGAAAGTAAAACTCAAACGTTAAGAGAAAGAGTTGTGGAATATATTAAAGAGAAACATATTAATGTAGAACCCGTTAAAGTCTTTCTTGTAGTAGGCAGCTTGGTTATTGGTTCTATATTTATTAATAATTATAAATATAACGATATAAAAAATACGTTAGAACCTAATTATCAATACGTTGAAGAAGTTGATATTTTCAATAATAAAGATATTATTGAAACACCTAGTGTAAAAACTGATGATAAAAAGCCATTAACTAATGATGATACTAAATCAACTGCAACTACAGCAAATACGACATTGCCTGAAACAAAAATTATTAATCAGCAAAAACCTAACCAAACCACAGCGAAAGAAACTACAACAATAAATGCAGATACAAATAAAACGAACCCTATCACTTCACAGCCCCAAACACAAGTACCGCCACTAGAAGCTGAGAAATTGCCACCACCACCTCAAACACCGTCTGAACCGATGATTACTGTATATCGTTCAATCGGCACAATTGAAACAATGACCCTAGAAGATTATGTCGTAGGAGTAGTAGGTGGTGAAATGCCGGCTTCATTCAACAGCGAAGCTTTAAAAGCTCAAAGTATAATAGCAAGAACTTATGCATTGAAAAAAATAGAACAAAATCAAATATTGAAAGACGATGTCTCTAATCAAGTATATAAGGATAATAATCAACTGAAAGCTTTATGGGGTTCTAGCTTTGATACTTATTATAATAAAATAAAGAAGGCGGTAGAAGCCACCAAAGGACAAACCCTTACTTATGGTGGTAAATACATTGAAGCAGTATATCATTCAACAAGTAACGGTATGACAGAGGATGCTATAGCTGTGTGGGGCAACAATTTTCCTTACCTAAAACCAGTTGATAGTCATTGGGATTTAGACGCTAATACTTATTTAAGGGAAACAGAAAAAGAATTTTATGTTCTTAGTTCAATTATAGGTCTTGATTTTACGGCCGAAACTAATATCGAGGTATTATCTAGAACAGCAGGCAATCGCATTGATAAAATAAAAATTAATGATAAAGTATTTACCGGAATTGAATTGCGCAATCTATTAGGTTTGAGATCAGCTGATTTTGATATCAAAATTGAAAACGGTAAAACATTTATCACTACAAGAGGTTATGGTCATGGTGTTGGAATGAGCCAATATGGAGCTAACGGGATGGCCAAAGAAGGATATAATTATAAACAAATATTAGAACACTATTATCCTAATACTAATATAAAAAGTTGAAGATTTTCCTCAACTTTATTTTTTGTATATTCCATCCTTAATTAATAACAACTCTTTTATGAATATCTCTATATTCTTTTCTTTAGTTAAACTTCTTTGAAATACCTGTATTAAATTTCTCATCATAATTGCTTCTATAATCTCTAATATATATATCAATTGTAATCTACTATTTATATTTAATAAATCAATATTAGTTAATTGTACAATTTCATTTAAATTATCTTCAAGATTAGGTAAGAACATCTTCTCAAGTTTATAATCCATATTCAAGAATATATTTTTAAAATAATTTTCATATTCATTTTCACACACTTTATTCAAAATATATTGATAAAGATCGGCAAATGATTTAATAATATCCCCTTTATAATTAACTAAATTAGCTGTTAATCTTTGTTTAATATCATTTGAATGAACATCTAAAATATAATAGAAAATATCTTCTAAATCATTAAAATATTGATAAAAACTTCCTCTTGGAATACCAGCATCTTTTATTATATTAGCAACAGAAGCCTCGTTTAATGACAATCGTGAAAACTCTTTTTTAGCGGCATTTAAAACACGATCTTGTTTTTCTTTTGATAGATTTAAAAATGTTTGTTTTACCATATGTATTCTCCTTAATGACATGTTGTCATATATATTATATATGTATGATAAAACAAAGTCAATAAGTTTATAGCTTTTCTCCACTTAACAGAACAACGCGCAAGCCCGCGCCGCCGCTCGCTACGCCAGGGTAACCAACGGCATTGAACGCACCCGCACCTGCACCACTGCTGCAGTGGCCACTACGACTGAACCACGGAGCCGCAGCGCTGACGAAGTCCGTATAGTCTCCATACCAGCCAGACACTTCGTAGGTAGCATCTCCTTTAATGTAACCTTCTGATTCTGGAGTTTCTAAATACCTGTCGTAATATTTTGAATTAATTGTTAGATTTTCATATTGAGAATTAGTCGTTGTTACACTGTAACCACTAGAATCAGATATGCCTGACAATTCATCTGGTTTATACATTGCCATAACATCTTCCCATACTCCACCAGACATATCGTAGATGCCATATATATTTCCTGTTGTGCTTGCTCCATAGGCTAATGATAATCGATCACTATTTAATCTTGCTCCTACACTTTCACCAGTAGCAAGTACAAAATTATTTGTTGAATTACATGCTACATTATTTGTTTTTATTGTGCCATCATAGGTAAAGCAACCTTCTGCTACATTATATCCAGGTTCATACCCTGGTCTTCCGCCACTTCTTCCTGTGTAATAACTACTACTGTTATTGATATATA
>CAZQOT010000035.1:0-10917 GCA_964595115.1 uncultured Muribaculaceae bacterium | reverse complement strand
CATTTTTATCATACATTTAATAGTAATTTAACACGCACAATGGATAAAACTAGAACGGCATCCTTGAGTAAAATTGCTAGTAGTCGTTCATCATCAGGGTCTGGCTTTGGAGGAGGTTTCTCCGGAGGCAGTAGCTTTGGTGGAGGCGGTGGCTTCGGTGGAGGCGGTGGACGTTTCTGATAATAAAAAGCGAATTATCGCTTTTTGTTTTTTATAGAACATACTTTTCAATATGTTGTTAATAATAATTATGATAAAGATTATTGTAACAACTATTCTGAAGGTGTGATAAGATGAAAAAAGGCTTTACACTAGTTGAATTAATTGCTGTTATAGTAGTATTAGCTATTATATTATCGATAGCTATACCAACTGTTTCTAACCTAATAAAACCTGCCACTAAAAGGGCCTTTCAAAATGATGCTGCTCTTGTTTTAAATGCTGTTAATTTAAGACGTATGCAAAGCAATGATATTGATGTAGCAACCATTAATGCTAATAATATCGATGATGTTTTAGGTATTTCTAATGAAAATTATAAAACCTTAAGTTTAGAGTTAATAAATCCTAATCTTGGGGTTCAATCAGTTGCCATTAGAATAGAAGGGCAAGGGAAGTGGGATGGTTTATATGCTTGTGGTACTTATTTTGATATTAGAGTAACGAGTAATTATATAGAATGTGCAGGAGATATAGAACCTCCTATAATAACTTTGTTAGGTGATAATCCTATAACTATTAATATAGGTGAAATATATACTGAACCAGGATATGTAGCCATTGATAATATCGATGGTGAAATTACTAGTGAAGTTGCCATAGAAGGAATAATAAATAATAATGTCCCAGGAACTTATACTTTAACATATTCTGTTACTGATCAAAGTGATAATACTGGTTATGCTATTAGAGATATAATTGTTTTTGATAATGTTAATCCTATTATAAATATTACGATGAATGGTAATGATGTTTATGCTAAAAGTAGAAGTACTATTATTAGTGTTATAGATGATAGTCCATTAAATGAAAGGAGTTTAAAATATGTATGGACAACAAATGTAAATCAGCCAGATATCTTGGAATTTATTAATTCTTATACAAATAATCAAACGTTAGATACTCCAAGTGGAGTGACAGGAGATTATTATCTTTGGGCTTTAGCTATCGACAACAACAGTAATGAAACATATTTTGGGAGTAATGTTTTTAAGTTAGATAATACTCCACCAGTTATTACGATGAATGGTGATAATATAGTTGCTATCAATAGAAATAGTACTTATATAGATGAGGGAGCAACAGCAACCGATAATATAGATGGTGAAGTAGCAGTAATTATTAGTGGTACTGTCAATCCAAGTTTAATAGGTGAATATACAGTTACTTATACGGCCATTGATTCAAGTGGTAATGAAGCAATTCCAGTTATAAGAACAGTAGTGGTAAGAGATGTAACAGCTCCTGAAATAACAATCTTAGGCGATAATCCATATAATTTAATATTAGGAAGTACTTATACTGACTCAGGAGCAACAGCCATTGATGATGTAGATGGAGACGTCACTAATAAGATTCAAATGACAAGTAATGTCAATGTTAATATAGCAGGTACTTATAGTGTAACGTATACCGTAAGTGATAATCAAAATAATACTGCTACTAGAACTAGAACAGTTAATGTTCAAGGTATAACTCAATACCGTTATCGAACATCTTCTACAACTCAGTCTTGTCAAACTTGTTATCAAGCATGTTATTATAGTTCAGCAACACCTTCATATTGGTGCTCTAGTGGGACCTTGAGTGGAACCTCATGTGTATCTTCATATGGCGTATCTAGTACTTTTTATTGGAGTTTTTGGTGTAATAATGGCTCTTGGGCTAATAGTGGAGGTTCATGCTCTGGTAATTGTAGTAGTCCTTGTGCTCCCGGTTATTCAGGCCCAAGCGGCTATGAAACAGGTAGTAATTGCCCATCAGGAGCTTGTTCATCAGGTGCCAGTACTAGCTGTACATCAAATTGGGTTGGAACTTGTTCGATGGTAACCTCAGCTAATGTCAGTTATAGTTGTCCAGGTGGAACCTTCTTAAGTGGAACCTCATGTTACTATTCATGTAATCCATATCAATGTAGCTGTGTACCAGTAACAACTTGGAGTGATTGGAGTTTATGGCAAACAACACCAGTGACACCAGATGCCACAACTGAAGTTCAAACAAGAACGTGTACCAATTACCCATGTCAAACAACATAAAACATACAATTAGTATGTTTTTTGTTTGAACAAAAGACAAATATAATAAAAAATGATAAAATAAATATATACATATTGGAGAGTGAGTACATGGGATTATTCGATAAAATAAAAAACATCTTTTCAAAGAACGATAAAGATGATATTGAAGTATATGAAAAAGGTTTATCTAAAACAAGAAATAATTTTTTTGATAAACTAAATGTCTTAAATGCCAAATATAGACACTTGACTGATGAATATTTCGATGAACTTGAAAACATTTTAATTATGGCTGATATTGGAGTTATTACCGTTATGGAATTTATCGATAGACTTCGTGATAGAGTTCGTAAAGAAGGTATTAATGATGCATCATTATTGACAGAAATTATCATTGATGAATTATTTATTATTTATGTAGATGATGAAATAATAAGTTCTAAACTAAAATATAATGATTTAGGACCAACCGTTATCTTATTTGTTGGAGTTAATGGTGTTGGTAAAACAACGACGATTGCTAAACTAGCTCATCAAATGATAAAAGATGGTAAGAAAGCCTTGTTAATTGCAGGAGATACCTTTAGAGCAGGAGCTATTGAACAATTAGCAGAATGGGGTAAGAGAGTAGATGCTAAAGTAATAATGGGTGAAGATGGAGCTGATCCTAGCAGTGTTATCTTTGATGGCTTGAATACTGCCATTGAAGAAAAATATGATTGTGTTTTAATTGATACCGCAGGTCGCCTTCAAAACAAAGTAAACCTAATGAATGAACTATCTAAAATAAATAAAGTTATAGGTAACTTAATACCTGAAGCTCCTCATGAAACATTACTTGTCATCGATGCTACGACTGGTCAAAATGGTATCAGCCAAGCAGAAGCTTTTAAAGAAATTACTAATGTTACGGGTATTGTACTAACTAAATTAGATGGAACAGCTAAAGGAGGAATAGTTCTTGCAATCAAAGAAAAAGTTGACATTCCTGTTAAATATATTGGTTTAGGCGAAAAACTAGATGATTTAAGACCGTTTGATATTGAAAAATATATTTATGGCTTATTTAAGGATTTAATTAGGTGATATCATGGATGAAAGAACGTATATAACAATTCTTTATGATTTTTATGGAGAATTATTAACTGATAAGCAAAAAGAATATTTTGAAGAATATTATTTTAATAATCTATCATTAAGTGAAATAAGTGGGAACTATAATGTTAGTCGTAATGCTGTTCACAAAATAATCAAGAACGTAGAGGACAAATTAATTGAGTTTGAAGATAAGTTAAAACTTTATGAAAAGAATAAAGTGTTAGAAGATATCATTGATGATATTAAAGATGAAAATATAAAGAAGAGATTAGAAGAAATAAGATAAATCTAACAAATATGAGAGTAGTGATTTCTCAACAGAAGATGCATCATCTAATGACGAATATGAATTTTATACAACTTCAAGAAGTGATATAATATTCTTAAAGTTGAATGATAAAATAGTAGTATATAAGATGCAATAAGAAAATGAAAAGGAGAGTATATGAAAAAAATAATTATTACAGTTATACTATTAGGTATGATATGCTTGTTACCGATGAACACAGAGGCAATGGTAAAGGTTACTGAAAAAGGAAATGAAATAGCTCCGTCTCCAGCACCTGATGAGGTTACAACCTTAATGGCTCCTGATGAAGGGGGCAACGGAAACAGTGCCAATGAAATTAATTATGATCTCCCTACTGATTTAGATAAGCCTGTTAGTAGTGATGATGGGCGTCCTGCTGTTGATGGCAATATAAACGACGATGTAAGGGTAAATGATGATAGACAAGGAGATAATAAAGATATAATGTATACGACAGATATTAAGGAAGATGCAGCTCTTAATTCAGCAACTAAAGACAGCAATTCATTATTAGTTGGTTTAATAGCAGGTATCTCTGGCTTGTCAATAGGAAGCATTGCAACATTTCTAATCCTTAAAAAAAGATAGAAAACATACTCAAATGTATGTTTTTTCTTTATGCCTAGCATTATACATGATATAATTAAAGTGTAAAGTAAGGAGGTGTTATGATGAAAACTAAAAGGCTATACAGTTTAATCATGATAATTCCAACTCTTTTAATAATCGTGTTTAGTATACTGGCTTTAAGTGAAGAGAGATTTATGGGATTAGAACCTAAAGCAATATATAGGGGTTATAAAATTTATGATATAGTTGAGCAAAAAGGTTTAGCATGTGCTGAAATGATTGAATATTTAGATAGCGATAATACTTATGATTATTATTTTCCATGTTTAAAAAGTAGCCAAATATACTTTGTAAATAACGAAGAAGTTATTAATGTTCGTGAAGCATATAACAAACGAATTATTACACTTGGAAAATTATATGAACTAAATATAGTTGATAGGATGGTGAGACAAGGTGTTAAATAAAGTTATATTGATTGATGGTAATAATTTGCTTTTTAGAAGTTATTATGCGACAGCTTATTCTGGCAATATGATGAAAAATTCTAAGGGTTTTCCTACTAATGCTTTGTATGGTTTTGTTAATATGTTAAACAAAATTATTAATGAAGAAAAACCTACTTATATTGTTGTAGCGCTAGATAAAGGTAAAACATTTAGACATGATAGTTATGATGCTTATAAAGCAGGCAGAATTGAAATGCCTGATGAATTAAGAGTTCAATTTGGGGTAGCTAAAACAATTCTTGATAATATGGGTATCAAGTATTTTGAAATTGATAATTATGAGGCTGATGACATAATTGGAACATTTTGTAATATTATTGAAAAAGAAAAAAATTATGAAGGCTTAATTATTAGTAGTGACAAAGATTTATTGCAATTAATAAGTGATAAAATTGAGATAAAACTTTTGAAAACACAAGATTATGTAAGAATGAATAGAGACACTTTTATTAAAGAATATGGTCTAGAGCCATTAAAAATAATTGATTTAAAAGGTTTGCAAGGAGATCCATCAGATAATATTCCAGGAGTTAAGGGCATTGGTGAAAAAACAGCTTTAAAGTTATTGCAAGAATATAAAAGTGTTGAGGGTATTTATGCAAGTATAGATCAAATAAGTGGCAAGCTTAAAGAAAAATTATTGGCAGATAAAGAAAATGCTTTCATGAGTAAACAATTAGCAACTATCTATAAAGAAGTACCACTGGAGGCTTCAATGGAAGATATCAGATATAAGGGGCCATCAACTAATGCTTTAATAAAAACATATGAAGAACTTGAATTTTATTCTTTTTTAAAAAACTTAAAAGAAAATAAAGAAATGGATGTTAAGGATGTAACCATCATTAATGATATAGATGAATTAAAATTAGATGGTAACATAGCTGTTTACTTAGAAGTATCAAACTATAATTATCATAGAGGCAAAATTTTAGGGATGGGAGTATATGATGGCAAACAAGCTTTTTATATACCATTTGATTTGTTAAAAAGTAACCCTAGTTTTTTAACTCAAAATAAAAAATATACTTATGATTTAAAAAAGATGGTTGTAGCTTTAAAATATCAAAGTATTGAAATTGATAATATAACTTTTGATACGATGCTAGCGGGGTATTTACTTAATTATAATGTGAAAAATGATATTGCTTATTTAGCCAATCAATTAGGTTATGATATACCCTTTTATGAGGTGATTAGTAAATCTAAAGAAGTTGATGAAAAAGTAGTAGCTGATTTATGTGTTAGAAAAGCTAAATTCATTTATGAAACAAGGGAACAATTTGAAGAAGAATTGGGTAGGGAAGATTGCACTTATTTATTTGAGAGTATTGAAATGCCGCTTTCTTTTGTACTGGCTGATATGGAATACACAGGAATTAGTGTTAATAAAAAAACCCTTATTGATATGGGAGAAGAAATAGATATCAAGATAGAATATTTAGAAAGGGATATATTTAATTTAGCAGGTTTTTCCTTCAATATTTCATCACCTAAACAATTAGGCGAAGCTTTATTTAATAAATTAAATATTCCATATCATGGTAATCCAAGAAAAGGGATGTCAACCAGTAAAGAAGTGTTAGACAAATTAAAAGATAAACATCCAATAATAAACAAGATATTAGAACATAGGATGTTATCTAAAATAAAAGGAACATACGTAACAGGCTTAATTGAATATATTATGCCAGATAATAAAATTCATACTATTTATAATCAAACATTAACAAGAACAGGAAGATTGTCATCATCTGATCCTAATTTACAAAACATTCCCATTAGATACGAATATGGACGTTTAATACGTAAAGCCTTTATCCCAAACAAAGGCCATGAATTATTATCATCAGATTATTCTCAAATAGAACTTCGTATCTTTGCGCATCTATCAGGCATTGAAGCTTTAATTAATGCCTTCAAAGAAGGAATGGATATTCATACTAAAACAGCTATGGATATCTTTAAAGTGGGAAAAGATGAAGTTAATAGTGAAATGAGAAGAAAAGCTAAAGCTGTTAATTTTGGAATATTATATGGATTAAGTAGTTTTGGATTGTCAGAAGGACTTGATATAGACGTTCATGAAGCTAAGATGTTTATAGATAAATATTTTGATACATATCCAGGAGTAAGATTATATATGGATAATGTTATAAAAGAAGCGTATAGTAATGGATATGTTAAAACTATAATGAATCGTAAGCGTGTAATAGAAGAACTTAATAATAAGAATTATATGATTAGACAACAAGGCGAGAGAATGGCTTTGAATACACCAGTTCAAGGAAGTAGTGCTGATATCATTAAGAAAGCTATGATAGATATATATAAAGAATTTAATAAACTAAAATTAAAGAGTAAAATGATTTTGCAAGTTCATGATGAACTAATATTTGAAGTAGCTAATGATGAAAAAGACATTGTCTTGAAGACAGTTACTAAACTTATGGAAAACTGCTGTAAGCTTAATGTCCCATTAAAAGTAGAAAACAATTTTGGTAAGAATTGGTATCAAGCTAAATAGTATAATATTTTAGGAGGGTTAACAAATGAACAGATTGGTACGATTGGGTAAAGGGGTCAAGGTTACAGGGGAATTTGGTAAAGAGCCTTTGTTTAAACTTTACAATTCTTTTAGTGGCCCCCTTATTCTTAATCACGAGGGATTAATAAAAGGAGTAGTGAAAAAGAAAAATTTAAGCAATGCCATTCAAGAACGTGTACTTTTATTAGGTTATTTAGGAGTAGATTTTATTGGTTTGAAAGAATATAATCAAGATTGTTTCGTACCAACAGATTATTATGCATCTATTGTAGGAACAGATTATGTCAAGGATAAAGATTGTGGACAGAAATTTGTTGGTATGCGTCGTCAAGATGATCAGGAGATAGAGGATGGGTTTGTTAAGATCCATGTATCTCATTTACCGATTAAAGACACTATTAAAGCAATTGATGATGCCATATTAGAGTGGATAAATGAAACAGATGAAAATATGCGTCATTACTTACAAAAAATGATAAATAGTGATTATCTTTATCATGAATATTCTATGCGTCATATTGCAAAAACTATGGATTCAGATTCACAAATAAAAGATTTGTTTATCAAAAAACTATATTAGTATAGTTTTTTTGATATAATTGAAGTAGGTGATAAGTATGGCTATAACAAAAACTAATTTTATTAACTATAGCAGATGTCCTAGATATGTAGCTTTAGCAGAAATCAAAAAAGATAAATTAAGAGCAGAAGTTACATATGAACAATATAAAAAAGAAGAATTAGATGAAAAGATAAAAGAATTATTAGGTTCAATGTATGAAATAGATGAAGAAGGTAATGAAGAAGATTTAATTGACATCGTTAACCCCCAATTAGAAGTTATGATGCCATACTATAAAAGAATAGAAGAATTGGCAGGGAAAAAAGTAGAAAATCTATTTGGTGGCAAATCGATATATGCTGAGAGTACTTTCTCTCAAAAATCTTTCTGTTTTGATGATAATGCTATCAAATATATGTGTTATGTTGATATTTATAACGAAGTAAATAATACAATAAACATCATTGAAGTTAAGGCCACTACTAGTTCAAAGTATATGGATGGTTTATCAACAGGGCACCGTAGCACTAAAGATAAGAAATACAATAAATATCCAATATTTTATAAAGATGATAGAGGTATATATCATCTAAAGGAAGAATTAAAAAGTTGGAATATCGAAGATGAAATGCCCGAATCTAATTATATTAAGAATAGAAATAAATTAATGAATCGATATGAGAGTGTTGGCAAATATGTTTATGATTTAGCTGTTCAAAGAATGATGATTGAGAGAAGTTTTAAAGGTAAAGATACTAGCAATATTCATTATTATTTAGCTGTTTTAAATCATGAATATGTGTTTGATGGTAAGTATGAAAATAATAATCCAATCTATACTGATAATATTATATCGATATTTGATTTTACAAATATAACGAAAGAAATGTTGCCTTTGATTGAAGAAGACAAGAATAGTATAGAAAAATATATAGATAACATGGATGCCTCTGAATATTTACTGGGCAAACATTGTGAGTGTAAATCTCCAACGGAATGCAAGTTTTCTAAGCTATGCTTTAGTAAAATACCAAAATATAATTCGTCATTATCATACATGAATAATGGCTTTGGCTTTAAAGATGAAGATGGAAATACTCATAAAGGACTTGATTTGATTAATGAGGGCTATTTATCGATGTTAGACGTTCCTGAAACATGGATAAAGAATGAAAATCATTTTATTCAAAGAAGATCTCTTATTACTCATCAACCATATATCAATAAAGAAAAGATTAGTCTTGCTATCAAGAGTTTAGAATATCCAATATATCATTTAGACTTTGAAACATTTCCATGCCCATTACCAAGATTTAAGGGAGAAAAATGTTATACTCAATCACCCTTTCAATTTTCATTACATATTGAAAGGGAACCAGGCAAATGTGACAAAGATAATGATCATTATGGCTTCTTAGCGTCTGATTTTTATGAAGATAACAGAGAAGAATTAGTAAAAAAATTATGTGAATATATTGACATAGATAAAAAAGGAACTGTTTTTGCACAAAATGTTTCGTTTGAAAAAGGACGCTTAAAGGAGTTAAGCCAAATGTTTCCAGAGTATCAGAATAAATTATTAAAGATGGTTGATATGGCTTCCGATTTGCTTTATATTGTAAAAAACAATTCAACATTCTATAAAGACTTGGGCTTTAGTGAAGAAGAAGTAAAGACGGTTAATTTTTATCACGAAAATTTGAGTGGTTCATATTCCATTAAAAAAACATTACCAGTTTTTAGTGATATAAGTTACAAAGATTTAGATGTTCAAAATGGTACCGAAGCGTTAGTTACATATGCGATGTTTCCTAAAATGTCAATTGATGAGTTTAATGTAAAGTATAATTCGTTAATTGAGTATTGCAAGCAAGATACATGGGCCATGGTCGTTATATTAGATAAATTAAGAAGTTTTGTCTAATATTGTCAACAAAAGAGAAGAACACTTGCTATTATTTGATTTATTGTATATCTTAATAATAGGGAGTGTGATAACTTGCTTTATCCGTCAATTGACAAACTATTAACAGTGGTAGATTCTAAATATACATTAGTGACTGTTGCTGCGACCCGTTCAAGACAAATAATAGAAACGGGCTATTCACAGGTAAATGACAAACAAAGTCATGCCAAAACAGCACTTAGTAAAGCTTTAGAAGAAATAGCTGAAGGCTTAATACATATAGAATAGTATTAAGTTTTTTTTAAAAGTGTTATAATTAATACGAGGTGATGACATGATAATATCACATATAAAAAAAATGCCTAAAGGAAAATATAAATTAACCTTTGATAATGAAGACAGTTTAATATTATATGAAGATATCATTATCAAAAATGTTCTATTGAAAGGAAAAACAATAGATAATGATTTATACACTAAAATAACAAATGATAACTACAAAGAAGGGGCATATCAGCAATCATTAAATTACATATCAATTAAAATGCGTAGCGAAGAAGAAATTAAAAACTATTTATTAAAAAAAGAATATGAAGATAATTTAATAGAAGAAACTATTACAAGATTAAAAAAAGATGGTTTTATAGATGATTATGCTTTTGCAATAGCTTATGTAAATGATAGATTAAATTTAAGCAATGACGGCATAAATAAGATTAAAAGAATGCTTGTGAATTATAATATAGATGAAGATATAATTGATAAAGTTATATCTAATGTATCATCAAATGTTCTTATTGATAAGATAAATAATTTAATATCTAAACAAATTAGATTAAATACAAAATATACTGGTAATATATTAAAAGGAAGAATATTAAATTATTTAATTAATTTAGGTTATGATACCAATTTTATTTTAGAGCAATTAGAAAGTTATGATTTTGATAAGAGGGCAGATATTGAAAGAGAATATCAAAAATTATATAAAAAGTATGCCAATAAATATACGGGTTACAAACTAGATATGACTATAAAACAAAAATTATATCAAAAGGGTTATTGTCAAGAAGATATAGAGTCAATCAAATAAAAAGAACTTATATAAAAGTTCTTTTACAGACTGTTGACAAAGGTCAATAGTCTTTTCTTTTTAATAAATATGTAGTAAAAT
>CAZQOT010000034.1:0-11055 GCA_964595115.1 uncultured Muribaculaceae bacterium | reverse complement strand
TAGATCAATTAATTTGTCTAAAAATAAACTATCTTCATTTTGTTTCAAAAGAATATTTACAATATCATATTTTTGATTTATAAATTCTAAAATATCTTTGAATAAAGGAAGAGAATCATTGTTAAGTTGTTCTAGGGAATATTTATGTAGATTTAGTTCTAATTCATCAATCAGGCTATTTTCTATTTTATTCATTAAATCATATATATCAACATAATGATTATAGAAAGTTCCTCTATTAATATTACATATTTCACATGTTTCTTTAACGGTGATTTGATTAATTGGTTTCTTATTTAAAAGGTTGATAAAAGTATCTTCAATTAATTTTTTACTGCGTATTATTTGACGATTTTTAGTCAAAATAATCACTCCTTTTTATACATATTACATGCAAGTGTTGAATAGCAAACACATTAGTAAAAATTGTTGATTGTATTTACCTAATATTACATATATATTATAAATGAATAGTATAAAAAATTCAACACGGTGTTGATAAAGGAGCTGATTTTATGAAAAAATTATCACAATTAATATTAAAACACAAAATGGTTATATTAATTGTTTTTATATCTTTATTCGTTATTAATTCTTTCTTTATAAGTCATATAAAGGTTAATTATAATTTATCGGATTATTTACCTAAAGATACTCCTTCTTTAAAAGCGGCAGGGGAGGTTATAAAATCATATGATGATTCTATCCCAAATATTAAATTAATGATACCAAGTATAAGCATTACTGAGGCTTTAGATTATAAAAATGAAATCATGAATATTGAAGGTGTAAAAATTGTTTTATGGGCTGATAATTATTTTAACTTATTAGATCCAAATGTTGACAAATCCAAACTTAATGATTGGTATAAGAATAATAATGCTTTATTTTTAATTAGTATTGGACCAGATGATAGATTAGAGGTAATTAATCAAATTAAGGACGTTGTTAAAGATAGTTCATTGCTTGCTGGGGATGCTGTTGATACAGCGGTTGTTCAAAATAACATAATGAATGAAATGAACAAGATTATGCTCTTTGTGGTACCTATTATATTAATCATATTGTTATTAACAACTAGTTCCTGGTTTGAGCCGTTATTATTTTTAGTTGCCATTGGTATTGCAATCGTAATTAACATGGGCAGCAATATTATAATGGGGGAAATATCATTCGTTACTCAATCAGCAGCTGCTATTTTACAGTTAGCAGTATCGATGGATTATGCTATATTCTTGTTACATCGTTTTGCCACTTTACGGCATGAAGGAAATTCAGTTGAAATTTCGATGGAGAGGGCTATCAAAGATTCAACTAAAGTTATTTTGGCAAGTGCTCTAACGACTATATTAGGTTTTGCCGCTTTAGCCGTTATGAAGTTTGGAATAGGTGTCGATTTGGGAATTGTCTTAGCTAAAGGTGTTATATTTAGTTTACTCAGCATCTTATTCTTATTACCTATTTTAGTTGTATATACTTATAAAATAATTGATAAGACTCATCATAAATCATTTATTCCAACATTCAATTGGTTTAGCAAAATAATTTTAAAAGGGCGTTATGTAATCACAGCACTAGTTGTTTTGTTAATTGTTCCAAGTTTTATTGCTAGTCAGAATAATAAGTTTTTGTATGGGACAGGAGGCATAAATAGTGAATCAACACAAGTATATAAAGATACTATAGCTATAGATAAAGAATTTGGCATTAATAATCAAATGGTATTATTGATTCCTAATGAAGATAAGATGAAAGAAGCAAAGATTGTAAGTGATCTGCAAAAATTAAAACATGTCATAAGCGTTGATTCTTTTGTAACCACCTTTGGTTTAAATGCTCCAATCGAGTATTTACCTACGGAAGTTGTATCTCAGTTTATATCTGATAAGTACTCACGCATTATTATAAAAACTGATGCTTTGGAAGAAGGAGAGACAACATTTAAATTAATTGATGAGATAAAAGAAATAACTAATTCTATATATAAAGATAAATATTACTTAACGGGTGCAAGCCCTATCAATTATGATATGAAACAAATTGTTACTAATGATAATTTAATAGTCAATGTAATAGCTATAGCTTTTATACTATTGGTATTGATTGTTACCTTTAAATCATTTGTTACACCATTAATTTTAGTCATATCAATTGAAACTGCTATTTGGATTAATTTATCTATTGCATATTTATCGGGTAGTGAATTAAATTATATTGGATATCTTATCATTAGTACAGTTCAATTAGGATCAACAGTTGATTACGCAATCTTATTTACCAAAAAGTATTTAAATAGAAAAGATAATTCTGATAATAAGCAAGCTGTTGTTGATACAATTAATGAAACGACGCCATCTATATTAAGCTCAGCCTTTATCCTAGCAATAGCAGGTTATGGTTTAGGTCTTATTTCAAGTAGTAAAGTAATAAGCCAATTAGGAATATTAATAGGAAGAGGAGCATTGATATCAGCCCTTATTGTATTGATATTTTTACCTTCTACTTTTATAATTTTAGGTAATAGAATGAAAAATAAAGATTAGATGATATCAGAGCATTGTTGGAAATGCTCTTTTTAATGGTATGAATCATGAACTCAACGGTTAGTTTATTGCTTTTTCTTATCAAATATCTTAAATAATTAATGATTTATCCATTTTGATTTTACATATATTTAAATTAATGGTATAATCAAATTGAGATAGTAGTTATGATTAATTAAGGAGTTTGATCATGGTAAAAAACAAAAAAATTTTAATACCATTGATTATTGCTGGATTCATAATTATTATAGGAATTATTTTTGGTACAGTAGATTATTTTAGAATAAAAAATGATAAATATCCTATATTTTGCATTAAAACAGAAAACCGGCAGGAATTTACTGAGACTTGGTGGGGCTTGGGATATAAAATTCAAAGAGAATTAACTGTTGAAACAGGTAAATCAATGAGGGAAAGTACTAACTTAAGGTTTGGTTTATGGCTTTATACTAGAAAAGTAAAATTTGAGGTTAAAAAACAGAATCAAGAAGTAGAAACTGATAGTGGTAATTATCTTTTTACCTTTAATAAAATTACAAATTGTAGTAATCAAAAGAAATTATATTATACTGATTCATTAGGTAGAAATTATTATTTAAATTGTCTAGATGATGTAATAGTTAATTTTGATAATAAATCAGTTAGTTTAAAAGATGCCTTTACAAATAAAGATATCACGATTGAAAAGATTATAAACAATCTCACTTATGATGTTGGTTACTACGATGGAGGAACAAGCATTTACAAAGATGGAGGTTCAACCAAATATTCAAATAACGGATTTTCCGTTTTAAAATGTCATACGCTTGGTGAATTAGCGGGAGAAGGAGGAAATAGAGATATATACATAGGACCGTTATTGATGAGTTATGAAGAAAATTTTTGTGATTACGATATAAAACCGACATATAATTTAGATGGTCACTCCAATCTTTTTGGAACAAGAATTTCATATTCCAATAAAACAAATCAATTGTTAATTGCAACCATCATTCCCCTTCAAACAGTGGATGATATAGATGAATTAATACTTGATATATACTATAATGACTCTCATTTATTTTCTTCTGAATATAATGAAGATATTAAAAAAGAATATTCAATTGCAGAATATTTAGATGAATTAATAATATCTAAGAACATTAAAATAGAGCAGGAGACTTTGAAAGATAGTTTAAAAATCAATATTAAATATTGTATTAAAGATAATTGTAAAACAGAGACAATGAAATTGTCTGATATTTATTAGTGAGGTGAATTAATATGAGTAAAAAAATAAAAATATTGATATTTATTGGAGGACCTATTCTTTTAATATGTATATTGGGAATAATTTTTGGTATATCTGATTACAATAGGGTAAAGGAAAATGTGGCTCCTAAATTTTGTGTTAGAATTCTTGACAAACCACATGCTAATGAAACGTGTGTTGGAATTGGATATAAGATTCAAAGGGATGTAGGCATTTCAATCAACCAACCTCTTAAAAAGTATAGTTCTCAAAAATTTGGGTCATGGTTTGCTAAAAAAGAAATATATAGAAAAATAGATTATGATGATTATAGTGGTGATTATTTATTTACTTTTAAAGAACAAAAAAAATGTTCTAAAAAACCTAAATTATATTATACTGATGAAGATGAAAGAGATTACTATGTTTATTGTTTAGATGAGTTGACATATAATATTTGGGATCCATCAATTAATATTGTAGATGCTTTAAAAAATAAACAGCTAACTATCAAGGAACTTACTGATCATCTAAAAGTGGTTAAAATATATAATGATGGTGGGTCAACGCTATATAAAGATAGAGGGATGTATTCTAAATATGGTTTTGCAATATTAGAATGTAAAGCCAATGAAAAAAGTACTGACATTTACATAGGACCTGTTTTCATGGATTTCGAAAAGGGATTTTGTAAATAGAGATATAACAATATTAGAGAATAGAGTTAAAAGACTCATTCTTTTTTTCTTGACATATTGGAATAAAAAGTATAATATATTGGGCAATTGGAAAAGATGGGTGGTTTTGGAATGGGTTTTAAAAAGTTATCTATTGAAGATAAGATATTATTAATTATGGAATGTTTTTGTTATCTATTAACAATAGGTACTTTAATAGCCGTTATTTTTGCAGTTAGGAAAGATTTTATTATAGGTGTTGGTATATTACTATTTAGTGCGGTAGGTTTTATTGGTTGCGGATTAAATGCAAGGATATCAAGAGATACATATGTAAATAAAAAGATTTTAAAGAAGAAGATTAATAAAATTAATGATAACATCCTTTATAGATTTGATATAAATCAAGCAAGGTAATATATATAACAGGATTATTAGTAACATTAAAACATATGTATTAAATAATATCATATGTTTTTTTGATATAGATTAATTTTGGTTATTATTATAAATTTATGTGTAAAGTAAATAATCTAATATATAGATAATATAAAATAATGATGTATAATATAGATAGCATTGTTATTATAGGGATACTTAATATGAAAAGGAGTATTATTATATGAAAAAAAATTATAGTTGGATTTTTTTAGTAATTGTTTTAATAGTTGGGGTTATTGGTTACATTGGTTATAACAAGTGGAATAATAGGGTTTTAAGTTTTGTAACAATAAGTATTAATCCAGAAATTGAATTAGGACTTAATACTCAAGATGAAGTAGTAGATGTTGTATCAATTAATGAGGAGGCTGATGTTATTACATCAGATTTGAACTTGATTGGACTTACTATAGAAGAGGCAAGTGATAAGATTATTGATGCTGCTATGGAAACTGGCTATCTTGATGAATATAGTGAAGAAAATACGGTTGTTGTTACAACAATAAATGATAATGAAAAGATACGTACTAAACTTGAAGAAAAAGTAATGGCTAGATTGAATGCTCATTTTGAAGCAAGAAAGATATATCCAGTTCTAGTGGCTAGAGGTTTAGATGATGATTTAAAAGCTGAAGCAGATAACTATGGTATAAGTAATGGCAAAATGCTATTAGTAGAAAGAGCAATTTTATTAAATGAAGAATTATCTAAAGATGAATTAGTAAACATGAGTGTTCGTGATATTCAAAGAGAAATACAAACTTATGTAAAGGAAAGACACGATGCTTTAAAAGAGTCTTTAGAAGATGCTAAAGAGGAATGGCAAAATAAAAAAGCAGAACTTAAACAAGAATATATTGAAAGAGTTAATGGATTAAAAGCAAGTATAATGGAGGAACAAAAAGCAGAATTTAATAACTTAAATCCTGCTCAAAAAGAAGAAACCATCAAGAATTATTTTAATGCTAAAAAAGAAGCAATAAAAAACAGAGTTAATGAAGTTAAAGAAGAAATAAAAGAAGAAGTAAAAAATAATGCGCAAAACAATAATTATCCGATTATCAAAAATAATGTGGAAAATATCAAACAAAACATTAAAAATAGAATTGAGCAGAGGCAAAATAATAAAAATAATTAATATAGAGCAAATGCTCTTTTTCATTTGATTACTTTGTAGTATAATATGAATATAGTGTAGTAGGAGTGATTTAATGCAAGTAATTTGGTTATTTTTGTTTTCTCTCTTTTTAGTAATTGAGGCGGCAACATTTAATTTGATAACTATTTGGTTTGCTTTAGGTGCATTAGGGTCTTTTATTAGTTCATATTTTATTGGAAGTGCTCTAATTCAACTGTTGATATTTGTTGTTGTTACAGGGCTTTCTTTATTAGCTACAAGACCATTGGTAAAGAAAGTGTTAAAAAAAGTGGAACGAACTAGAACTAATTTGGATGCTGTTATTAATAGTATTGGTATTGTTTCTGAGACAATAAAGCCTGATGCTATCGGTAGAGTAGATGTAATGGGTAAAAATTGGGCTGCTAAAAGTTTTGAACTCATTAGAAAGGGCAGCAAAGTGAAAATTTTAGCGATTGAAGGAGCTAAACTAATTGTTGAGAAGGAGAGTGTGAAAAAATGAGTTGGGCTATTGGTATATCTATTGTTGTTTTGATATTAATTATCGCGAATATTAAAATTGTTCCGCAAGCTAAATCATATGTTATTGAAAGATTAGGAGGGTATAAAGAAACATGGCAAACAGGTTTGCATGTAAAAATACCTTTTATTGATAGAATAGCAAATGCTGTGTCCCTAAAAGAAAAAGTTAGAGATTTTGCGCCACAACCAGTTATTACCAAAGATAATGTTACAATGCAAATTGATACGGTTGTTTACTTTCAAATAACAGATCCTAAATTATATACATATGGTGTAGAAAACCCAATTAATGCAATTGAAAATCTAACTGCAACAACCCTTCGTAATATTATTGGCGATTTAGAGTTAGATCAAACACTGACATCAAGGGATGTCATTAATACTAAAATGAGATTAATTTTGGATGAAGCAACTGATGCTTGGGGTATTAAGGTAAATAGAGTTGAAGTTAAAAATATTCTTCCACCAAGGGATATTCAAGAAGCTATGGAAAAGCAAATGAGGGCCGAAAGGGAAAGACGTGAAGCAATTCTAAGAGCTGAGGGTGACAAAAGAGCAGCTATCCTTAGAGCGGAAGGTGAAAAAGAAAGCGCTATCTTAGTAGCTGAAGCTAAAAGGGAAACCCAAATTAAGGAAGCTGAAGGTGCCGCTGAAGCCATCATTAAAGTTCAAGAAGCAACAGCTAAGGGATTAAGGTTATTAAAAGATGCTAAAGCTGATCATTCAGTCTTAGTATTAAAAGGTTATGAAGCACTAGCCAAAGTGGCAGACGGTCAATCAACCAAGATTATTATTCCATCTGATTTACAAAATTTAGCATCAATTGTTACAACAGCAACTGAATTAATTGATAAAAAAAGTGATAAGACAGAAAAATAAATTATATTTATAATTAATTACTTGTCGATATATAGAGGTTAAAAAAGCTTATTTTAAAACAACTTTATATGAGTTGTTTTATTATGTTTATTTTCTAATACATATCAAATAAGGGGCTTCTGGATTGTCGGTATTATGATATTTGGTAACATTATATTTTGTGGATTTTAAATATTCATTAATTTTGATATTTTCTATATTTCCTTTCTCAAATCCAGGATATACGACCAGCAGACAAATACCTTTGTTATTTAATAGTTCTATACTATCTTCAATAGCTTTAATCGTCGTTTGATACACAGTCGTAATCTTTTTGTCACCCTTTGGTAAATATCCTAAATTAAAAATGACAGCACTTATTTTGCCTTTTTGTTCATGAAGGGTATCTAACATTTTAATGTGAGATTTTTGAAATAAGGTGTAATTATTTACATTATGGTCATCTAATAATTTTCTTGTATTATCAACCGCTTGCTTTTGAATATCAAAACCATACACATGGCCTTTACTAACAATCCCTGCTAAAAAAAGAGTATCATTGCCATTGCCAATAGTTGCATCAATAACAAGATCATTATTTTTTAAATTATCCATAAGTATTTGCTTTACTCTATTTAAAATTGATTGCTGAAATCCTTGGTAAGTGTTTCTTTTTGCTAATTCTTTATCGATGTCATTTAAGACACTAACTTTTTTTATAAGCCATTTTGGTTCAATTAGTTCATCCTCAATCGGATCACCAGTTAATCGATGAATTACAATATTATTTGATAATAACTCTAATTGATCACAGACAATATTTACATATTCCTCTTTGGTTATGATATGAAACTTATCTTTTTGATAAAGTTTTTCTAAAGGAGTATCCTTTACAACATGAAGCATATGTATTTTAAGTCCTTGAATATTTAATTTTGATAAGTATTTAACAGTATCTAACATCATCTCTTTAGTTTCATATGGTAAACCATTTATGATGTGGCCAACCACATTTATTTTTCTTTTTCTTAGTTTTTGGACCATGTCAGTAAAACAATCTAAGGTATGACATCTATTTATCAATAATGAGGTCTTTTCATGAATTGTTTGCAGACCTAGTTCAATAGTTAGATAAGTTTTCTTATTTAATTCCTCTAGATAATCTAATACCTCATCGCTTATGGCATCACACCTTGTGGCGATGTTTAGTCCTATAACATTAGGTTGTTTTAGGATCAATTCATACTTTTCTTTTAATACATTCAATGGTGCATAAGTATTACTATTAGTTTGGAAATAACCTATATATTTACTATTAGGCCATTTATGATCGACTATTCTTTTTTGTTCTTCAAATTGTTCTAATAAGTCTTTGTCATTATGACTTTGTTTGCAATAAATACAACCTCCATATCCAACTTTACCATCAATATTTGGACATGTAAAATTAGCATCTAAACTTATTTTAGATACTCTTGAATTAAATTTATTTTGATAAAAATAATTAAGGGTATAATATCTTTTGTTATCAAAAGTATATTTGAATGGATTCATAGAATCACCTGACATAAGTATAGCATTTTTTACTCATACTAACAAACAGGTGATGTAATGAAAAGATATAAATTATTTAACACCTTTATTTTTCTATCAACATTAACTAAGGCTTTAATAGATTGTTTTATTCCCATTATTTTATATAAAAAGGGGATTAGTGAATATTACATAATCTTTTTTTTACTACTAAATTATAGCTTGGCCTTTATTTTAACCATTCCTCTTGGCTACTTATGTAAAAAAATTACTTATAAATGGATGCTTATAATTACATCATTTATAGTTGGATTATCTTATTATATTCTTTTTATGAAAGAGTTAAATATTATTAATCTGCTGCTTTTTACTATTTTCCATATTCTGAATAGTCATACTTATTGGATATCTAGACATTATTATGCTTTAGATGTTTTACCTAAAAGGGATTTGGCTGATGAAGTTGGGAATATTGTTATATTCAGTACTTTAGCCCTTATTCCAGTATCATATATTGGGGCTCTTCTTATAAATAATTTAGATAAGACCTTGATGTTAGTTATTGTTGTATTGATGAATATTATTAGTGTCATTCCTCTTTTTAAAATTAAGGAAAGAAGAAAAGATGAAAATAACAATTTACTTGAAGATGTCAAAACAATTATTAATGATATCCCTAAACGAAGTCTAGCATTCATGGTTTTAGCTCAATTTAGAATGATAGGACGTTATATTTTCCCTTTATATATGTTCATATATATCAAAGATAATTTTGAATATATAGGAATATTTAATACGGCGGTTGGAATTGCAAGTATGTTTTTTGTTTATTTCTTTGCAAGGAAAATGGATAAAGAAAAAAAAGATTACTTAATATTATCAGGATTATTAGGTTGTATCGTTTATTTATTAAAACTAAATATAACTGATACAGGTTTAATATTGTTGATTGGTCTTGCTGAGGGAATTGCCGATAAGATGTATGAAGTAGCTTTTAATCGTAATTTATATGCTTTAGGTCATCATTATGAAAGGAGAGGATATGCTACAGCAATGGAAGGTTTACAAAATATAAGTAGAGTTATCATAATATTTTTGACCTTCATATTTTTAGAAAATCTAAAAACAATGTTATATATAGCAGCCTTAATGCTGGTTGTAACAGGGATTGTAGGCTTTGATGATGGTGAAGGAGGATATTAGGGTTGCATAATTTTTTATAACATTATATAATACAATTCAGGTGGCAGGAAAATGAGTAGTATATATGTAAAAAATGGTGTTTTAAAAAATAAATTAGGTATAATGGATAGCAGTGAATTGGTGGCTAAAGAAAACCACTATTTTTTATTGGAACTTAACAGATTAAAACAAAATAAATATTTTGAGTTATCATCTGAGTATGTTCAAAACTTACATTATATATTGTTTAATAGAATATATAAGTGGGCAGGACAATATCGAAAAGAAAATATAATGAGAAGAGAAAGCATTCTTGATGGTAAGAGTATAAGATATAATAATTATTTAAATATTGGTCAAGATATAGATGATTTGTTAAGAGAAACTAGAATGGTTATACCTAAATTAAATGATGATGAAAGATTAAAATTAATTACTGAAGTGGTAATGAATTTGTGGTTAATTCATCCATTTAGGAATGGTAATACACGCTTTGTTATAGCGTTTATTCAGCAATATTTGGTGTCAAATAATCAAAATTTTGACATTAGATTATTATTTAATAATTCAAGATATTTTAGAAGTTTATTAGTAGAGTCTATTAATGAAGCAGAGGAATTAGGAGTAGCGTCCAATAGTGATAAAGTATTACATCTGATAAGAAGAGGTATATCTAAATAAAAACATTTGTATATGAAGTGGGCAAAAAATAGTTTACTAAACAACAAATGTTTTTTTGTTATAAGATATTGTAAATATGAGGATAAAATCGTTTATGTTATAGAAAAATATATATAGGTGTGGTAAAATTGAAAAAATAGGAGTGGTAGCAATGAGAAAACAAGGATTCACATTAGTAGAATTATTAGCAGTGTTAGTAGTATTAGCAGTAATACTTGCTATTGCTGTCCCCGCTGTTTCAAATATCAT
>CAZQOT010000033.1:3721-11063 GCA_964595115.1 uncultured Muribaculaceae bacterium | reverse complement strand
TTTATAACGAAAAAAAACAGACTCTTATAGAATCCGTTTAATACATTTTGGAGCAAATGACGGGAATCGGACCCGCGTCTCCACCTTGGCAAGGTGGCATTCTACCATTGAACCACATCTGCAAAAAATGGTTATATAAAATAACCACTATAATAATATAATAAATTCTTGTTTTTGTCAAACAATTATATTGTATTTTTTAAGGTATTACTAATACTTGACCGATGCTTAACAAATCTGATGTAAGGTTATTAGTTCTTTTGATATCATTGACACTTACATTATATTTATTTGCTATCGTCCACAATGAATCACCGCTTTTAACGGTATATGTTCTTGAAGCTGTAGTTGCTGCCCCTGGTATCGTTAGTACTTGACCAACACTTAATAAATTACTCGTCAAATTGTTTGCCTGTTTTACTTGATTTACAGTTACTCCAAAGCTCTCAGCAATCGAATATAAATTATCCCCTTTTTTAACCGTATATGTAGTCCCAGTAGGCAGTGATGGTGTAACAGGGATTAATAGTACTTGACCAACACTTAACAAATCACTCGATAGATTATTTAAACTTCTTAACTCACTTACAGTTACTCCAAATTTATTAGCGATACTCCACAAGCTATCTCCCGGTTGAACAGTATATGTATTGTCACTTGGAAGTGGCTCTGGAGTTGGTTCAACAACTTGTGGAATTTGTAATGTTTGCCCTAGCGATAAATTAGTACTAGTTAAGTTGTTAAGCTTCATTAATTCAGAGACTGTTGTTCTGTAAGCCGTGGCAATGCTCCATAGTGAATCTCCTTTTTGAACAATATAAGTAGTAGTCGCTAAAGAAGGTGGTACATAACCAGGGATTCTTAATATTTGCCCAACATTAATAGCATTAGTTGTTAAATTGTTAGCTCGCTTTAATTCATCAACACTTACATTAAATTTTTTAGCAATACTCCATAAAGTATCTCCCTTTTGAACTGCATAATCCCCCTCACCAACTGGCCCTCCTGTATATGGTATTCCTTTATATAGCAACACTCCTCTTACTACTGCCTCTGCATAATCACGCCAATTATTTTTTAATTGAGTTGCATCAGCTGCATTATCAACGAAACCGTATTCAACAATAACTGGCTCCGTTACCCCTGTGTTACGGTGAATAAAATAATAATCTTTTGATGTATCCTCTGGCAATCTTCGTTGATACCATTTTCTTATATTTTGTCCTTCTTTTGCTATTTCTTCTAATATAATTCGTGCTAACGTATCTTTATTTCTAAGAGCATATATTGCTTCAGCTCCATCCCCACCACCTGCATTCAAATGATTTGAAATAACGATTACATCTGGCCTATTGCCATATGCATTTAAAATACGATTTACTCTTTCTTCTGGTGTAACCGTTTCATCTGCTATACGTGTCATTGTTACAGGTATACCTAATTCTCTAAATCTATTGGCCATATACTGCGAAATGTCCAATGTTAAATTTTTTTCAATTATACCATTACCACTACTCCCAGGATCAGTTCCTCCATGACTAGCATCAATTACTATCATAAGTATTCCTCCTCATAACATTGTATTCGCCCTTTGGGTTTTTGATATAAAAAACAGTGTGAAATATAACACACTATTTTTAATTATTACCCTTTAATGTTACTTGAGTATCTTTAATCTTTCCATCACGGTAGTAAGATAAAGTTACTTTATCACCTACATTATGCTTATATAACTCGTATCTAAGCTCTGCTTTATTCTTTATTTTGTTTTTACCAATTTGAAGGATGACATCCCCTTTTTTCAAACCTGCTTCATATGCAGAAGTGTCTTCTATAACAGTTTGAATAACAGCTCCAGCTTCAATACTATTATCAATTCTTATATCACTGTAGAAAAGAGCATATGTTTCATCCACGTTCAATAACTGAACCCCTAAAACTGGTCTTTTAATAGCCTCCCCCTTTTCAAGGGTATCCATGTATCGCATCGCATCTTCAATCGGAATAGCAAATCCAATACCCTCAATTTCTTCTTGAACAAGTTTTAATGAAGTTACACCAATAACATCTCCTGCTAAACTAATTAATGGTCCTCCACTGTTACCAGGGTTAATGGCCGCATCCGTTTGAATAACTCTCATTAACATTTCATCATTGCTTCCTGTTAGACTAAATGATACCATACGATCTTTAGCTGATATACACCCTCTTGTGGTTGTTCCACTGTATTCACTTCCCATTGGAGCTCCTATTGCAAAAACAGTACTTCCCACTTTTACATTTTTTGTATTACCTATTTGAGCAACCTTTATAACTTTATTTTCTGGGATGCTAAGGACTGCTATATCTCCTAAAGCATCACTACCAAGAACAGTAGCTTCTACTCTTTCCCCATTTGTCAAAATAACTTCAACTTTATCAGCCTTATCTATAACATGATAATTTGTTATAATATATCCCTTTTTATCATCTTTCTTGTACACAAAGCCTGTCCCGCTGGACGAAGCCTTATTACGGTAAAATGTTTCAACTACCACAACAGCATCGTATATTTTATCTATTGCATCAAAAGTAGCGGTCTCTTCTACCTTATACTCGTTAATTATTTTTTCAACAGTTTGCGTTTTGAGTGGGAAATAACTTATTACTAAATAACTACTAGCAGCTCCAATGAAAAAGATAAAAACAAACAGAATACTTAATATTATTTTTTTTCTCAAACTAAACACTCCTCTCATAAATCTATAATATCATGCCAATTATTAGGGAATCCTATGGAACTTAATATTTTCTCAAGCGAAACAGATGATACTCTTCCATCCAAGAGGGATATCTCATAATCTATTTCAGATATCATATGTCTAAATTCATCTTTTTTAAGCATATATTTAAAAATTAGAGTAACAGCATATAAATCATTTTTGCCGTAAATATATTCATCATCTGCCATTGGAATATCTAATTTACGATGATACTCATTATCAAAAATTTTTCTTTGTGTTCGATGATTAAATAATATATCTTCATGGGCACATAAATTACGGTAATTACAAAGAATTGATAAAAATATACCAAAATTATCTGGGTCTAAATTATAATAATCCGCAATTGATATTTTATCATCTGTTTTCAAGATATCATATAATTCACTAATAATACCAAACGATAACACTTTAACTAAAACCCAAAATGGAATATATCCATAATTATTTATATAGTGCATCGTAGCAGCGTGTTGAGATCCATTTACTTTAATTTGTCTCTTCATTTTTCTAATGACATCATGAACTTGTCTTATTTTTTTAGAATCCTTTGTAAAATTACTTTCCTTTAAATAATCTTTTTCTCTAATACCATATTGTTTGGATAGTTGATAACTAAAAATTGATTTTAAATTATTTTCAACAACTAATAGGTTCTTAAAATATATATTTCGCAAGCTTCTATCAAAAAGGAAAAAAGCATACAATTCATCAAAAGTAGTGCCTTTAATGAATACTCTTTCTTTAAATGATTTCATAAAGATATGACGATATCCATTAATAAAGAAATAATTTTCCCTAAGAAGTATTTCTTTAGTTTTGTCCACATCAAGAATGGTTAGACCTTTGTTTTGTAATGTATCAATTTGTTCTTCTAATGTTTTAAAGACTTTCTGTTGTCCCATATTCTCACCTATCATAAATTATAACATAAAATTATCCTTTGTTATAATATTTTTACCATATTTATTGTTCTTTGGCAATGCTTTTTATTTTACATTCCCTTTTTTGTTGCTATTCACAATTTTTTTATGAAATATATACAATTTATTTATAATAAGGATATTTGCCATGTGCATGACTAGATAAATAACATAGTATATGACGAAGGAGGATACATGATGAACAACTATTATAATAGTAAGAAAAATGAGTTAATGAATTCTGATTTTATTGAATTCAATCCTATGTCATCTATAAATGCACCAATTAAAGACAATTATGTGATGCCTACAACTGGTTCTAATCTTTTTGATTCTTATAATGGATTTATTCGTGGAAATATGTTTGCTAATCTTTATGAGCCTTACACGTCTAATGAGCCACACCCTTTAACACCAGCAAATGAGAGAGAAGCATTATTAAATAGAGTTAGAGAATACGGTTTTGCCTTGATTGATCTTAATCTTTATCTTGATACACATCCAGAAGATAGAAATATGATTAATACTTATAATCAGTATTTACAGTTAAAAAAGCAAACTGAAGAAGAGTATGAAAGAAGATACGGTCCACTAGCTCTAAGTAGCGGGGCATTAAATACATATCCATGGGCGTGGTTAACACCTCCATGGCCTTGGGAGGTGAAATAATATGTGGAAATATGAAAAGAAACTTGAATACCCGATTAATATAAGAAACAAAGACTTGAGGATGGCAAAATATTTAACAACTCAATACGGTGGATCAAATGGTGAGCTTGCTGCAGCATTAAGATACTTAAATCAACGCTATACAATGCCTGATGAAAAAGGATATGCTTTATTAACCGATATAGGGACTGAAGAATTGGCTCATGTTGAAATGATTGCAACCATGGCTTATCAACTTACTAAAGATGCAACCCCTGAAGAGATGAAAGCCGCTGGGCTAGGTGGCCATTATGCTGAACACGGTAATGCCCTATATCCAACGGATGCTAATGGTGTTCCATTCACAGTAGCTTACTTTGCTACAACTGGTGACCCTATTGCAGACTTACAAGAAGACATGGCTGCCGAACAAAAAGCTAGAGCAGTATACGAAAATCTAATTCATTTGACCAATGACCCTGACGTTATTGCCCCACTTTCATTCTTAAGGCAAAGGGAGATAATTCACTTCATAAGATTCAAAGAATTGCATGACGAATATAAAGCCAAAGGATTATAACAAAAACGACTCGGCGAGTCGCTTTTTAATATCCGTAATAATTATAAACACCTTCAATGATAGCATTCGCTATCCTTTTTTGATAATAACTCTTTCTAAGCAAATACCTTTCATTAGCATTAGATAAAAAACCCACTTCCAAAAGAACCCCAGATACATCTATATCTTTGTACATAAATAGATCCTTTACTTCCTTTAGTTTTCTTCTAGAACCTAGATTCTTTTTAAAACTATCTTGTATTTTTTGCCCTAGTATTTTGTTTTCTTTATTAGCATCATCATAAAACACTTGAGCACCTCTCCAAGTAGAGGAATTAGTAGCATTTAAATGAATCGACAAATATAAATCACTCTTTGCTTCATTTATTAATTTAGCTCTCCTAGATAAATCACTTCTCTTCCGTAAATAAACGTGAGGGGAGGAGAGATCATAATCCCCTTCCCTAGTTAAATAAACGATTGCTCCCCTCTCCGTTAATAAGTCCGTTAATATTTTGCTTATTTCAAGATTAATATCTTTTTCATATATATCTTTGTAATTAGCTCCTGGGTCAGGTCCTCCATGACCCGGATCTACATAGATTACTTTACCTAGTAATGGTAATTCCGGCATGAAAGCATTAACTTTTATACACACAAAAATTAACATTAATAAACTTAACAATATAGATACTTTGTATTTCACAATAAAATCACCCAATAAATATATATGATTATTTGTTTATTAATAGTTCCTTTTCTTCTTCTTTTGGAAACCCAATTCTTCTGCTTTAGCAGCTACGGCTTTTGTAGTACGTCCTAAATACTTTGCTATTTGTTCCTGAGTCATTGTTTGATAATTCTTTTAAATAAATTATATCCTCAGCTGTCCAATCATTGTTTTTAGGCTCTTCCAATCCTAGTTCTGTAGCTTTTTTCACAATAGAATACCAAGTACAACCGAATTTTAGTTTCATGCTATGAGCTGATTCTTTACCCCAGTTTGCAAGTAAGTAGTTAATTATCTCATCAGTCCAAACAAACTTTGACTTACTCATAGTTTCACCTCTTATTATACTTCTTACATACACATAATAACATTAAAATAATTATGTTCAATATTACACATAACATAATTGTAAATAAAACACCTTTTGGTGTTTTAAATATAATATTAATGTTTTGTGAATTGATATCCTTTATAAATAATGGCTTATCAATGATTTTGTTAGTAATACGTTAGTAACGCAAAAAACTATAAAATGCCTAATTTAATTATTATTTCGTTCTGTCGTTTTTAGCATTTCTTTGAATTATTCGTATTGAAGATCTCTTTTCTTCCATATCTGCTGATGTATATGGTCTTATAGAATTTTGATCAACAAATAAATCTCCAACATAAAAACATGAGCCTAGCATAAATAATTTTCCACTTTTAGTACCAGCAACTTTAGCTTTTGAATTTTCTAAATATAAATATGCTATATCAGTTAGAGTTAATCCTTCTACATCAACATAGTAACCTTGTTTAGTTTTAATTAGTGTCGCATTTTCTTTGAAAGTTTCACTTTCTTCATCAATATAACCAAATGAATCACACCCAATACTTTGCCCATCAATATGCATTTCCGATTTGAATGTAGCATGCATATCATACTTTGTACATCTCATTATGGTACCAGTAAATATTTTATCATTTTGCATAATATTTCTCCTTTTCTAAGCAATGATTATTATACCAGTATTTAATTACTTGCCAATTGTTTTGTTATTAACGCGCTATTAACTAGTTGGTTCCGTATACAAATTACGACGTTTTACGAAATATCTTAAGCAAAGAAAAACCCAATAAACATTAAGTTTAAAGGGTTTAATATCATATTTTGATTAACGCTTACTAAATTGTGGTGCACGACGAGCTTTTTTAAGACCATATTTCTTACGTTCTTTCTTGCGTGCGTCCCTAGTAATAAAACCATGAGCTTTCAAAATACGTCTGAACGAATCTCCTCTTTTTGGATCGTTTGGACTATCAAATTCAATTAATGCTCTGGCAATACCTAAACGTGTTGCTCCAGCTTGACCAGAGAATCCTCCACCAAAGGCATCTACTTCAATATCAAATTTATCAGTCATACCTAATACTTCAAGTGGTTGTTTTAAATCCATAACTAATGTTGGGAAAGGTAAATATTCATTTACATCTTTTCCATTAATCGTAATTTTTCCTTTGCCTAAAGTCATTCTTACTTTAGCAACTGAACTCTTACGACGTCCTGTACCTATATAAACTTTTTTATCTGCCATAATTATCTCCTAACCGAAACAATTAAACGCTGGTAATATAAGCTCATCGTTATTACTTCTAATTGCATTTTCTAAAATAGAACTTAATAATACAGGATTTAATTTTTCTGATTTTGTATTGTCTAAATACTCATTTTCAACTA